>QQUG01000092.1 GCA_008501705.1 Flavobacterium sp.
GATACCGAGTGAAGTCACAGGGGCCCAACGTTTACATTACGACAGGAACAGGCCATATGAAAGAGAAATAACCTACTACAACCACTTTAAACCTGCCAGATCAGTTAGCATTCCGAAACAATATATTATCTCCGGTGGATATTGGAATGTTGTAGAGCTACTGCGATTGAATAAAATAAGATGCGACTATGTTAAAAAAGACACCTTGGTTTCGGCCGAAGTGTATTATATCGAATCCTACGATACGAGCCGTAACGCATATGAAGGTCACTATCCGCACTATAATACTGAAGTACGTGTAGAGGAGGAAGAAATAATGGTGCACGAAGGAGATTATATTGTTGAAACCAACCAGCCTGGCATTCGTTATATAATGGAAACCCTAGAGCCCACTGCGCCCGATTCGTTCTTCAACTGGAATTATTTCGACGCGATCTTACAGCAAAAAGAAGGATTCTCTCCCTATGTATGGGAAGATATGGCTTACCAATTTCTTCAGGATAATCCGGAGATCCAACAAGCTTTTGAAAATAAAAAACAGCAAGACGCTAATTTCAGAAATAACTGGTATGCCCAGTTGGACTGGATCCACAAACGTTCACCTAATTACGAGAAAGCACATTTACGTTACCCTGTCGTTCGGGTGAGTGAGTAGATATTCTTTTGGGAACAAGAGTTTGATATTTTCGTACGAATCGCGAAGGGCTTTCTGTGTCTTTTCGAAGTTCTTCCATTTCACCTTCAGGATCCCTTCATCGATCTGGGGAACGAATGTTCCGTCGAATTCGGAATACATTTCAAACCAATAGGTCACCTTCAGCTTAAATTTGCCGTTTCTTTTAAACACATGATAGGTAGTCGTGAGAAATTTTTTTACCTCTAGACCTGTTATTCCCGTTTCTTCCTCCACTTCTCTTACGGCAGCCTCCTGATGACTTTCATTTTTTTCGATGCGCCCTTTGGGAATGTCCCATTTTCCATTGCGGTAAATAAAAAGGATCTCCCTTTTATTGTTGTAGACCAATCCCCCGGCGGCCTCAACGACCGGCAATTTCTTCCGAAGGAATCGCTCCAGTTTCTCTTCATTTTTATGATAAAGATTCACATAGATCAGTTTCCCATTATTGATCTTTTTGATCAATTTCTTAAACCGCGCAAATTTCAGTGGAATAGAGGTGTACTGCTTGCCAATATTTTTCTCGGTTGAGAGAATTATTGGAATGTCTTTCACAAAAACTTTATACATTTGCAGTATGATTTTAAACAAAGAGACCGCTCAAAAAACGGCCGAATTACTTTTGCAAATTAATGCAATAAAATTACAACCACAAAACCCTTTTGAGTGGGCCTCAGGATGGAAATCTCCAATTTACTGCGACAACCGTATAACCCTTTCCTTTCCCGTGATCAGGAACTTTCTTAGAGAGCAGATAGCCAGCCAGATCGAGTCCCTGTATGGTAAGCCTGATGTTATTGCCGGAGTTGCCACAGGTGCCATTGGGATAGGTATGCTGGTAGCCGATTATTTAAATGTCCCTTTCTGTTATGTGCGGCCCGAAGCCAAGAAGCACGGAAGGCAGAATAAGATAGAAGGCCTGGTTGAGCCGCATCAGAATGTGGTGGTGGTAGAAGATCTCATAAGCACAGGAAAGAGCAGTTTGGCTGCAGTGGAGGCCTTGCGTGAAGCCGAATTGAACGTAAAAGGCATGGTTGCCATTTTTACGTATGGTTTTGATATTTCTGAAAAGAATTTTGCCGATGCCGGGGTAACTTTACATACATTGAGCGATTATGCCGAAATCGTCGAGCAGGCGGAACGGTCTGGTTATATTACTTCCGAAGAGAATGCCCTTTTAGCTCAGTGGCGCAGGGATCCTGCTAACTGGAATCCCGCTATGGCTGTAAAGCCCGAAAATAACTAAAATACAAACCCGGTTAACCCAATCCATGTCTCATGCAAATTGAAAGTAAAAAAATAAATGTACGGCGATCGGCTCAAGATCTCTGCTCCTATTTGAGCGATGTTAAGAATTTTGAAGAACTCATGCCTGAAAATATTAGCAAATTTGAGGTTCTGAGTGAGAATTCGTTTGTCTTTGCCCTAAAAGGTATGCCGGAGATCGGGTTGGAATTAAAAGAGGTTGAAGCTCCGGAAAAAGTGGTTTTAGGAGCAATAAGTGACAAAATTCCATTTCAGTTAACCGCTCATATCAAGGAAATTGACACAGGGTCATCGGAAGCCGAATTGGTTTTTAATGGCGATTTCAACCCTATGATGGCGATGATGATTAAGGGACCTATCACCAAATTCCTGGAAACCCTTACCACCAACCTGGAAAAACTTCAATAACGAAGTTTTATTTCCTTCAGGCTGAATTCGGCCCAACGTTCATCTTCCAACTCTACGCATAAATTACCCTCCACACTGATCCCGCGAATGATCCCATTGAGCAGCGTCCCGTCCTCATGCTCGAAAACCGAAATTTCGTCTTTCCTGAATAAGCTCGGTTCGTATACAGTTTTAAGTTCGTTAAAACTTGATGTTTCAAGCTTTTCCAATTCTTCTAAGATGCATTTAACCAATAATTCCAGTACTGCCTCAAGCTCATAGTTTTTTCCCGTGATAGTGAATAATGAACCAGCATGTGGTAAATTATCGAACTTACTGTTGTTTATATTGAGTCCGATCCCAATTATACTGGAAGAAAGCAGCTTTCCTTTTAGCTGATTTTCGATGAGAATTCCACACAATTTTTTGTCGTATGACATAATGTCGTTTGGCCACTTTATGGCGACTTTCGGAATTTTAAGCAGATCCAATGCCTTAGCAACACCAATTGAAGTGGCCATATTAATTAGTATATGATCTGCAGAAGAAAAGATAGAAAATCGCTTTAACAGGCTAAAAGTAAGGCTTTTACCGGGTTCCGACTGCCATGAAGTACCGCGTTGTCCCCTACCTTCGGTTTGCGATTCTGCCCACACAACAGTGGCATCTCTAGGCTGCATTTGGGTGCATATCTCTTTGAGATAGCTGTTTGTTGAGGCAATGGCACTAAGTTTGATTAATTCCAAGTGGTTTAAGAATGTGTTACTTTACACTTTTTATAACGTTTCAAGAAACAAAAAAGTAATAACTTTGCGCAAATAAAAAATCATTAATGTTAGAGAGAGAATCCGCGACAGATCAACTTGTAACTCAAATAATATCAGGAATCGAAGAAGTAAAGGGCCAGAACATTGAAATTCTGGATCTTAGAGAAATAGAAAATACAGTATGCGACTATTTTATAATCTGTGACGGTACCTCGAATACTCAGGTTAATGCGATCGTTAATTCAATTCAGAAAATAGTTAGCAAATCAATAAAAGAAAAACCCTGGCATGTCGAAGGAAGCGAAAACGCCGAATGGGTATTGCTGGATTACGTGCATGTTGTAGTACATGTTTTTCAGAAACACATTCGAGAATTCTACGACATAGAAGGATTATGGGGAGATGCCAGATCCGTTAAAATTGAAACCACTTACTAAAATAAATAAAAGCCCTTATGGCGAACGAAAATAAAAAACCCGAGATCAAGAAGCCAAGATTCAATGCATATTGGATCTATGCCGCTATTATAATGATCTTTCTGGGTATACAATTTTTTGGAGGAAGTAGCTGGTCTCAGCCTGCCAAGACAACGCAGTCTGAATTCGAGAACTATCTTCGGGATGGAGATGTGGAGAAAATTGAGATTATCAATAAGAAAAAAGCACAGGTATATCTTACTGCTGAAGCCAGACAAAAATCCGTTCATACCAACAATAAGCCTAAAAGTTTCTTTCCTGCCGCAGCCAATGAACCATACTATCAGTTTGAATTTGGCGACCTGCAGAATTTCGAGAACAAGATAAACGAGATTAAGACTCAAAATAATCTGGATACTAAGATCATCTGGAATACCGATAGTAATATGTGGGGAGAACTATTCCTTACCTTACTTCCATTTATTGTAATAATCGGGATATGGATCTTTATCATGAGAAGAATGTCTGCCGGAGCAGGTGGTGGAGCAGGCGGACAGATCTTTAATATTGGGAAATCCAAGGCCAAACTATTCGATGAAAAAACAGATGTGAAGACCTCCTTCAAGGATGTCGCCGGACTGGAAGGTGCCAAAGAAGAAGTTCAGGAGATCGTAGATTTCCTAAAAAATCCTTCCAAATACACCTCCCTTGGAGGTAAAATCCCTAAAGGCGCCTTATTGGTAGGACCTCCGGGAACCGGTAAGACCTTACTGGCAAAGGCTGTTGCAGGGGAAGCAAAAGTTCCATTTTTCTCCCTTTCGGGGTCGGATTTTGTAGAAATGTTCGTTGGAGTGGGTGCCTCGCGTGTACGGGATCTGTTCAAGCAGGCTAAGGAAAAATCGCCATCGATAATTTTTATCGATGAGATCGATGCAATAGGACGCGCCAGGGGAAAAAATAACTTCTCAGGTTCTAATGATGAAAGAGAAAACACCCTGAACCAATTACTTACAGAAATGGATGGTTTTGGTACCAACACCAATGTGATCGTACTAGCCGCGACCAACCGTGCCGATGTACTGGATAAGGCATTGATGCGTGCAGGCCGTTTTGATCGTCAGATCTACGTAGACCTGCCAGACGTTAGAGAACGTAAAGAAATTTTTGAAGTACATCTTCGTCCCTTAAAGAAGGATGATAGCCTGGACACCGATTTCCTTGCTAAACAAACACCCGGATTCTCAGGAGCCGATATAGCTAATGTTTGTAATGAAGCCGCACTGATAGCAGCCAGGAACGAAAAAAAAGCCGTAGGAAGGCAGGATTTTCTGGACGCAGTAGACAGGATCGTAGGTGGACTTGAGAAAAAGAATAAGATCATCACACCCGATGAGAAGAGAGCGATCGCTGTTCATGAAGCCGGCCATGCAACTGTAAGTTGGATGTTGGAGCATGCAGCGCCATTGGTTAAGGTTACTATTGTACCAAGAGGACAATCCCTTGGAGCGGCCTGGTACCTTCCGGAAGAACGTCTTATTGTAAGACCGGAACAGATGCTTGATGAAATGTGTGCAACCATGGGTGGGCGTGCTGCAGAAAAGGTGATCTTCGGAAAGATATCCACGGGTGCCTTAAGCGACCTTGAAAAGGTTACTAAACAGGCTCGCGCTATGGTGACAATTTATGGTTTAAATGAGACTATCGGTAATTTAACCTATTACGATTCATCGGGTCAAAACGAATATGGTTTCACCAAACCCTACAGCGAAAAGACAGCAGAGCTTATTGATAAGGAGATCTCTAACCTTATCGAAGTACAATATCAACGTGCGATAAAACTACTTGAGAAAAATAAAGATAAATTAACTGAGCTGGCGGATGAACTTCTGGAAAAGGAAGTTATTTTTAAAGAAAGCTTAGAACGAATCTTTGGAGAGAGACCGTTCAAACCCAGAATTCCGGAGGAACCAAAGGATGATAAACCTACAGACGAAGTAGTAAAACCGGAGGAACCTGTACAGCCAAAATCGTAAAAGTTTAGATTTACTCTAACATAACTTCAGTATAGATTTTATATATTTGAGGTTAAGTGTATTAAATCAACTCCTCAACAACCTATAATGAGTCTATTTAAAAGACTTCTAAATCCTAAAGGCAAGTCAGAAGACAAAGTAAAAAATTCTGATCACAGTAAATATTACCCTGAGGAAACACTTCCCATAGACGAAAGATTTACTTATAACTTCAATCGGAATGGGGGTAAGTTCCTCTACTGTGAAAATATGGAGGAGATCCTGGAAGCATTTGACAATATCCTGCTTGAAAACGATTGGTACGAGCGGGATGTTTTTTGTCTGGATGAAATGTTGACTTCTCGCTTTAACGGATTCAATTTAAATTTTATCACCAAGGCCAATGCCACCTTCTTCTTATCCGGCTGTGAATCGCTGGTAGCGAACAATGGTTCTATACTATTATGTTCGAAACAGATCAAGGAGAAAAAACTACATGAGTTACCGGCCAACTTCGTGATATTTGCCACTACCAGCCAGCTTGTGGAAAATATCAGTGAAGGGCTTCGGAAGATCAAATCCCGTAACAAGCTGCATATTCCCAGTAATATTACCACCATTCAAGACTTCGAAACGAACAAAGAAAAGGACTTTATGAGTTATGGAAGTAGCACAAAAAACCTATATTTGCTGTTACTGGAAGACCTGTAATTTATGAAGGAACTTATCGTGCGTTCTATATCGGGTGTATTATACATCTCGATAGTCATTTTTTCTATGTTCACGTCGCGCGAATGGTTTATGGGTCTCTTCTTCATACTCGCCGCTATAACTCTCAATGAATTTCTTCGACTTATCCGCTTAAAAAGCCTTGTAGCTTATTTAATTTTAGGCTTGTTCTTCTATTTTTTCAGTTACAGTGTCTTCGATGACAATGCTGTACTTCTACTGTTGATCTTGTGCTGTTTTGTGAGTGGATTCTTATTTAAAGACCTGCTCTGGACCAGCAAGATCCCTATGTTTGAAAAGAAGAAATACATTGCTGTAATATTTTACCTGATTAGTGGATTCGTCTTTCTTACACTTATCCCTATGCAGGATGGAACCTTTAGACCCGAGGTGATCGTTGGGGTATTTATATTGGTTTGGAGCAACGACAGTTTTGCTTATTTGATAGGAAAGAATTTCGGAAAGCGGAAACTCCTTGAGCGCATATCACCCAAAAAAACAATTGAAGGATTTTTTGGAGGACTTGCGGGATCTATTTTAGCAGGATTCATTATCTTTAATTACCTGGATTATTATCCATTATGGATGTGGATTTTCATGGCTTTTATCGCTTCGATCTTTGGTACTATTGGCGACCTCATCCAGTCTAAGTTTAAACGGCAGGCCGGAGTAAAAGACAGCGGCATCCTAATGCCGGGCCATGGTGGTTTATACGACAGATTAGACAGTATAATCTATGCGGGGCCGTTTATTTATGCGTTTATAGAAATTTCTGAATATGTTTCATAAGGAAGGAGATAAGATCATTTTCGTTGCCCTGGCACTTTGTATCTCTTTGAGTTTAGTTGCTGAGATGAACCTTGAGAATGCCATTCTGAAATATAGTATTATCGGTACACTCGTAGTGCTGCTCATCCTTATACTGCAGTTCTTCAGAAATCCGAAACGAAACTTCAGCCTGAATGAAAAGGAGGTTCTGTCCCCCGTGGATGGTAAAGTGGTCGTTATCGAGGAAGTCTTCGAGAAGGAATATTACAACGAAAAACGCTTGCAGATCTCCGTATTTATGTCGCCAATAAACGTACATGTTACCCGTTACCCGGTAGGTGGAAAGGTGGTGTTAAGTAAATATCATCCGGGGAAATACCTGGTGGCCTGGCATCCTAAATCCAGTGAGGAAAATGAACGTACAACCGTAGTAGTTCGTTCGGAAGAATTTGGAGACGTATTACACAGACAAATTGCCGGGGCCATGGCGAGGCGCATTGTTAATTATGCCGAAAACGGACAACAGGTAGAACAGGCGTCTGATAGTGGCTTTATTAAGTTTGGCTCCAGAGTGGACGTTTTTCTTCCGCTTGATGTGAAAGTAAACATAGAATTAAATCAGAAAGTAAAAGGGGGAATAACCGTATTGGCCTCCAAATAGTAATGACACGTTCAGACCTGAATATCGAATTTCAGAAGGCGGTGGACAGCATAAACAACCATACCGAACCATTCCCGGCCGATGTATTGCTGCGCTTATATGCCTATTATAAGCGAGCCACCAATGATGAAGACAGGCCCAGTGGTAAAAAGCCTTTAATAAACGCCTTTAAGACCAATGCCCTTTTTCAGACACAGCATCTCTCTGTAGATGAAGCCAAGGAACTGTATATAGATACCGTAAAGCAATATTTTATATACAGAAAATAATTACTTCAGGCTCGCCAGGCTGGCTTTTAAGGTTTCTATTTTAGCCAGGGCATCAGCCTCTTTGTTACGCTCCATCTTCACTACCTGCTCCGGTGCGTTGTTCACAAATCTTTCGTTATTTAATTTTTTCTGAACACTCTTAAGAAAGCCTTCCGTATAGTTTAATTCTTCCTGGATCTTTGCTATTTCCTCTTCTACGTTTATGGCGCCCGAAACCGGCACGAAATATTCGTTAGATTTAACTCTGAAGGTTAGCGCTCCATCCATAGCTTCAGATACGTAATTAAGTTGAGAGAGATTCCCAAGTTTCAAAATTACAGGATCGAAGCTTTCTGAAGATTTTTCATTATTGATCACCGAGAGACTTATTTGTTCCTTGAACGAAATGTTCTTTTCCTTTCGGATGGTTCGTATACCTGAGATCACTTCAGAAGCAAATTCGAAATCACGTATCATTTTTACATCAAAATTCCCCGCTTTTGGCCATTGAGCGATAATAAGGGCTTCCTCTGGGCTTCTCTTTTTAAGATGTTGCCAAATTTCTTCAGAAACAAAAGGAACAAAGGGATGTAAAATTTTAAGGTTATCTTCCAGTATCTCGAGAACTCCATTATAGGTTGTGCTGTCTATGGGCGCCCCATAGGCCGGCTTTACCATTTCCAGTAGCCAGGAGCAGAAATCGTCCCACACCAGCTTATAGGTAGACATCAACGCATCGCTAATTCGGTATTTACTAAAATGATCTTCAATCTCAACCAGCGTCTTATTAAATTTATGTTTATACCAGTTAATGGCTATAGTGGCAGCTTCGGAAGGTTGTCTGTCTTCAGCAACATCCCAGCCATCTATAAGTCGGTACGCATTCCATATCTTATTTACAAAGCCGCTCCCCTGTTTACAAAGGTCTACATCGAACATAAGGTCGTTTCCGGCAGGTGAGCTCAGTAACATTCCTACTCGTACACCATCTGCTCCATACTCTTGCATCAACTCTATGGGGTCTGGCGAATTACCCAGGGACTTACTCATCTTCCTACGCTGTTTGTCCCGAACGATCCCTGTTAAATACACATTTTCAAAAGGTTTTTCGCCTCTATATTCGAAGCCAGCGATGATCATCCGGGCTACCCAGAAGAACAGTATTTCAGGGGCAGTTACCAGGTCGTTAGTAGGATAATAATAGTTTATTTCCTCATTATCGGGTTCGAGGATACCGTTGAAAACAGACATCGGCCAGAGCCATGAAGAGAACCAGGTATCCAGCACATCCGGATCTTGTGTGAGGTCTGTAGCTTTTAATTGAGCGTTTCCACTTTTTTCACGTGCCAGCTCCAGTGCTTTTTCTTGAGATTCTGCCACAACAAAGTCGTCTTTACCCTCGCCATAATAATATGCCGGGATCTGGTGTCCCCACCAGAGTTGACGGGATATGTTCCAATCGCGAACATTCTCCATCCAGTGGCGATAGGTATTTACAAATTTTTCCGGAACGAGATTTACGTCCTTTTTGAGCACGGCATCCAGCGCGGGTTGTGCAAGATCCTTCATATTCAGGAACCATTGATCGCTAAGTTTAGGTTCGATCACGGCCCCGGTACGCTCACTGGTTCCTACTTTGTTCGTATACTGTTCGATCTTGTCGACAACATCAATACTCTTAAGTTCTTTTACGATCTCCTTTCTTGCCTCAAAACGATCCATACCTTCGTAATGGAGTCCGAAACCATTTAAGGTTGCATCGTCATGGAAGATATCAATTACCTCCAGGTTGTGTTTGTCGCCCAGTATCTTGTCGTTTTCATCATGAGCCGGTGTTACTTTCAGGCATCCTGTACCAAATTCCATAGTAACATAGTCATCTTCGATAATGGGGATCACCCGGTTACAGATGGGTACGATCGCCTTTTTCCCTTTCAAATGCGTATAGCGATCATCCTCGGGATTGACACAAATGGCGGTATCACCTAAGATTGTTTCAGGCCTTGTGGTTGCGATGGTCACAAATTCGTTACTGCCCTCTATCTGGTATTTAAGATGGTAAAGATTACCCTGTTTTTCTTCATAATTCACCTCTTCGTCTGAGAGGGTGGTCTTTGCTTCCGGATCCCAGTTAACCATTCGGTATCCGCGATATATCTTCCCTTTTTTGTACAGATCCACAAATACTTTGATCACAGACTCCGACAAATCGTCATCCATGGTGAATTTAGTTCGATCCCAATCGCAGGAAGCGCCCAATTTCTTGAGTTGTTCTAGAATGATCCCCCCGTGTTTGTGAGTCCATTTCCAGGCATGTTCTATAAACTCCTCACGGGAGATATCGTGTTTTTCAATGCCATCTTTCTTTAGTTTATCAACTACTTTAGCTTCAGTAGCAATAGAAGCATGGTCTGTTCCCGGTACCCAAAGGGCGTTATAACCCAGCAAACGTGCCCGCCTAATCAACACATCCTGAAGGGTATTATTGAGCATATGGCCCATGTGAAGTACTCCTGTAACGTTTGGAGGAGGAATAACGATGGTATAAGGCTCCCTTTCGTCCACTTCGGAATGAAAATAACCATGTTCCATCCAGTAGCTATACCACTTGTTTTCAACGCTTTCAGCACTATATTTCGCCGCTAAACCCATAGTTTGGTCTGATTTTTGGAATAAGTTAGCAAAAGTAGGTATATCTGCAGTATTATGAAAGTGAATAACTTATTTTGCAGGTTGCCAAAAAGATAGCTACATTAGCATACCTTAAATTTAAAGAAATCATGAAAAGACTAGTACTTATAGCGCTTGTAGTCTTAATTGGACATACTGTTCAGGCGCAGGCAAAAATTAGTTTCAAACAAGAAACCATTGACTATGGTAAGATCGCTAAAGGCAGTGATGGTGTTCGTTCATTCGAATTTACAAACACAGGGGATAAACCCTTAATTATTAGCGATGTGAAGTCCAGTTGTGGTTGTACGGTACCGAAAAAACCCGACGGACCTGTTGCGCCCGGCGCATCCAGTGTCATCAAGGTAAAGTATGATACAAATCGAGTTGGTCCTATCCGTAAAACAGTAACTGTTTATTCCAACGCAGATGAGCCTATTAAGGCGCTTAAAATAAAAGGCGAAGTTTTAGCCGAAGGCAAAAGCGTCCTTGAAAAGACGAAATAATCATTATTAATATAAAAAAAACCTTGCTCCGGCAGGGTTTTTTTAGTTATAACACTTCCTTCAGGATAAATTTTTTCTTCTGTACGATCCCGTTCCTGGAGATTTCCATATAAATGGTCCTTCCGGCCTTGGAAGAGAAGAGGTTAATTATTTCGTATAATTTGTATTTATAACAGGCTTTTCCATTTATAGACAGCACCTCATCCCCTTTCTGTATACCTGCCTTTGCCGCAGGTGATCCTTCCCGCACTTCGACTACTACAAATTTAGGCGCCAGGAAGAATTCCAAAGTGGGCGACTTATATACGTCGAAGATAGCAGAAGCTTCCCTCTTTTTAGAGGCCATGGTAACCGGATCTATTTTAAAATAGTCTACTTCTCTCACCGGAATGAGCCCGTCATGTTCCAGGGTAAGGCCTGCCATATTATAGTAAAACGGGTCATCGAAGTGCTTATTCTTCTTTAATGTCATAGTTTGATTTCTATAATCCATGACCACTGTAAATCGTCTAAGCACCTCACTGCCCAGGCTACCTTTACGTTCGGGAATCGATCTTATGTTTTTAACCGTATTGGTATCGGGAAATGACGTAGTTACTTCTTCAAGCCGGAACGAACTAAGCTCCAGCCCTTTTATTTTCGATCGCTTTCCAAAGATATTTCCACTTAGCCCGAGCCCCAGGAAGTCATTAAAGTAATTCCTGGGATTGTTTACAATAAAATCGAATTCCTCGAAAAGCCAGAGGCCATCACTCGAACCGGAATCGATAAGTACAAGAGATTCTATTTGTTGTGTTCGAGATTCTACAATTACCGTCATATAAGGTTTCTTGTTGTGAAACCGCAGCCTGAAATCACTACAATCCTTACACCTCTTTTTACGATATTTATCCGGTTTATAAAGAGTGACTCGCTTAGAGGAATAATCTGTTCTAACCACAAAATCCTTGAAAAGATCGAATCCTATGATGCCGTGAATAGGTACCCCCATCCTAGTGGAAAAATTGATCTTCTTGTCCAGCACCATATAGATCCTGTGCTGTTTATCCACAGCCTTTCCTACTTTAATGGTGTTATTATTGCTGAGGATCGCATCTATTGAACCCCCCTCTCCTAGTCCGCGAAGTTTCACAGGAGATGCATTATTAAGCTGTAAAGAGTCCAGTTCTTCTACCGAGAACAACAGGGTGGAACTAACGCCGGTATCGAGAAGAAATGATAATTCGGTGCCATTTATCTCAACCGGGATAATAACCAGGTTATTAACTAATTCGAAGGGAATTTTAACTCTGGATACCGCTTCCGGAAGTTTAAAATGGCTCTGCGCATTCCCCAGCAAACAGATAAGCAGGACGAATACTGAAAGAAGGTAGGAACGTGTGGAGTTCGCTAATTTTTCCATCGTATTGAAGATATGGAAAAATTAGCGAACGCCTTGGTTTTCACCATGGATTTATAAAATATATTTCGCAACTTTGCTCCATAAGATATGCCATATGCCTATAGTCTCAGAAAAGGGTCGTTCGATGCCCGAATCCCCTATTAGAAAATTGGTTCCCTATGCCGAAAAAGCGTATAAGGCGAACAAAACTGTTTACCATCTCAATATAGGACAACCTGATATAAAAACACCCGTAGCCGTTATGGATGCGGTTGCCAATCACGCTCTGGAAATACTGGCCTATTCCCGTTCTGAAGGCTCTGAAGAATATCGAAATAAAATCGCAAAGTACTACCACAGCAAGAATATTATGGTCGAGGCCAAAGATATCATAGTCACTACCGGAGGCAGTGAAGCTTTGCTCTTCGCTATGGGGTCTATTGCCGATGCCGGTGACGAGATCATTATCCCGGAACCTTTCTACGCTAATTATAACGGCTTTGCCCTGGCCTCGGGTGTGAAGATAGTTCCTGTAATATCTAAAATAGAGAACAATTTTGCCCTACCCCCTATTACCGAATTTGAAAAACTGATCACCCCCAGAACAAAAGCGATCCTTATATGTAACCCCGGGAATCCTACGGGTTATCTATATTCCAAAGAGGAAATCCACAAACTAGCCACCATCGTCAAGAAACACGATCTGTTTCTGGTAGCAGACGAAGTTTATCGCGAATTTGTGTACGACGGATTAAAGCATTATTCCATATTGGAAGAGGAAGGGATGGAGAATTATGGGATCCTTGTGGATTCTGTATCCAAGCGCTATAGTATGTGTGGCGCCAGGATCGGCTGCCTGGTATCGAAAAACAAAGAAGTGATACAAACCGCTCTTAAGTTTGCCCAGGCGAGATTGAGTCCGCCAACCTTTGCACAGATCGCCAGTGAGGCTGCCCTGAGCACTCCTCAGCAGTATTTCGACGAGGTGATAGCCGAATATAAAGATAGAAGGGATACCCTTATTAATCTCTTGAAAGAAATACCAGGCGTAAAAGTTGGCTACCCCAAAGGAGCTTTCTACTGTATCGCCGAACTGCCAATAGAAAACAGTGACGACTTTGCTCAATGGCTGCTGGAATCCTTCGATGTAGACGGAGAAACGGTCATGGTGGCCCCTGCTGCCGGATTTTACTCGACAGAGGGCGTTGGCAAGAACCAGATCCGTATTGCTTATGTACTTCGGAAAGAAAGCCTTATTAAAGCCGTAAATATTTTAAAGGCTGCCTTGGAACAATACCCCGGCTAATGCAGATCGAAAAGAACAAATCGTTGCGTGCATACAATACTTTTGGTATTGACGTGAATGCCAGCGCGTTTATTTCGGTGGGTTCGATTGAAGACCTCAGAACCATTATTACCGATTATGACCGTAAGGAACTTTTCATCCTGGGAGGGGGTAGTAATATGTTGCTTACCCAGTCTCTTGAAAAACTGGTGATACACATCAATTTAAAGGGAGTCGAGGTTATCTCTGAATCAGAATCGGAAGTATTGCTGAAAGTAATGGCAGGTGAAAACTGGCACGAACTGGTTATGTACTGTATTGAAAGAGACTACGGTGGTATTGAAAATCTTTCTCTCATCCCGGGTAATACCGGAACTGCCCCAATTCAGAACATTGGTGCCTATGGCGTTGAACTGGAGGATGTGTTTGTACAGTGTACTGCGCTGGAACTAGCATCGGGTAAAGAAGTGATTTTTGATAAGAGAACGTGCAATTTCGGGTACCGTAATTCGATCTTTAAGAATGAGGCCAAAGATCAATATATTATTACCTCCGTCACCTTGAAACTCACCAAAAAAGACCACAAGCTTAATATAAGCTACGGTGCGATCGCCGATGTTTTGGCGCAAAGAAATATCGCTCAACCAAGCATTAGAGATATTTCGGAGGCGGTTATCTCCATTCGCAGATCAAAATTACCCGACCCAGATGTTTTAGGAAACAGCGGTAGTTTTTTTAAGAATCCCATACTTACTGCCGAAGAATTTCAACATTTCAGAAACAGACATCCGGATGCGCCATTTTACGAGGTCTCGCCAACCGAATTCAAAATTCCAGCCGGCTGGCTAATCGACAAGGCTGGTTTTAAAGGAAAACGATTTGGGGACGCAGGTATTCATGAACACCAGGCGCTGGTATTGGTAAATCATGGTAATGCCACCGGAGCCGAGATCTGGGAACTCGCTTTAAGGATTCAGAAAAAAATAAAAGAAGAATTCGGTATTTATATTGAGCCGGAAGTGAATGTTTTTTAATCCATTCCCAGGACATTATCCACTATATGCA
>QQUG01000084.1 GCA_008501705.1 Flavobacterium sp.
GATCTGAAAGAAGACTGGAAAACTTACGAGCAGGAACGCAACGCCATTATCAATACAGAAATGGCCGCATATAACCGTATGTTTAAAGAATTAGATATTCCGGCTATCATATTAGAAGAAGGGAAAGAGTAAACTGGCGGTGTGGCCTAATATTAATTCTGGTGCAACTATCCGTTATCCCGTCTTAGTTTACGCTGGATCTTATTGATAGCAGATTCTATCGATTTCTCGGGTTCTATCACATTGTAAGGCCCCCAGAAATCCGGGTCGCTGAAACCGGAAACGGCATCGGTCATTATTACTGTAGGTTTTAGTCGGTCCCTGCCTTTTAATTTTGCCCCTGTGGTGTTCACTTCCCAATCGGTAACCGCCATTTCGCTGGATAAGGTATACACAGAATTGAACAACCGGCGTCTCTTTTTAACCTTGAACGAAAGGTCTACACTTCCATAGCCGTAGTACCACTGGCCGTTCTTTTCGCGATAATCCACGCGATAGGACGCACTAAGCGGAGTTACATCAATATCCCGGGGTTTCTTTTTTACAAACATCGTGTTCGCCGCTTCTTTAAAACCGGTGAGATTGAGGCTGTAAATGGCACTACTGAGGGCCAAGGTTTCAGAATCTATAAACAAGCTGCCGTAATACCGGGGCAGGTCGATGATGGCTTTCTGTTTGAAATTTACCACATAGACAGCCTTATCGTTCACAGTGGTAGGAGCCCCAAAACTAAATTGGTACTCATCCATAGTCGCAGGCGTGAAAATATATTCCGGGTATTTCATGATATCCAGGTAGAGGGTAGAGAACGGCCCTCCCTGTAATTTCAGGGCGACCGTATCCAGGCGGCGGTAATCTGTACTTTTCCGCGCTTTGTGTAGCCCTACCATATCCTTTTCGGCAGAGGTGTAAGGTTGTTTGTAAACATTCACCACGGCCTCTGTAAGCGATACGTTTCTGTTTCGTTTTTTTATAGTTTCCCTGTAAAAGGCAGTCATTACGGCAGACTGTTTCATATTGTTCTCTGCTTTTTTGGTAAAAACAGCCTTCACCAGGGCTTCTGCGCTTTTAAAAGTTGCTATATTGATTTGGGTTAACTCTGTGACCTTTGGCGAAAGCTTGATTCGGTTTTTACCGGCACTAAGTTGAGATATCGGAAGCGATAAAGACTCGTAGCCAAGCAATGAAAACTCTACAACATCTATCCCCCGGCCATCCGGCACTTTGATAGAAAAGGCACCCTCATCGTTGGTAATACTACCCAGGTTACTATTAGATAATTTAATGCTTACGGAGATCAATGGATCGTTAGTGTTAGCATCTACTACAGTACCGCTATATTCTTTATAATCGATTATTTGGGCGTAGCCGGAAGGCATTAAACCAATTCCGGAAATAAGTAAGAGCAAAATAACTACGGAAGATAGGATCGTTTTCATAGCGATAGAATTGAAGTTAGGCAGAATTAATATCTCACCCTGGAAATGAACAATTTAACTACTAAATTTACGAAAAATTAGTGTGAGTTTTCCTTTTCATACCACTAATTCTGTTTCAAATTATTAGGTTTAACTAAATGATCTTTTCGGTACCTGGAAGGGGTTACCTTCATGAATTTTGTAAACGCCTTATAAAAGGTTACTTTGTTATTAAAGCCAGACTCCTGCGCGATCGCTTCTATCTTATACTGTTGGTAATTTGGGTCCTTCAACAGGCCTTTGGCGTATATCACCCTGTGTTTATTCACATAGTCGTTGAAATTGATTTGGATCTTTTCTGAAAACGTCTGGGATACATGATATGGTTTTTCTTCAAGTTCCCTGCCCAGCATTCGTATAGTAAGACTGTTCTTTAGAAAGATCATATCCTTTTTGAAGGCTTTTTCGATCTTTTCACTTATTGCTATCATTTTTGATTCGTCCAGGGAGGAACTGAAATATTTTTTCCGAAGAGCCTTATAAAACTGAGGGTCGAAATAGATTACATACCCCACAGCGAATATCAGCAAACTAATGAGTAAATAGTATATTGCAAAATCCCGCCAGCCATCGGCGAACCAGGTTAGCCAGGTAATAACTATGGTCGCAATGAGGTAGAACAGCACCAACACTGAGGCATAGATAATCTTTCGTTTTACAAGAGTATGTCTACTCTTAAGTACCAGAACGAGATTGGCCAGTCCGTACAAACACATCTGTATAGCCAGGGTATAGTTCCAGGTCATGGTCCGGGAGAGGAAATTAGCCTGAACATACGCTAGCCTCTCTTCCGAAGGAATAAAAAGGACATCCCCATAAAACAACCAGTAAACAATTATGGGCGCCAGGTGCATGAGATCATACCATTTCAATTTTCGTTTATCGAAGAGGAAGGTCTGTAGATGAATAAATAGCACGGGGCCAAATAAAAAACCGATCTCGAAATAAAACCAGCTCTTGAAAACGGGATAAATACGAGCAAGTTCACTCGAACCATAAACGAAGATCAGCATGTGAACCCCGAACATTGCCATTAAAAGTGAAATAGTTCGACTCTTTAAATTAGCTTCCTTAAAGAACAAACCTCCCGCAAGGAACATAGCAATTAAAGCTTCCAGAAAAATGAAATATCGAATCCATTCCATATAGTACTAAGTTATAAAAACCTTGTTTGCGAACCTTATTCATATCAGCAGAAGTGTAAACAATAATAATTATTAATAGGAGTAGCAGACTTTTTGGTAATAATTGAATAACTTATATCCCTCTAATCAATCTATACGTTATGAATCTCTTTAAAAAATTAGCTCTAACCGCGATATTAGTACTATTCGCAGCCTTTCAAGGCAATAGTCAGGAAGTGGCCTATGTAAACTCCCTGGTGGTTATTAATTCCATGCCGGAAACAAAGGTTGCCAAGCAACAACTGGACCAGTATCGCCAGGTATTGAACAACGAGTATGACGCTAAGGTGAATGCCTTTCAGACCAAACTTGCCCAGGCTCAGCAAAAAGCAAAGAGCGGAGGATATACGGTCGAGCAACAGAAAGAAGTGGAAGCCACTCTAGGAAAGGAAGAACAGCAAATTCGGGATCTCGAGACTAATTCGGTTAAGAAGATCAATGATAAGGAAAATAGCTTGTATCAACCGATCTATAACAAAGCTAATGCAGCCATTGCCGATGTTGCCAAGGCCTCGGGTTTTAAGATCGTACTGGATTCCAGCGCAGGTATTGTGCTTTACGCAGAAGCTTCCACAGATATTACCCAGCGTGTTATCGACAAATTAAAATAGTACCGAAATGAAAAAACTAAGGAAAGAGGATATTTCCCAGGAAGTATTCGATCTTTATGATGACTATGCGCATAACAAGCTTGAACGCAGACAATTTATTGAAAAGCTATCCCTTTACGCGATAGGTGGTATTACGATTCCGTCCTTATTGAGTTTTGTGATGCCCGACTATGTGAATACCCTGCTCGTGAAACCGGATGACCCTCGGTTACATTCAGATTATATTACTTATAATTCCCCACAGGGTGGCGGCGAGATAAATGGATTGCTAAGTTATCCGGCAGACGATTCGTCTAAATTGCCGGGAATTGTAGTGGTACACGAAAATAGAGGCCTAAATCCATATATTGAAGATGTTGGCCGGAGAGCGGCCTTAGAAGGGTTTATCAGCCTTGCTCCGGACGCCCTATCCCCTCTTGGGGGCTACCCCGGAAACGACGACGATGGCCGGGCCATGCAGAGACAACGTGACCGTGATGAAATGCTGGACGATTCTATAGCAGCCTTCCGGTATTTGC
>QQUG01000050.1 GCA_008501705.1 Flavobacterium sp.
GATCCCGAAAAACAGAAACAACACGAGAGTGGAGGCTTGACTATGGATGCAACAGGTGCCGAAAATCATACTACTATCCTGGTGATCGAACCCTCTCCGGTGGAACAAAATATGCTCTGGGTAGGTACCGATGACGGCAGGGTTCATTACACTCAAAATGGAGGCGCCAGCTGGACAGAGGTATCTGGAAACATCAAAGGCTTACCTGCCGGAAGTTGGGTCGTCCAGATAAAAGCATCCAATAAGAATAAAGGAGAGGCTTTACTGGTAGCTAACGATTACAGGCGTTTTAATTATACCCCCTATGCCTACCGAACCAAAGATTATGGCAAAACCTGGAACCGTATAGTAGACAGTGAGGATGTTATTAGTTATGCGCTTTGTATTGTAGAAGACCCAGTAGAAAAAAACCTCCTGTTTCTTGGAACCGACGATGGATTATACGTATCAATAGATGCAGGTACCACTTGGGCTAAATGGACCCATGGATTTCCAACCACTTCGGTAAAAGATCTGGTTATCCATCCCAGGGAGCACGATCTGGTGGTTGGAAGTTTTGGAAGAGCGGCCTGGGTGCTGGATGATATTCGGCCCCTTAGGGAAATTGCGCGAAACCGTAACCTAATGGAGCAACAGGTAAAATTATTCGAGCCGCCAGTTGCCTACCAGGCAGCCTACCAGCAGCCCACTGGTAGCAGGTTTGGCGGTGATGCATTATACAATGCCGAAAACAGGCCCTATGGTGCCAATTTCACCTATTATTTCAAAAAAAATGAAGCTGCAAAGGATTCAGAAAAAAAGAAAGATGAAAAAGAGAACGATGATGAAACCGACAATGACGATAATATGGCAGAAGACAGCAGTGGAAAACACAAAGACAGTCTTTACCTGAGGTTATATAATGGGAATACTTTAATCCGAACCCTTAAAAGAAAGATCCCGGATAGTACGGGTGTGTACCGCTGGAGATGGTTTATGGATGAGGCTGGGGTTTCCAGGCCCAGCCGAAGGATTCGTGAGCAAAAGAACGAGCCGGGAGGTGTAAGTGTAAAACCGGGTACCTATCGGGCCGAATTGAGTTATATGGATATAAGTTCGGCTACTACCATAAAGGTGGAGAGTGATCCCAGACTGAATATCCCTCAGAAAGCAATTAACGAGAGCTATACGGCCAGGAAAGAATTACAGAAAATGACCGGGACTGCAGCCGATGCGGTGAAACAACTTGTGGAAAGTAAAAACACCGTAGAAGAATTTCAGAAAAAATTAAAGAAAAAAGATAAAGAAAAGTACAAAGATGAACTGAAATCGGGGAAAGAAATGATAAAGAAGATCGATAGCCTGATCGCTTTGTATATCGGTAAAGAAGATAAAAGACAAGGAATTACCCGAAATCCCGAAGTGACTGTTATGCGACGAATAGGGACCGCCAGTGGCTATGCCGGCAGCAGGCCAAACGGACTCACAGCAACCGAAGAGCGTTTAATTAGGCAGGCAAAAGAACAGTTTGATGCAGCCATAGGTAAAACCAACCAATTTTTTGTAACCGAATGGAGCCAGTACAAGTCTAAAATGGAGCAGATGGATCTGTCTCCATTCAAGGAAACTAAAACCTTTTAACTAATCGATAAAACCAAAAAAAATGAAAAATCTCACAGCATTCATACTGCTTGGCCTGATCGTTTTCTCCTGCAAGGAGAAGGCCGATAAGGAATCCGCCAAAGTAGTAGACATCAAGCAGTATACCATCGAGCAATTCATGGACAATGAAAATGCCTTTGCTAATGGTTTTTCTGCAGACAGATCGAAGGTATTAATGACCAGCAACCGATCCGGGATCTACAATATCTATACGATACCATCTGAAGGAGGTGAGCTAATGCCCATAACACAATCCGACAGTGCATCGGTTTTCGGGATATCTTATTTTCCGGGAGACGATCGTATCCTATTCAGAATGGACGGGAACGGTGATGAGATCTTTAAGATCTTCGTTATGGACAGTACTGAAACCAAACGGCTTACCCCTGCTCAAAATGTTAGAGCCCTTTTTAGAGGTTGGGCCAAGGATGGAAAAAGCTTTTTCTATGGAAGTAATGAAAGGGATTCGCGTTATATGGATCATTATGAGATGAAGCTGGATGACTTCTCTTCTACGATGATCTATCAGAATGATGAAGGAATGAATTATGGCGGGATGTCTTCAGACAAAAAATATATGCTGCTTACAAAATCCATCAATACTAATGATAGTGATCTCTACCTTCTCAATTTAGAATCGGGGGAACAAACAAAAATCAATGAAACCCAGTGTGGAAACACACCGCAGGATTTCGCTCCGGACGATAAATCGTTCTACTACACCACGGATGAAGGTGCCGAATTTAGTTATGTAATGCGCTATAATATAGGAGACGGTACTCAAGACAAGGTCTTAACCAAGGATTGGGATATCAATTCATTCTATTTCACTAGAAATGGCAAGTATCAGGTTACATTCTCCAATGAGGATGCGAAAACCATTATGAAAATCACCGAAGTAGCAAGTGGGAAAGAGATGGAGTTTCCCAGCTTTGATGATAAGGAAGTGAGCAGTGCAACTTTCTCCCGTGATGAATCCATGGCGCTTCTGCGCGTGGGTGGGTCTCACACCCCTACCAATTCGTATTCGTATGATATTGGTAATATGAAAATGTATCAGTTAACCGATGTGCTTAACGATGAGATCGATGGTTCCCACCTGGTTTCTGCAGAGGTGGTACGATTTAAGTCGTTCGACGGACTCGAAATTCCGGCAATCTATTATCGTCCGCATCAAGCATCGGCAGAGAATCCTGTGCCTGCACTGGTATGGGTTCACGGAGGTCCCGGAGGCCAGTCGAGGCAAGGCTTTAATTCCACTATACAATATCTCGTGAACCATGGCTATGCGATCCTGGCGGTTAATAACCGCGGGAGTAGCGGGTATGGAAAGACATTCTATAAGATGGACGATAAAAACCATGGAGACAAGGACCTTAAAGACTGTATTGCAGGTAAGGACTGGTTAAAGGAACAGCCGGATATTGATGGTGAGAAGATCGGGATCCTGGGAGGATCCTACGGTGGATATATGACCATGGCTGCTCTTACCTACGCTCCCGAAGAATTCCAGGTTGGCGTGAATATTTTTGGTGTTACCAATTGGCTACGCACCCTGAAGAGCATCCCGCCATGGTGGGAATCTTTTAAAGATGCACTCTATACAGAAATGGGTGATCCTAATACCGCAGACTCTGTGAGGCTGCGTGAGATCTCTCCATTATTTCATACTGAAAACGTTACCAAACCCCTCATAGTACTGCAAGGTGCTCAGGATCCAAGAGTGCTGAAGGTAGAAAGCGATGAGATTGTAGAAGGTGTGAAGAACAATGGAGTACCTGTAGAGTATGTGTTGTTTGAAGATGAAGGGCACGGTTTTGTAAAAAAAGAGAATCAGATAGAAGCCTATGGCCGAATCAAGAAATTCCTGGATAAATATCTGAAAGGAGAAGGCCAGGATAGTATGGATTCGGCAAATTTAGAAACCTCAGAAACAGAATAATTTATGAGAAAAAGGATAGTAGTATACACACTATTATTAGTAGGATCTTTATTTTTAGCTAACGCCCAGGAAACCGGAGAAGACGATTTCGGTTTCTGGGCTATGTATTTTGGGACTAACAGGGTGTCTGATGCAATAAGCATACACACCGAAGCACAAATTCGCTATTACGAA
>QQUG01000159.1 GCA_008501705.1 Flavobacterium sp.
CCGGTGTGTCTGTGTGCGTTATCGGCGTCGCAACCAGCCGAGCAGTCCGATGGCCGATCCAAACAGCCAGGCGGCCGCTGGGACGGGCACGGCAGCAGCATAGGCGAAAGTCATCGAAAAACCATCGGCTATCGGGGATACAAGCAAGAGGCACCCTACGATGGGATCATTGTAACAGCAGGTGCTCCATTTGTTCCGAAGGACTTATTGGCACAATTAACCGTAGGTGGGAAATTGGTTATTCCAGTTGGGGATACTGTTCAGATAATGACAGTTTTCACCCGAAAAGGTCCTACAGAATTTGATAAGAAGGAATACGGCGAATACAGGTTTGTCCCACTACTGGAAGATAAGAATTAGGTTTCAGTACAAACCATCTTCTTTTAATACAGCATACCCAAGATTATCGCTCCAGCCATCTGCCAGGGGGAGTATTTTACGCTTTCTGCCTTCACGTTTCATCCCTGCTTTTTCAAGAACTTTTATGGAGGCAACGTTATTAACAGCCACTCCGGCTTCAATTCGATGTAAGTTGAGAGAGTTAAATCCGAAGTTAAGTACTGCTTTTACCGTTTCGGTAGCTAAACCCATTCCCCAAAACTGAGGTACCAAACTATAGTGAATTTCTGCACGATTGTACTTAGGTGCTGAAAGTTGCATGCCCAGTTCACCAATAAATTCACCGGTTTCCTTCATATAAATGGCCCAGCCATACAGGCTGCGTTTATCTAGGAATTTGTCGTGGATGATCTTTTGAAGCAAACTGGCAGTAACCTCCGTGGAATCTGGTATCCCAATCGTGTTATATTGAGCTACTTCTGGGTAACAATTCATTTTGTGTATCTCCGAAATATGGTCTTCAGAAATTTGAAACAAATGCAGACGTTGGGTTTCCAGATCCATGTAATTTTTTGATTACGGAAAAAAGAATATTCATTTCCGAAGGAAAGTTCCTTTAAGTTTCATTCTTATTGGTGGATTAAACCAGTTATTTATCAGACCAGATCGCTAATTCGTTTCCAGCAGGGTCCTTAAAATGAAAGCGTCGCCCACCGGGAAACGAAAATATATCCTGAACTATTTTACCTTCTGCGTCTTTTACATTCTTTAGTGCTGTCTCCAGCGCATCGTGATAAAGTACAACCAGGGCTCCGTTCACCACCGCTTCGTCACTACGTTCAAAACCTCCGGAGAGGCCGCTGTTTTCAAAAGAAATATAATCCGGCCCATAGTCTGTGAACGTCCAACCGAAACATTGTCTGTAGAAATGCTTTATCGCTTCAAGATCTCCCGCCTTTAATTCAATGTAGTTGATATGGTTGTTTTTCATTTAGTTTATTTTGAATTTAACTACCGCCTAAAGGAGTATTGAAAACGCCAACGGCAAGTTCGGCCCAGATCAATAAAAATAAGACTATAATCGCTGTCACGATCAATATACGGTAGTAAGTTTTATTCACTTTTCTTACAATGACCTCCAGGATAAGACCGGTTCCAAATAACAGCACAGCCGCTACCAGAAAATCCATTGGCCCCCATCTAATATTTTCGGTAAACTGCATCCCAATGAGCGGAATGAACAGTATGAGAATGACCACGATCGAAATAATGATAACGCTTTTCTTCTTCATACTAGTAAAGATATCAAAAAGTTAAGTATGGCTACTCTAAAAATACACAGACCATAGATACATTTACCATGATATAATCTCGAAAAAGGAAAGCTTATTTTAATAGTTTATGCGAACCATCGCAATTGGGCATCCTTTTAGAACGTCCACAAACACATTCGGTAAGGCCTTTCCCCATAAATATCCGTTTCGCACAGTTTTCAATTCGCGACACCCTGGTTTTTGCCTGTTTTGGTTTCGAAAAATGAAGCAAATAGCCTTTTTGCCTACCGGGAGTTAAGGCTTTGAAGGCTTTTTTGAATTCTGGATCGGTTAGAAATTTAGTTGTTAATTCTTCAGGTATGTGATAATCTGCCAGGGATTTCATCTTGACCCTGAGCCCTGCTTTTTCAACTTCGATCGCTTCAAAAACATATTGTTTGATCACCGGAACCAGGGAATCTATCTCCGTGATGGAGCTAAATCTAAGCTGCCTGGCCGCCTGGGTGTTTTCGGTTTGTTGTTTCAGGATCTTATGAGAATCTTCCAGGAGGGCACCCTTGTGAAAGAGGATGGCGCAATAATCTTTAAACTCATGTAAGAGCAGTACATTCTTAGCTTGATGCGTATAGCAGGGATGCATCCATTTATAGGTTTCGGTTAATCCACATTCCAGCATCAGTGTCCGGAGCATGGAAAGTTCCTCCCTCCATTTCACTAGATTATTGAGATATGCATCGACTTCCGGGTTCAAGATTCAGAAATATTTTTCATTTTAGAGATGGGAATTTGTAGCACGAAATAACGATTTCTGGCTAATATCCTCTTACGAAAAGCTAAAGTTAGATTATTTTTATTTTTCCAAAGCCAGATCACACTAATCTTTCCAGTACACCTTTACGTTTATAGATGTTTTTATAGTCCCATTGTATTTCCCTGGATTTTTCCAGCCAGCGGGCAAGTTTTTCGGTATTCACTTGATTTAGTGAAGAATAAATAATGGAAGCATCTTTAAATTTTCCTGTACCCGGTAATAAATCGGGTTCATTAAAACTTGCCCCACTCCAGAACATCAGCCTGATCCCCGCCTTCTGTTTCGAATAACCCACCACAGGATTACCGTCTAAAAACCACACCGGATGCCTGTGCCATATTTTATTTTCGGCTTCCTGAAGAGTCATATCTATAACTGAAGCCAGGTTGTCACATATAGATTTCTCTTCGCCCTCCAGAGCATTATTATAAGAAATTGTTTCCGGATTCATTGTAATGTAATTTACATATTGGTTAAGCATCATTAACGTAATATCCCTAACAATGACACTGTCATTTTTTTTCACCTGGAAGTTAAAAGGCTTTCAGTTCGACACGGCTTAATTAAACCAAAAAGTAAGATAGTGAATTTGCTAAAAAAGATCCTTCTTTACCATTGTAAAATAACTGTCGCTTACAGGAATGGAGTGACCGGACAGCAATAGATTCCTGCTCTTTAGCCCTGTAACTTTATCTCGGTTTACAATATAAGACCGATGTACCCTAATAAATAGTTTAGGAAGAGTTTCTTCAAGTTTGGCCAGGGATTGATTGGCAAGAATATTTTTACCGTTCTCAAGAAAATAATTCACGTACTCACTTTCGCTTTCTATGTATATAATATCTTTTAATTTAACCTTATGGAGGTCGTAACCGGATTTTATTACGATAGTATCTTCTTTACTTTCGGGGAGGGGAAATTTTTCAACCGCGCTTAAAAACCGTTGAAAAGTAATGGGTTTTACGAGATAGTCGAGAGCGTTCAATTCAAAGCCCTGCAAGGCGTATTCCGAATAAGCCGTGGTGAAAATTATTCGCACCGCTGTATTTGAAATAATTTCGGCAAATTCGGTTCCTTTTAATTCGGGCATTTGTATGTCTAAGAATATCAGGTCAACCTTGTTTTGGCGTATAAAGTCCAAAGCTTCCATCGGATCTTCAAAAGAGCCTTTACAATTGAGATAACTTACCCTATCCACGTATGTTTTTAGGAGAGTTCTGGCCAATTCTTCGTCATCTATGATTATGCTTTGTATGGAACTCATGCTAACATCAATTTTAAATATACTTTGAAGGTCTCCAACTTTGTTATTTTTAGTTCGTGCCGTTCAGGATATAAAAGTTCCAGTCGTTTGCGAACATTAGGTAATCCAATTCCTCCAGCTGTATCTTTCGTTTTAGGCATGGAAGGTAAACTATTTTCTAAAGTGAATTCGATCGAATCGCCTTTCTGAACCAGTGATATAAGTACAAAACTACCTTTTCCTTTTTCAATACCACTGTGTTTTAAGGCGTTTTCTACAAACG
This sequence comes from Flavobacterium sp., assembly GCA_008501705.1. Classification (GTDB taxonomy): domain Bacteria; phylum Bacteroidota; class Bacteroidia; order Flavobacteriales; family Flavobacteriaceae; genus Pukyongia. Next base: position 3,951 of record QQUG01000159.1, read on the forward strand.
GTATAAATATCATGGGAGCTACAATAGTGTTATCATCCGCCACTTCCTGATGGAAATTAATATCAAAATGCGTGCTGCTTTTCAGATTAAAGAGGCGGATATAATTACGTATATAGTTGAGTTCTTTTTTTAGGGGAACCTGGGCCTGCTCACAATCATAAATCACATAACGAAGCATTTCTGAAAGCGTATTGATACTCTCCTGGGTCTTTTCTGAATTGGTTACCGAGAGGGTATAGATATTGTTGAGAGCATTGAACAGGAAATGCGGGTTTATCTGCATCTTCAATAATTTCAATTCACTCTCTATAAGCTCTGCCTTGGCTAGAGCGGCCATTTGTTCCTTATTTCGAGCATAAATGATGGTCTCAATTAAAACAGCAGCAACGCTGGAGATGGACATGATGAGCAGGTGAATAAGGAAGCGGGAGGGTAACTTCGCCGATCCCGGCCTCATTTCGGGCCCCGGTGGCGGACCAACTTTAGGGGATGGGCCAAATTCAGAAGAAATAAAGGCACTTAGCAGGATAGCAGAAATGGTTATAATTAAGAACTGCAGAATTTTTTTCTGAAAAAGAAACTTTGGAACCGCATAGGCGATTAGTACAAAAATGAGAATTAACTGCAATACGAATGCGAGGGCGTTTTCAAGAATGAACCTAATATCTGTATCGGCAGAGATCCAAAGCAGACACCAGATTCCAAGCCAAAATATCACTTGTAGAATATATCTATTTATATATCTCATAGTACAAATAAAGTAAAATAATAAACAGCAGGATTCTATTTTACACTGCCGGAAGACGCAGGGCTTGAAGTTTCAAAGGCGATTTTGGGCTATCTGCAGAAATTCTTCCCGCATTCGCTGAAAACCAACTAAGGTGATACAACTTTTGTGTGGACGTTGGGTCATACTACCGATCACTAAAACAAAAAATATGAAAACGATGAATTTACAAAAGGGATTACTAGTAATGGGTTTTTGCCTGGGGATTGCCACAGTTACATATGCACAGCCCCAGGACGGAAAGTCTAAGAAACCTCCAACATTTAGCGAATTGCTTAAAGAAATGGATTCCAGTGAGGATGGGAAACTTTCTCAAGCAGAGGTAAAGGGACCTTTAAAAGATGCTTTTGCCGATGTAGATCTCAATGAAGATGGGTTCATCACAGAGGAGGAATTTAGTAAAGCACCCAAGCCCAAAGGCAAAAGACGAGGAAATTAGTAGATAGTGTTTTTTAGTTAGTTTGTTTCGCAAAAGCTTCATAATTCGTTATGGAGCTTTTGTAAAAAAATTTGCTCACACTCTAAAGTACTTTCGAACTTTTTTTAGATCCTACTTACATTAATATAATTCTACATTTTACTTGTAGAAATTAACAAATCAAATCCAATGATCATGAGTTCTAATCTTATAAAATATTCGGTTCTTGCATTAATATATGCAACCTTAGGTTTTGTCTCTTTATCGTCCTGTTCCAGTAATGATGATACCAATACAACAACGGCGGTAGACGATGACGACGACAGTGTTATTATAAATGTAGATTCATCTTATTTCACTACGGCATCTGTTACCATTTCCACGGTGCCCTGTACGTTATCGGATGGTACCGAAACAGAGTGTTATCAGATCGTAACGAATAGTACACCTGCCGATCATGAAATGGGACCATGGTGTCCCGAAAATATTGCCAATGGTACAGATGCCGGTGGAATTTGGCTGGAAAGTGGAGTAGTTTACGATGTGGATGGACCATTTATAGAAAACCTTGCGACCTTCTACAACGATCCCAACTGGTTTATGTATGATGCCAATGGCGATGTTTTTATCACTGAAACAGAAGAAGATTGTATCAACGCCGCGAATCCGAATGTGGGAAGTGAATACGAGAATTACTGTGTGGAATGTATTCCGGCTTATATAGCTAGCTTATCCCAAACCTGGACAATACCTATAACACCAGTGTATCAGAATACAGCTACTTATTTTGCCACAGCTCCAGGAGGGCAGATAAATGTACCTTCTACACGAGGTATAGCATTAAATGGGATCGAATTTTCGGCCCCGGCTCCTGTAAACAATATACTAAGTGCTTATACCCTGGCTCCTTTCGACGATGCCGGAGGACACATTAATGTTCATCAGGGATATCACTATCATGCGGCTACAGGATACAGTACAAAAATAGCTCAGACAGACGGCCATGCCGCCCTAATTGGCTATGCACTGGATGGATACGGGATCTATGAACTGCAAGATATCAGCGGAAATACACCTACCGATTTAGACGACCTGCGCGGCCATACCGATGACACCCGTGGATACCACTATCATGTCGATGAGGCCGGAAATAATAATTTTATAAATGGATTAAGAGGTGCTTATGTACAATAGATTTAAAAACAATATACGGTCTTTCTATGCAGGATTTATTTTATTGATCCCACTGATGGGCTTTGCTCATTCGCCTGCACAATCGAGTATTGTTTTAATGGAAGATGAAAGCGGGCAGTGGACACTTCAGTTAAGAGCTGCCCTAACGGCTTTCGAACAGGTGGTACACGAGGAGTATACAGCTACTGGCTATACGACTCCTGAAGAATTCAATGCGCTAACCGCCAAACTTTTAGGAAATAATTTGAAACTATTTGTTAATGACCAGCAGATCACCTTAAACACTCCTGTGATCGAGCTAGGACATGAAACCATAGCGGTGTACCTGATAGATCTGCCGGAGGATATTCAATCCGTTAGGATGGAAAACCAGCTGTTTCGGGATATGCACAGAAGCAAAAGTATTTTTATGTTCCTGAATGACGGATCGGAGCGAACATTGTTTGCCATGGAAAATTCCAATAACTACACAGTTAACCTAAAATTGGAAAACAACCGGTTCGTCCCTGTAAACCTTTCAGAAAATACAGCCGGTATTTCAATTGAATGGTACATGTTGGCCATGTTTATATTACTGGGAATCTTCGGGATACTTTTAAAACTCAAACCGAATTGGGAAGCTCGTATTACACCCTGAATCGTCCTAAAGACACAGAAGTGTTTAAAACAATCCGCTTATATTTCCGTCCTTATCGATGGTAATATTTTCTGAAGCAGGAGTGGCGGGAAGTCCCGGCATACGCAGCATATTTCCTGCTATGGGGATCACAAAGCCCGCACCGGCAGCGATCTCCAATTCTCTAATATGTATGCTGAAATTCTCAGGCCTGCCCAGCAATTTATCGTTGTCGCTCAGGCTCTTTTGAGTTTTGGCCATACATACTGGTAAATTAGAATAACCAAGTTCTTCAAACCGTTTTAATTGGCGTCTGGCTTTGGCCGAAAGTTCCACTTCATCGGCTCCGTAAATATTGGAACAGATCTTTTCGATCTTAGTTAATAGTGAATCCTCCAGATTGTAAGTAGGGCGGAAGGTGTTTTTACAGCTTTCGACAGCCTTCACAACTTTTTCTGCCAGCTCTGCGCAGCCTTTTCCTCCATCCGCCCAGCCATTGCTTATCGCCACTGGAATTCCCATCGAATCACAATGGTTTGCCAGCAATTCTTTTTCGGCTTCGGTATCACTTCCAAAGGCATTTACTGCCACCACAACGGGGATCCCAAAGCTCTTCAGGCTTTCAATATGACGTTCCAGATTGGGAAGCCCTGCCTTCAGCGCGGCTGTATCTTCGTTAGTAAGTTGGTCCAGGGGTTTGCCACCGTGATATTTCAAGGCGCGAATTGTAGCCACCAGTACCACCGTTTTAGGGGAAAAACCGGCCTCACGACATTTGATATTCAAAAATTTCTCGGCACCCAGATCGGCACCAAACCCGGCTTCAGTCACCACATAATCGCTCAGGCTTAGGCCCATTTTAGTAGCCAGTATAGAATTAGTTCCCTGTGCGATATTCGCAAAAGGTCCACCGTGAATGAGGGCCGGATTGCCCTCCAGTGTTTGTACTAAATTGGGTTTAATGGCTTCTCGGAGCAGAACAGCCATGGCTCCCTGGGCGTTGAGGTCGCGGGCATAAATGGGCTGCCCATTGAAGGTATCACCCACATAAATATTTCCGCATTTCAGCTGCAGATCCTCAAAATCTTTACTTAGGCAGAGGATAGCCATGATCTCTGAGGCAGCAGTGATATTAAAGCCTGTCTCGGTTGGAACACCACCCGCTTTTCCGCCAAGCGCTGCTACTATATTCCGCAAGGCGCGGTCGTTCATATCCATACAACGCTTCCACAGCACGGTACGCGGGTCGATGCCCAGGCTTCTGCTCTTACTCTGAATATTGTTATCGATAAGTGCCGCCAGCAGGTTGTTGGCTTTTTCTATGGCTGGAAAGTCTCCCGTAAAATGCAGGTTGATGTCTACCATAGGGATTACCTGGCTATTCCCGCCACCTGCGGCTCCACCTTTTATACCAAATACAGGGCCAAGGCTAGGTTCCCGCAGAACTGTTATTGCTTTTTCACCAATATGATTGAGCCCATCCCCAAGACCAATGGATACTGTGGTTTTGCCTTCTCCCGCAGGAGTGGGGGTGATGGCAGTAACAAGAATAAGGTTATGGGCGTTTACCTTCTCTTCGTTAATAAGAGATAGTGGTAATTTCGCCTTGTTATTGCCGTAGTATTCTAAATTTTCTTCTGAAACGTTGAGTTTTGCCGCTATGTCGCGGATATGTTTTTCTTGTACGCTTTGCGCTATTTGTAAGTCGGTCATTCGATAAATTTAATGAAGAAATGTGAAATTAAACAATAAATTTAACTCTACTGGAATCATCTGCATCGGCACACATCCTTAAATGAAGATTAATTTACTGGAATAGATTTAAAAATTTCAATCCGAAGATCACAGCTCCATCACTCACCCCATTGTAGTGGGATCGTACGTAATCCAGCCTTAGAAACCGGAACTTACCCCAGCCCAGATTGTCGATCCCGATGGAGTATTCGGTATACGGTTTTTTCCCGTCAATACTTAGCATGTGTGCACCCGCCACTAGGTTGAAATTTAATTTGTTGATTCCCGGCACCTTGCCTAGCATCCATCCTCTGAAGTTGTGTTCAACATGACCTTCAAAGAAACTTTGGTTGGTACTTAGCAAGTAGTAAGGAAGCAGGTTGAATGTTTCACTGTATGTAGATGAGGTCCCCACACGTGTCTGGTTTCCGTTAAAATGCTGATAGTCTGCAAATGAAATATCATCCCCGTTAAAAAAAGTACCTCCTTTTAATCGATAGATCAGTCTTCCTTTATTTCCAATAGAAACATTTTGCGAAACGTGGGCATTTAGCTGGCTATAATTATAGTCAGTTTGGGAGGCCCCGAGGCCATTTTCGAATTCTAATCGCAAGCGCGGGAATTTATTTCCGCCCATATTAACCTTCCCATCCGGGTAACTGTAATATTTTTGTCCGAAGGTTACATAGGCGCTTAACTTAAATTTGATGATATCATGGGGTAGGATGTCGACAGCTGTGATCCCGTCTTCGGCCGGCCTGGGATTATTTACTGTGTAATCTACCTCATCATTTGGAAGGATCACATAATCGGTGGTGTTAAACAACGGTTTTCGTTTTTCATATCCCGTACTGGCCTGCAGATAGAGGCCATTAAACAATTCCTGTCCCCAGTGTGCTTTCACATAAGTAAGGTCGAAAACCTTCATATAATTTCTTTCGAAGAAGAGCGTAGCGATAGAATTGATCAACGGACTAATAGGCTCAGACCGGTTAAATTGTGTGGCTGCGTTTCCGGCAATTAATGCAACGAACGAATTATTATTTCGGTTATAGTTATATGTTATTCCAACCTTGGGGCGTAATCTTTTGTCGGAAACGCCATATTCGAAGTTGGAATTAATACGTAAATACCGGGATCTGGTTTCGCCATAGGCCTGGAAAAATGTAAGGCCTATATTGCCGTTCCATCCCTGTACTGTATTAAAATTCACTCCGGGCAGAGGTCCCTTATAACTGAGGTCCCATTTCTCGAAACTATTTTTATAAGTGTATCCAAAAAACACATCCAGTGGTCCGAAACGATTATTTTTCCTGTCCAGTGAATCCAGGTAGGGTTTAGATTTGCGCAATTGCTGTATACTGTCCTTTTTTATGTAATCGTTCAATTCCTCATCTGTTAAGGGTACGGGACGAATCCCACGCCAAAACAGCGAATCCTTTTTATTAGCCTCCGGCTTGAAGGATAGCACTTCGTTTGTAAACGATCGTTGTTCAAATTGGGGGTTGAAATTATAATTACTGTACACGGCAATAAACCTGCCATCTCCGTTAAACCCGAAGAAACCAAATCCAAAATCGATGGTTTGCGATCGTTTTACCCAGAAATTATTTTTTGGGTCAAAACTGAAGTTCTGTTTAAATACAAGTTGTTTTACAAATGGGATCTGTATAGCCTGACCGTTGGTAGAAAGTTCGAGCCCGTATAGCTGCCAATCGTCTTCCACTATATAGATCACCCCTTCAAAAACCCTGTCGTTAGGGCGTTTAGGGGTAACCATTATTTTATTAATGAGTTTTTTCCCTTCATAGAAAACCCCGTCCAACTTGTAATTGTAATAACTAAGTGCGTTGCTTGCAATTGGAGACACAATAGATGCATTGAGAGCGAGAGTGTTCTTATAAAATGAGAACTCGGCGTCCATAGCGGTGTTGAAGCTAAAGCCATTGTCGTTTCCACTTACTTTGCTGGCTACTATGGTTTCTTTGAAATCGTTTGGTTTTCTGTAGGCGATCTTTGATATGGTTTCTGAAAGATATACGATCCCGGTCCGGGTGGAATCCAACTGACCATCGAAATCTCCTACATCCTGCCCCATGAACTTCTCGGGGATACTATCTACCCGCCATAAACCGCGTGAATAGAAATCGGCTTCGTATTGTGAGATACGATCCAGGTTGGCCTTCCGTTGAGCGATGGTGTTCCTAATGATCCTGTAAGCAGGGTCTTCGGAAGTATCTATCACTACTTCATCGAGACTGGTCGTCTCCTCATTCATGGTCATGTTTAGAATATGTGGGAGCGTACTGATGTTTATTTCTTTCCTTACTCGGGTATACCCCAGAAACTGAAAGACAACTGTGTAATTTCCAGTTTTATTTACGGCCAGTTCGTAATTCCCGTCGTCGTTGGAGGTAGTACCCGTATACGAATCTTCCAGGTAGATGTTGACATAGGGGAGAGGCTCACCCTTAGGATTGGTTACCTTCCCCACGATCTGGGCAGATAATTGTGTGGTAAGTAATAAAAGAAGGAGTCGAAATGCTAGTTTCATTGATGGCTATCTATTTATAAGACGTAAGTAATCCCGTAAAGGTTGTTCGACACCTGTTTGAAAATAGAAAATTGAACATAGACAATTTTAGTTCGGGAAAATATAACGTCTATAAGCTATTAATTATTGAAAGATTTCTTGATCCGGCTGAGGTCTCTCTTGGTATCACGCTCCTTAATAGATTCGCGCTTATCGTACTGTTTTTTTCCTTTACAGAGGGCGATCTCCAGTTTGGCGAGACCTTTTTCATTGGTGAATAACAGCAGCGGAATAATAGTGAGTCCGGTATTTTTCACCTCCTTCTCAAGTTTCTTTAGTTCACTTCGATTTAAGAGAAGTTTGCGTTCAGTTTTCGGGTTGTGATTAAAGTGAGTTGCATGCGAATATTCCTGAATGGTCATATTGATCACAAATAGCTCACCATTACTAAACTCACAAAAACCTTCGGCAATAGAAGCCTTCCCTTCCCGAATAGCTTTGATCTCTGTACCCCGCAGCACAATGCCTGCAGTATAGGTATCGAGGATCTCGTATTCGAAACGAGCCTTGCGGTTCTTTATCTGTACCTTCTTCTGAATTGCCATAAGCGGCAAAAATACTACAAAATTATTCTTCAGGGGAAGAAATCACATCTAAACGAACCGGGGAATAGTCTAGTTTCAGGTCTCCGTTCACCATTATAGAATCGAAATAACATTTTGCGCCTACATCACTGTAAAGGTCCGGGCCGTCCTGGATATGTAGATGTAAATGCGGTTCGGAAGAATTTCCCGAATTGCCACAATTCCCTAAAAATTGACCTCGTTTTACTTCCTGTCCCTTTTCCACCTTAATGGTTTCTTTCTCAAAATGAGCGTAGAAGATATACTCGTCGTTTTTTGTTTTTAAAATCACCGCATTTCCCAGTGGCTGGGCCGGATTCATTTCTCCGGGTTTATTATCGTCTATTCCAGTTTTCACATCGTGTACAACCGCGTCACAAACTGCATAGATAGGCTGTCCAAAGGCGTAATAATCCTCATTACGGGTACCGCTGCGTTCGTAGGTTTTATTCTGTTTTCCCAGGATAAGGAAATCGAAAGCGCGCCGCTGAGCCGGAAAATTGACGTGATAATTCTGCGCCTTGGTATCTCCACCCCAAACCGTAAACCATTTTCCTTTAAAAGGCAGGCCCAAGGCTGTGCTGTTTCGCTCAAATTTAGGCGGCCTGCTATCTGTAAAAGGCTTGAACAATAAGCCCGAAAGCTTACCATCGGGGTTGAGTGTAATATGCATAGTTTGCTTCCCTTTTTCAAAATGAACCAGAAAGGTTTCTGTAATCCCTTCCTTTTCTGTATACTCGAAACTTTTCATTTCTCCGTATCGCGACTGAAAGGACTTTATTATCTGATCGGTAGTTTCTAGGTTAACCGATTCCTGCATGAGGGGAGCAAACATATTAAAGATCTGCTCTGCATTGTTATTGTTATACGATGTTTGGAAGTTTTCAACGGCTGTTAGGTAGGCAGGCGTTTGAGCCCACAGACCCATAAAGGCCGTGCATAACATTGCTAAGAGGTGTTTCATAAAATATAATTTCATTAGTTCAGAGTGCGAATTTCAACCTCGGTACTATCTTTTCTCAAAGTAACAACGAACAGACTGTTATTATCCGTATCGTCCATGTCTCCGTATTTTTCCTCGCCTATGATCTTATTTACAAAGGCCGGAGTGGTATTGCTATGCCCTACGATCAATACGGTTTTGTTGTGCGTGCTATTTTTAAAATCGTCATTGTAAAGATCTGCAGGGTTGTAGGGCAGCACATTTAGTTTCTTCATTTCAGCTGTTGGTGTTGCAGTCATCACTGTTCGTACATATTTTGTAGCGTAGATGGCATCCAGTGAGATGGTGTCGAAATAGGCTGCCCAGCCATTGGCACGGCTTGTACCTTCAGCAGTTAAGGCCGGATCTCGATTTTCGGGATCACTTCGATCTTTTTCTGCATGCCGGATAAGGTAATATTTCGTGGTGAGTACAGTTTCTTCGGAATTTTTTGCCTCTTCCGTTTCAGAATTTTTACAGGAACCAAGTAAGATGATGCCACAAAGAAAAAAAGTGAGTGCTCTGATCATTGATTGTGTTTTTCAGAAATATACAAAATAGAAAACCATCGAATCACATTTTACGTAAATATAGTATCGAATGCCAGACAATGTTTAGTTAAGTTAATTAGCAACTTTGCTATGAAGAAGAGAGCCCTCCAGTGCTTTAGCTCCGGAGGGTTTTTTTATAGGAATTGTATGGCGGTTACCACACTGTAACTAATCATAAAGGCCGAGATCATGGCGATGTAGATCGCTAAAATATAGTTCCGTTTCGGCTTTAACTGTTCTGTTCCAGGGTTTAATTTATTAATTTTCATCTTGATTGGTTTATTGAACTGATTACGCTATTAAGACGATCAGGTCGATAATTTTGTTACATAGAACAGTTCCGAACCGTTGAAAATTAGTCCTCAAGTGTATAATTGAACATACCGTACAGCATTTCATCTGTGCTCTGAGGCCCGAACTTGAGCTCTTTGGAAGGATCGGGATTCAGCGGATTTTGAAACGAATTGTCGAAAACAGCTTCTACCAGGATGGTCGAACCTTTTTTAGCTACAAAAGGGGTTTCCAACTCGTAGATCCACTGCCAGTTAAAGTTGTAGTCGGGCACATGAACCAGGGTAGTTTTATCTCCTTCAGGGGAGATCACCGAAAACTTAATATCCTTACCTCGGTAATGCATATGAGGCAGCAGGTTGTAGATCTTTATGTCCTTATCTATTTTTTCCTCTGCGAT
>QQUG01000103.1 GCA_008501705.1 Flavobacterium sp.
GTTGTTCATTCAGCAAAAAGATTTCAAAAAGGCATTTACTCAGGAAAAGGCTATCTACAGGCGTGATCAAAGGGACCTTACCGGGATAGTGGATCTGGCTCTCATTGCCATGGATGAAAAGGATTATGACAATGCGAGAGAGATCGTGGATTTTATTATAGAAAATGCCCCTACACCGGCGGCAGCAATGCAAGGCCAGCAATACCGTATGAAGATCATGCTGGATATCGCACAGCCAAAGGACTACCCTCAAATAGAAACTGAGTTTGAAAATTTACTCGATAACTACGGGAAAAATGGTGGTTCCTATGGATTACAATTAGATTATAATCATTTTCTCGCGTTTCAGGCTGGAAAAAAGGAAAAGGCCATTGCCAACTTAAAGATCCTGACCAATGAGGAATTGTCGATATACCAGCAGGCCAGGGTAAAAATGGAGCTAGCCGATATTCTTGTGTTTGATGAAAAATTCAACCAGGCGCTTATCTATTATTCACAAATTCAGAAGAAAGTAAAGAACGATGTGCTTGCCCAGGAAGCTAGGTTTAAAGTGGCTAAGACGAGTTATTACAAAGGAGACTTTCAATGGGCCCAGGTTCAGTTGAATGTATTGAAGAAATCGTCTTCCCAGCTTATCTCGAATGATGCCATGGAGTTAAGCCTAATGATCCGTGACAATTCGCTGGAGGATTCTACGCAAACAGCGCTTAAAAAGTTTGCGCGGGCAGATCTGCTGGCTCTTCAAAACAGGTTTCCGGAAGCCATCGCGGCATTAGATGACATACTTAAAAATCACAAAGGAGAGAAAATTGAAGACGAAGCTTTATTAAAGCAAGGGGAGTTATACGAAACCACATTGCAATTTGAAAAGGCAGAAGCTAACTACCAAAAGATCATCGAATTTTACAAAGAAGATATCCTGGCAGACGATGCCTTTTTCCGTCTGGCCAAATTATATGAGAACCAACTCGGATCTCCCGAAAAAGCTAAAGACCTCTATGAACAGATCATCTACGATTTTGCGGATAGTATTTATTTTGTGGAGGCACGTAAGCGTTTCAGGATGTTGCGAGGGGATGCAATAGAATAGAACTTTCTACTAATTACGATTTAATGTACATATACAACGTTACCATCAATATTGACGAAGATATCCATGACACATGGTTGCAATGGATGCAAATAGAACATATCCCGGCCATGCTTGATACAGGAAAATTTAGCAAAGCCTTAATGACCCGTGTGCGGGTTGAGGAAGAAATGGGTGGGATCACCTACTCTATTCAATATCGTACAGATTCACTGGAAACACTTCAGAAATACTACGAAGAGAATGCTCCTGCCTTAAGGGCACAAAGCAAACCCTTTGAAGGCAAATTTGTGGCTTTTCGCACCGAACTTGAAGTGGTTAGCGAACAATAGAACTATCCAATTTATAAAAGCGTCCTACTTAATTTGAGGCGCTTCATCCATCACAATAAATTCAACCCTTCTATTTAATTCGTGTTCTTCTTCGGTGCATTGAGTGCAGTTGATCAAAGGAGAACTTTCCCCAAAACCGGATGGGATCATCCTGTCTAAGGCAATCCCCTTTGCCGCCAGATAATCTACTGTAGATCTGGCCCGGGCAAGTGATAGCCTTAGATTGTAGCTATGGTTCCCACGATTATCTGTATGCGCATTAATAGCAACTTTCATTTCCGGGTTCTCACTAAGAGTTCGATAAACTTTATTCAAGGTAATGGTTGAAACAGGCTTGATCACGGCACTGTCGAAATCGAATTGAATGTTCTCGATTTTTATATATGTCTTTTCTTCTGTGGTGACGATCTCTGCAGCTTTAATCTTTAAAATAACGTCCTGTTTAAATATCTCGGTTTTATTATCGGTATCGAACATGATGATAGCTGTTTGATATCCGTCTTTCTCGGCGGTTAGTGTATAATTTTCGAAAGGAAGTACCTGGAATTGGTAATTACCCTCACTATCTGAAAGTACACTTCCTACCTCATTGCCATCGGTATCGATTAATTTTACTGAAGTACCCGCTAAAGGGAATCCCGTGTCAAAATCCAGTATTTTACCCGTCACCTGATGTTCTATTCTGGTTTCCGTATACCGATAAATATCGTAGCTGCCTTCTCCTCCACTTCGGTTTGAAGTAAAATATCCCAGCATCTCTTCTGCCGGGATGAATGCGATATCATCCGCCGTAGAATTGAGCGTATTACCTAAATTAACAATACGCTTGTATCCTTCACTGGTTTTTCGAGTTTTAAAAATATCGTAGCCTCCCAGGCCCCGGTGCCCATTGGAAGCAAAATATAAAAACTTACCATCAGGAGAAGTATGCGGGAACTTCTCGTCTTTTTCGGTGTTTATATTTCCTTCAACAGCTACCACAGAACCAAAACTGCCATCTTCCAGTATATCCACCTTGTATATATCGAATCCACCTACAGATCCCGGCATATCCGACGCAAAGAAAAGCGTACGGCCATCGCTGCTGAGATGTGGATTTTCTATAGAATAGGATTCACTATTAAAGTTCACTGGGGTAATATTCTCCCAGCGGCCCAGTTTTACCGGGTCCATTTTCGCCACGAACAACTGATACAATTGGGTATTTCCTTTCAAATTGGTGGTGAAATACATGGTAAAACCATCTTCAGAAAAAGTAACAGTTCCCAAATTCTCATTTTTGTTCAACACATAGGAAAACAGTAACGGACGTTCAAGATCCCAATCCGGAAGTATATCATTACAAAATAAATTAGTGAAAGGTTCCATGGTAATAGGATCTTGTCTGGCAAATGCACCAATTTTTCTTGAGGAATACGAAATGAACTTATTTCGGAACAAGCAGGAACCATAATCAGAATAAGAGGTGTTGATCCCTGTGGTGAGGGTCTCGAACCTGAAGCCGTTATCGTTATTTATTGTATTGAAATTATCGACATTATTAGTTTGAGAAACACCAAAAAATGCAATATGGATCACCACAAATAATAGGAGAAATTTTGTCATCTTTTGTGAGATTTGGGGGGTTTGTAAAGCGCTAAGAGGGTACAATTACAAATTAAAGCTACAACATATAGAGAAATTTCTTACATATTTTGGTGAACAGGAAAAACTATCGATGAATGGTTAAAACATAAGGCATTGAGTGCTGTTTTTTTATTTCTGAAGGTTTTTCATCCTAATACAATACGTACCTTTGAATCCATGCATAAACCCATACGGGCAAAAAAACATCTTGGGCAGCATTTTCTTCACGATGAAGGAATAGCCGAAAAAATAGCAGATACGCTTACCCTTACCTCCTGCCATAATGTTTTGGAAATTGGACCGGGTATGGGGGTTCTTACCAAATACCTGCTTGAAAAACCTATCCAACTCATCGCCCTGGATCTGGATAAAGAGTCTGTAGACTATTTAAGAGCGCATTTTAAAGGCAAACCGCTGGAGATCGTAGAAGCAGATTTTCTTAAATACGATCTGTCGACTGTTTTTCCCGATCAACCTTTTGCCATTACCGGGAATTTCCCCTACAATATCTCGACACAGATCGTCTTCAAATTACTGGAACATAGGGACAGGATCCCTCTATTTACAGGTATGTTCCAGAAGGAAGTCGCTCAACGTATCTGCGCTTCCGAAGGAAGCAAGACCTATGGGATCCTTTCGGTTTTAACGCAGGCCTTTTACGATGCAGAGTATCTGTTCACGGTAAAACCCGGAGTTTTTAATCCCCCTCCCAAGGTGGATAGTGGCGTACTTCGGCTAAGCCGGAAAGAGGTGTACACCCTTCCCTGTGATGAAAAACTGTTTTTCAGGGTTGTAAAAACAGCATTTCAGCAAAGACGGAAAACCCTTCGAAACTCCTTAAAAATCTTTAATCTTTCTCAAAAACTAAAAGAAGATACTATCTTTGGCCTGAGACCGGAACAACTTTCGGTCGAGGCGTTTATTTCACTCACACTAAAGATAGAAGAAGATGCAGTTTCAGCTAACGACTGATTTCATTTCTCAGATCGAGCAGCTCATTTCCGTGAAAGACGGGAAAGGGCTGCAGGAATTGCTGCATGAACTTCACTTCGCCGATGTTGCCGAGATCCTGGAAGAACTGAACAGCGACGACGCTACTTACCTCATCAAACTCCTTGAAAGTGAGATCACTTCGGAGGCTTTGATGGAACTTGACGACGATGTAAGGGAGAAGATCCTAAGCAGGTTATCCCCCAAGGAAATTGCAGAGGAACTTCAGGAAATGGATACCGATGATGCCGCCGATATCGTAGCCGAACTGGACGATGAGATGCAGCAGGAGGTAATAGAAAAGATCGAGGACGACCTCTTAGCCGCCGATATTGTTGAACTGCTTAATTACGACGAGGATACGGCTGGTGCCTTAATGGCGAAGGAACTTGTTAAAGTGAAGGAAACCTGGACAGTGGCGGGTTGTGTACGTGAAATGAGACGACAAGCCAAGAATGTTACCCGCGTTCACTCCATCTATGTAACCGATAAAGACGGAAAATTAAAAGGCAGATTATCTCTGAAAGACCTGCTCACAGCCCCAGAAAAAGCACATATTAGTGAAGTATATATCCCAAAAGTAGATTACGTAACCGTTAATACCGAAAACGAAGAAGTGGCCCGAATTATGCATAAGTACGACCTGGAGGCCATCCCGGTGATCAATGAAGACGGCATTCTTATGGGACGAATCACCATTGATGATATTATGGACTTCATAAAGGATGAAGCCGAGAAAGATTATCAAATGGCAGCGGGTATCTCTAGTGATGTTGAAGCCGATGATAGTATCTGGCAACTCACACGGGCACGATTACCATGGCTAGTTCTCGGCCTTCTGGGCGGTTTAGGCAGTGTGTACATTATGCAGGGTTTTGAGGAAGCGCTCACCCAATATCCCATTCTGTTTTTCTTCACCCCACTTATTGCGGCCATGGCTGGGAACGTAGGTGTACAATCCAGTGCCATCATTGTACAGGGTCTGGCAAACGATAATGTAAAAGGCAGTCTCTTCAACCGGCTGTTAAAAGAAGTTGGTCTGGCTCTTATTAACGGACTTGCACTGGGTTTACTGGTTATACTTTTTGGCACCATAGTAGGTCAAGATCAATTGGTGAGCATCACCATTGCTGTGTCCATGCTTTCTGTGATCATTGTTGCCGCTTTAGTAGGCACTTTTGTTCCTATTGTCCTGGACAAACGCGGTATAGATCCGGCTATCGCAACCGGTCCTTTTATCACAACCAGTAATGATATCTTCGGAATTTTCCTGTTCTTCTGGATATCTAAAATCATACTTCATTTTTGAACCTCGAGATGTACAGCCTGCAAATCACCGTTCCGGCGTCTGCTATCGATGACAGAGGCCATGTGAACAACCTTACCTATTTGCAATGGTGTCTGGATGCAGCCGAGAAACATTGGGAACAGAACGCCTCTGAAGAACTTCGGAAGAAATATGTCTGGTATGTACTTCGGCATGAAATAGATTACAGGGCGGCAGCTTTTGAAGGCGAAGAATTGCAAATCGATACCTGGGTAGCCACAGCTGAAGGCGTACGCAGTAAAAGGTGTTATAAAATATTCCGGAAAAGTGATAGGAAACTGCTGGTAGAGGCTAATACCGATTGGTGTTTACTAGCTACCGAAAATTTAAAACCCACAAAAATTCCTGAAGAAATTCGTACTTTGTTTGAATAAAAATAAAGAGCTATGAACGCCATTAATATCCAGGATAAATTCGGCAAATTTACAGATCACTGGCATCCCCACCGTATTGCGGTTGTGGACGATATGCAGGTGCTGCTGGCCAAAATAAAAGGTGAGTTTGTATGGCATGCTCACCAAGAAGAAGACGAACTGTTCTTTGTACAGAAAGGGGTGCTTGAAATGCATTTCCGCGATAGGGTGGAGATCGTGCATCCCGGGGAGATAATTGTAGTTCCGAAAGGAGTAGAACATTGTCCGAAAAGCCGTGGCGATGAGGAGGTTCATCTGCTGCTTTTTGAGAAACTGAGCACCAAACATACAGGGGAGGTAATAGATACCAAGACACGAACCGAATACCCAATAATCTAGCGATGCAAATACTTCACCTCGATACCAACCATCCTGTTTTGATAGAACAACTTGCCCGTGCTGGATTTACTAATACCGAGAATTATACCGCCTTCAGGGAGGAAATTAAGAGGATGATCCATAAGTACGACGGTATCGTGATACGAAGCCGATTCGATATTGATCGCGATTTTATCGATGCCGCCACTAAGCTGAAATTTATCGCAAGGGTAGGCGCAGGCCTGGAAAGTATCGACACAGAATATGCCGAATCCAAAGGCATCGAACTCATTGCAGCCCCCGAAGGTAACCGTAATGCCGTTGGTGAACATGCGTTGGGAATGCTGCTTTCTTTATTCAATAACCTTAACAAAGCAGACCGCGAAGTTCGATCCGGAAAGTGGAACCGTGAGGCCAACAGGGGGGTAGAACTTGATGGAAAGATCGTTGGAATTATAGGTTACGGAAACATGGGTAAAGCTTTTGCCAAAAAAATGAAGGGATTCAATTGTACGGTTCTTTGTTATGATATCAAAGACGGAGTTGGAAATAAAAATGCCACTCAGGTGTCTTTGAAAACACTACAGGAAATGAGTGATGTGCTTAGTCTTCATACGCCGTGGACACCTTTAACCGATAAAATGGTGGATGCGACCTTTATTTCAAATTTCAGCAAACCCTTTTGGTTATTAAACACAGCCAGGGGAAAAAGTGTGGTAACGAAAGATCTGGTCGCAGCCCTTAAGTCCCGGAAAATTTTGGGTGCCGGGCTGGACGTTTTGGAATACGAAAAAAGTTCGTTCGAATCGCTATTCGCTTCCGAAGAAATGCCCCCTGCATTAAAGGAGCTGGTGCAAATGGACAATGTGATCCTGAGTCCGCACATCGCAGGATGGACTGTAGAAAGCAAACGAAAACTGGCTGAAACCATCTTTGAAAAGATCGTGAAGAGTTTTCCGATCGCAAAGTGATAAGCTGGATGAACCTTAAAAACCAAAGAATTTTCTACTTTTAAGTGTGAAGAAAACGATCGTAGTTTTTACGCTTCTAATTATTGCCTTACTCACGCTTTTTCAGTTGAGCAAATATTCTGTCACTACCGGAAATATGCAGATGGAGGTTGTGGTTGCAGGTATTGCCCTGTTATTTTTGCTCATTGGCTTTCTTCTAAGCCGAAGATCCTCTGGAGAAACTATAAACACTTCCGAAGAAAAAGAAATAGACCAGCAGAAAATACAGGAATTAGGAATTAGCAGCCGGGAATACGAAATATTACAGGAAATTGCACAAGGTCTGTCCAACAAGGAGATTGCAGAGAAGTTATTTGTTTCCGAAAGTACTGTGAAGACACATGTGAGCAACCTTTTTTCCAAGCTGGATGTAAAACGCAGAACCCAGGCCATTCAGCAGGCCAAATCGTTGAAAATTCTGTCTTAGACGGTAAATCGTACTAAAGTTTGATACGAATTGGTACTTTAGTATGAGTATATCCGCCACAACCGGGCCTACATTTGCTGAAACATTTAAAATAAACATTTCATGAGAAAATCAGTATTAAAATACGGTTTGTACAGCTTGCTAACTGCATCTGTACTTTTTCTGCTAGCCTTTCTTATTGGGGAAGGCATGAGTTATTCTGTACAGGAGGTCATTGGGTATTTTACCATGTTGGCGTCTCTTGTTTTTGTTTTCTTCGGAATTCGCCATTACAGGGATCATGTAAATGATGGCAAAGTTAGCTTCGGAAAAGCATTGTGGCTTGGTTTTTTAATTTCCTTGTTTGCCGGACTGGGATTTGGCATTGTGGATTATATTTATACCACAGTGATAAACCCCGATTTCGCACAGGAATATCAAACTACCATGATCGCCAATATGGAGGCCACTCTTCCCGCCGAAGAGTTTGAAACCAGGAAAGCCGCTCTGGAAGAACAAATGAAAGATTACGGCGGTTCCACGTTTATGGCCTTTATTATGTTTATATCTGTGGCTATGATAGGATTAGTGATATCCATCATCTCGGCATTGATCTTACAACGTAAATAAACTTATTATGCAAAACGAAGCAACCACAGCCAATGAATACATGAAAATGCTCCCGGATGATCGCAAGGCGCCTATGGCTAAACTGCGCTCTGTCATCCTTAAAAACCTGCCCAGAGGCTTTGAAGAAGGGATGAACTATAGGATGATAGGGTATTATGTACCCCATAGTGAGTACCCCAAAGGATATCATTGTGATCCAAAGCTACCTTTACCTTTTATGAACTTAGCCTCACAGAAAAATTTTATCGCGGTATACCACATGGGTATATACGCCAAAAAAGAACTATACGACTGGTTTGTAAGTGAATATCCCAAACATTGTAAATACAAGCTGGACATGGGGAAAAGTTGTATTAGGTTTAAGCGTATAGAGGATATTCCCTATGAGCTCATTGGAGAACTTTCGGGTAAAATGACCATGCAAGAATGGATAGATATTTACGAATCGAATGTAAAAAGATAAAGATCATGAAAAACAGAGTAACAGGATTAGGAGGATTCTTTTTTAAAACGAAAGATCCCGATATGGTAAAGACGTGGTACAAGAAACATCTGGGGATTCCAACAGATCAATACGGATGGACGTTTTGGTGGAAGGATGAAGCTGGAAACAAATGTTCCACCCAATGGAGCCCATTTAAAGAAGACACTCAATATTTTAAACCCAGTGAAAAACAGTTCATGATGAATTTCAGGGTAGAAAATCTAAGTGAACTGCTCGAAGCGTTAAAAAACGAAGGGGTTACAATTGTTGGTGAAATGGAGGAATACGACTACGGAAAATTTGGCTGGATCCTGGATCCGGAAGGAAACAAGATCGAGTTGTGGGAACCTGTAGATGCCGCTTTCGAATAATTCCCATGATAAAAACATAGCGCTGCTATCATTATTTTTTATAATTTTAAAACTTACATTTTAAAATAACCAACTATGTCTGAAGAAAATAACAAGGATACATTCGACAATGCAAAGGAAAGTGTTGAGAATGCAGCCGATAAAATTGGCGAGGGAGCCAAGGAAGCAGCCGGCGAAATAAAAGAAGAGTGGAACCAGGTAACTCAGAGTGAGAACAAGAAAATGATCGCGGGTATTCTTGCGATCGTTATTGGCTCTTTAGGGATCCACAAATTTATCCTCGGATATACACAAGAGGGGATCCTTCAGATCGTAATTACCTTTGTAACCTGTGGTATAGGTGGGATCATACCTTTAATTGAAGGAATCATCTATCTAACCAAGAGTGATGAAGAATTCTATCAAACCTACCAGGTAAATAAGAAGGGCTGGTTTTAATTTCGTACTTTAGAATACTAACCAAAAAAGATACTCAATTATGTCTGAAGAAAACAACGAAAACCTCGGGGATGAGCTGGAGGACAAGGCCAACGAATTCAACGAAGAAGCCAAGGAAACAGCCGAAGAGATAAAACAAGAGGCTAAATCGACGGCAAAAGAATTCAAGGAAGGCTGGACCGAAGCCACTCAAAGTAAAGAGAACAAAAAACTCATCGCGGGTTTACTGGCACTCTTTGTAGGCTATCTGGGAATACACAAGTTTATTCTTGGATATAATAAAGAAGGGATTATTCTACTCGCGGGATTCGTGATCGGACTACTCACCTATTGCTTTATTATCGGGATATTTATCATAATGGCTGTGGCGATCGTTCCTTTTATTGAAGGGATCATCTACCTCACTAAAAGTGATGAAGATTTCTACAATACCTACCAGGTAGGTAAGAAACCCTGGTTCTAGCATCAATAAAATGAAAAAGCTTTCAGAAGAAAAACTTCCTGAAGGCTTTTTTTAATTTCTTTTAATATCGTTATATTGCGATATATAAATTACATTTTATGGGCGTTTCAAAAAGACATTTGCATTCCGTTCAGGTAAATCAACTGGCAGACCTGGCTAAAATATTATCGCATCCGGCCAGAATTTCGATACTCAATTACATAGGCGATTGCGATGGCTGTCTGTGTAAGGATATTTCAGAGAAAATAAGACTCTCTCAGCCAACAACCTCCCAGCATTTGCAGGTGATAAAGAAATCCGGTTTGCTGCGAAGTAAATTTGAAGGAAAGTCGCAATTTTACTATATCAATAAGGATAAACTAACATCGCTTAAAGAACTGTTCGCCAAGTTTTTTGAAACCGTCGAACAAAAATGTTGCTAACCTTTAATAAACCCTAATGCAAACAACGGAATGTCTATCGCTATTACAGGCACATCAGCATAAATCGTTAATTTTCGATTATAACGGTGGCAATTTTGTGGCTATATATGATCATAAAATGGCGATGGCTAAAACCGTTGGCAAAGGTTGTTAGACTATGCAAATTCTAACTCTTCAAAAAAAACATTATTCTCAGGTTGCCAAAATCTATAAGGAGGGCCTTGACACCGGAGTGGCTACCTTCGAAACCGCTGTCCCGGATTGGGATAGCTGGGATAAAAAATTCTTAGCCCACGGCCGATTTGTTATCGAAGAAAACCATGAGGTTATGGCCTGGTGTGCCTTGAGCTCTACCTCACCGAGAGCTGTGTATAAGGGGGTTGTTGAAAACACTATTTATGTGGCAGCGGCTCATAAGCGTAAAGGTCTGGGAAGAAAGTTACTCGAACACTTAATAGAATTTAGTGAAAAGGAAGGCTACTATACCTTACAGGCAGCTATTTTCCCCCAGAACCGGGCAAGTATAAAACTTCATAAAGATTGTGGCTTCCGAGTGTTAGGGATTCGAGAAAAAATAGCACAACGCGATGGGGTATGGCATGATAATGTGCTTATGGAACGCAGAAGTAAAAAGGTAAACTATCTCAAAAACATACTGGTTCTTTGCACAGGAAACAGTTGCAGAAGCCAGATAGCCCACGGATATTTGAATAGCATGGCCAAAGGAAAAGCACAAATTTACAGTGCAGGAATAGAAACTCATGGTTTGAATCCTAATGCGGTTTCCATCATGGCTGAGGATGGTATTGATATAAGCCCCTATACGTCAAATCATGTAGAGGAGTATACAGATATAAGCTGGGATTATATTCTAACGGTTTGTGATCATGCACTTGAGAACTGCCCGATCATAAAGACACCGAACGCGCTTAGATTACATCAGAACTTTAGTGACCCATCTAAAGTCAAGGGTTCGGAGGCTGAGATGCATGCGGCCTTCCTTAAAACCAGAAATGAGATTAAGGAATATTGTCGTAAGTTTATAGAAACAAACCTATAAGATCATGTCTTTTGCTAGCAACCTGCTCATAGGCTTTATTGCCTTGTTACATCTTTATATCATGTGGTTTGAAATGTTTGCCTGGACTACCCGGGGCCGAAAGGTATTTCGCAATTTCCCAAAGGATCTGTTTGAGCCTACCAAACCACTGGCAGCCAATCAGGGCTTGTACAACGGCTTTCTTGCTGCAGGACTGATCTGGAGTTTCTTTATCGAAAATGAGCAATGGCGAACAAATGTAGCCTTGTTCTTCTTAATTTGCGTGGCGGTTGCCGGGATCTATGGATCTATCACAGCCAGCAGGAAGATTTTCTTTGTTCAGGCACTACCTGCTCTTATTGCAATTTCTGCTCTTCTAATAGGTTAATACCATTTCTTACAGACCATAATTTATTTTATAAGTCCCTAATTTTTAATAAGATAATTTTTCTATCTTTATCTGGCTAACTAACTAACCAATGCCAACCTCCGCACTTTTGCTATCACACTATCTATGGCAAAAATTCCGCCTTTTTACTGTAAACTTTCGCTTTCATTTTTGGAAATTAAGCTTGGTGTAGTTCTTAATTAATCTATATGAATCTGCATAAATCTTTCATTCTGGCAGTCATTCTGGGTCTGGTATCCATAGTTTGCTGGGAAGTCTATTGGAGATCTCAGGGGTTGGAACCCAATATAGACGACAATAACAATTTGTCTTCTATACAACGTGCAAAATTGGAAGATCTTTCAAACAACCAGGTTGTTTTCATGGGATCGTCTAGGATACTGTTCGATATACAACTAGATCTGTGGAAAGAACAAACCGGCACCGATCCGGTTATGCTGGCATTTCAGGGTGCATCCCCCTTACCTACCTTGCAGGATGTCGTTGAAAATACAGATTTCAATGGCACCATAATCATGGGAGTTACCGAAGGCTTATTCTTTTCCACCACCTTCGAGAAGGCTCCTCCCATAAGTCGTGCCAGGGAACGTATACAGCATTATTACGACCGAACCTATGCACAACGTCTTAACCATCTTCTTTCAATACCCCTGCAGAAGAACCTGGCTTTTGTCACCGTTGCCGATGAGACCTGGGATTCGGATGTGGATCTTAAAACATTATTAATTCGATTAAGAAAAGGTGAGCGGGCGGGTCCTCTCCCTGCACCCTTCTATCAATTTGAAGACGTCTCCCTGGACAGAAATGTACAGATGTCTGTAAGAACTACAAACGATACCGCCTATGCCAACACCATAAAATTAGCCTGGCAGGATATGCTCTCTGGCGATATGCCACCTCCTGACAAAAAGGGAACCACCGAATTCTTCCTGAAATACGCTAAGAAATTTCGAGAAAAAGGAGGACAGATTGTTTTAGTTCGATGCCCCTCAGATGGCTGGTTTAAGGAAATAGAGACCAAAGGTTTTCCTCGAACCGAATACTGGGATTCCCTGGTAATCAAGTCGAAATTTCCAGCTTATCACTATGCCGACTTTGAACAGTTTCGGGGATTGAACCTCCCGGAATGGTCGCACCTTTCTAAAGAGGATGCCGATTTCTTTACCACCGAACTTATTAAGATCCTGAAAAAGGACGGAGTATTAACCCATTCTAAAACCGAATAGTTATGCTCTTCAATTCCTTAAGTTTTATAGTTTTTCTGGTTCTGGTTCTGGCTTTGTATTACTCGAAACTCTTTAGCTGGACCGGTAAAAAAAGAATGCTCTTACTTGCGAGTTATGTATTCTACGGTCTTTGGAACCCTCCCCTGGTGATCCTACTCTGGATCTCAACTGTGGTCGACTGGACTGCAGGTAAGAAGCTTGCTGTTCTGGAGGACAAGCGCAAAAGAAAGCTTTGGTTGTTACTAAGTATGTTCGTAAATCTTGGATTCCTTGCTTTTTTTAAATACGGCGACTTTTTACTCGAGAATTTTACCGCCCTACTGAACGCAGTAGGTGTAGACTATACCGCCAGGCCTATGGATATAATCTTGCCCATGGGAATCTCGTTTTACACCTTCCAGACCATGTCGTATACTATAGATATGTATAACAAGCGGCTGGAGCCTGCCCGTACCTTTCTGGATTTTGCATTGTATGTTACCTTTTTTCCTCAATTGGTGGCAGGACCGATTGTTCGTGCGAAAGAACTACTTACCCAATTTTACTCCGAAAAGAAAGCTACGGCCAACCAGTTTATGTGGGGATTGTTTTTGCTTACCATCGGTTTATTTCAAAAGGTTGTGTTGGCAGACACTTTATTATCGGGAAATGCCGATACCGTTTTTGGAAGCCGGGAAGTTCTCCATGGCCTCGATGCATGGACAGGTACCCTGGCATTTTCGGGGCAGATATTTTTCGATTTTGCCGGATATTCTACCTGTGCGATCGGAATTGCACTCATGTTAGGGATTACCCTTCCAGATAACTTTCGCTATCCATACGCGGCTATAGGGTTTTCGGATCTGTGGCGCAGATGGCATATTTCACTTTCAAGCTGGCTGAGGGATTATTTGTACATCCCTTTAGGTGGGAACCGACACGGAATTACCCGCTTGTACGTCGCTTTAATGCTAACCATGTTATTAGGAGGGCTTTGGCATGGAGCTGCCTGGACTTTTGTTGTCTGGGGCGCATTACACGGAATATACCTGGTTGCAGAACGACTTCTCAAGGGAATGGT
>QQUG01000222.1 GCA_008501705.1 Flavobacterium sp.
ATAGAAGGCGGTCCGATTGCTGTTCTTCAGCCGGGTGAGGTTGATGATACGACCTTTACAGGTACCTATGTGATCACCCAGGCGGATATTGATGCCGGCGAGGTGGTTAACCAGGCGGTAGCGACCGGATACGACATCAATGGTAACGAAGTGACCGATCTGTCTGATGATCCGAACGATCCAACGAACTTCGATGCCAATGGCGATGGTGAGCCTGATGATCCAACGGTTACTATTTTACCGAATGTATTGGTAGAGCCACCGTTCGAGATCTTTAACGGTATCACTCCGGATGGAGACGGGTTGAATGACTTCTTCCGAGTTGTAGGTATTGAGGAGTATCCAAATAATAATATGAAGATCTTCAACCGTTGGGGTGTATTAGTCTGGGAGACCGATGGCTATGGTGGCTCTAATGGTGAGGAGAATGTGTTCCGCGGAATATCCGATGGACGTTCAACCATACGTCAGGGCGAGATGTTACCAACGGGTACGTATTATTATGTACTTACGATCTTAGGAGAGGACAATCCTGGAGAGTCGAGTTACACTGGATACTTATACATAAATAGATAGAAAATCAAAAATATCCCGGGAGGGTTGGTCTCTTCCGGGTTAAAAATACTGAACTATGAAACACAGTTATCTAACACTCATACTTTTGATTTTACTTGGGACCTTTAGTGGTACGGCTCAGCAGGATCCCCAGTATACGCAGTATATGTACAATACGCAGATTGTCAACCCTGCCTATGCCGGATCTCGTGACGCCCTTAGTTTTGGGTTGTTGTACCGCACGCAGTGGGTTGGATTTGAAGGAGCGCCAAAGACGGCTAGCTTTACGGCAAACACGCCAATAGGTTCTCTGGATAATATGGGTCTTGGGATATCTATTGTACGCGATGAGTTGGGACCAGCCATTGAGTCTAATGTGAATATCGATTATTCTTACACGATCAACACCTCCGATACCGGGGAGCTGTCCTTTGGATTGAAGGCGGGACTTGATCTGTTGGATGTAGATTTCACCAAGCTGAATATCTTCGATCAGACCGATCCACGATTTCAGAATAATATAGACAACAAATTACAGCCACAGATAGGAGCGGGAGTGTACTATAACACCGATAAGTTCTATGCGGGTCTATCGGTACCAAACTTTTTAACGACCAAGCATTTCGATGAGGGATCCCTGGCCAATATAGAGAAGGAAACCATAGCCGCAGAGCGCTTACACTATTTTCTAATTGCAGGCTATGTATTCGATGTGAGCGATAATTTGAAATTCAAACCGGCTACTCTGGTAAAGGCTGTTAGCGGATCACCCTTACAATGGGATGTATCGGCCAACTTTTTGATCAATGAGAAATTTACCCTGGGAGCCGCTTACCGATGGAGTGCTGCCTTGAGTGGCTTGGTAGGATTCCAGGCTTCGGATGAGATATTTATAGGATTTGGATACGATTTCCAGACCACGGATATAGAGGATTACAGTGATGGTTCGTATGAGATCATGCTGCGTTTCGATGTATTCAAAACACCAGAGAGGGTACTAACACCACGATTCTTCTAAAACACTTACACCATGAAGACATTACCTAATAAATTTATTCTATTAACCCTGGTTATATTATTTACCAGTGTGTCATTTGCGCAAAAGAAAGAAGTAGAAAAAGCGAATAAGGAATTCGACAAATTCGCTTATATCGATGCGCGTGAAATATATTTGAAAGTTGTTGAGGATGGATACACCTCAGCGCAAATATTTAAGAACCTGGGAGATACCTATTATTGGAACAGTGACTACGACAATGCTGCCAAATGGTATCAAAGACTGGTAAACGAGTTTCCAAACGAAGCAGAAGCAATGTACTATTACCGTGCAGCTCAGTCACTGAAAAGTCTTGGGCAGGATGAGGTTGCAGACGAGCTCATGGAAGCCTACATCCGTAAAGGAGGAGATCCTAAGATCATCCAGGCTACCAATACAAGCTTCCTGGAATACGAAGTTGAACTTCAAAAGGTTTCTGTGAACACAGATAACTCCGATTTCGGATCGGCCTTCTACGGAAACAAATTAGTCTATGCTTCCGCAACCATTCAGACTGAAGGAGATAAAATTCACGAATGGAACCAACAACCTTTCCTGGACCTGTTTGAAGCAGATATGGACGAAAATGGTATGCTTTCCAATCCAACTAAATTGAACGGGGAAGTAAACACAAGGTTTCACGAATCTTCTGCCGTATTTACGAAAGACGGAAACACCATGTACTTTACCCGAAATAATTTTATAGACGGTAAGAAAGGTAGGGATAAGGAGAAAACTATTCGTTTGAAGTTGTACAAAGCAACAAAAAACAGTGAAACGTACTGGACGAACATAGAAGAATTGCCATTTAATAGTAAAGAGTACTCCGTTGCTCATCCAGCTCTAAGTCTCGATGAGAAAAAATTATACTTTTCTTCTGATATGCCCGGTACCACGGGGATGTCGGATATCTGGTATGTAGACATTCTTGAAGATGGTACTTATGGTACACCTATGAATGTTTCAGCTTTGAATACCGAAGCCAGGGAGTCCTTTCCTTTCATAAGCGAGAACAACAACCTGTATTTTGCCAGTGACGGACGTGGCGGCCTGGGAGGTTATGATGTATTCATGGTTCCCATGGGAGATGACGGAATGCCTGACGGCGAAATTAAAAACCTTGGGGCTCCAACCAATAGCAACAAGGACGACTTTGGTTTTATATTAAACGAACGCAAAAGAATAGGGTATGTTTCGTCCAACCGTGACGGAGAGAAGGGGAGTGTAGCCGATGAGATATATAGAGTTCAGGAGCGTTGCGAAGTTACCATCGCAGGTACTATTACCAGCAATGTGAACAACGGACCGGTTGCTAACGCTACGGTAACCTTATTAGATGAGAACAGTATAGTTGTGAAGACCATGACAGCCGATGCCAATGGACGTTATTCTTTCGACAATCTGGCCGAGTGTAGTTCGGTTTATATAGTGCGCGCTATCGGCGATGGCTGTGAATACAACGAAAAACTGGTTACTACACCAAGTGCATCCGGAACCGTTATGGCCGATCTTGTTCTGGAATGCGATCCTTGTCCGCCGAACGATCTGGGTTGCCGACTTAAACTTGAACCTATTTACTTTGACTTCGACAGATACAATATTCGTCCTGATGCAGAGATCGAATTAGCTAAGATCCTGGCAGCGATGAGACAATATCCTGAGCTTATCATTCATATCGAATCTCATACAGATTCCAGAGGAAACGATGCCTATAATGAGGCACTTTCCGAAAAACGAGCTCAGTCTACCTTAGAATGGCTGGTTAGTAAAGGTATAGACCGTAACAGGCTTTCAGCCCGTGGATATGGTGAATACCAATTAACAAATCAGTGTTCTAATGGTGTTGAATGTACTGAAGAAGAGCATCAGCTCAACCGAAGATCGATGTTCATTATTCAGAATTAGGAATATTTTAACCTCACTTAAGGCGTCCAATACTTGTATTGGACGCTTTTTTGTTGCTATTACACCCTGCGATTTCGTACTTTTGAAACAAAAAGAAACTATGCTATGCAGGAAGAAGTTGTGATCCTTGTTAATGAGAAGGACGAACAGATTGGGCTAATGCCCAAACAGGAGGCCCATGAAAAGGCGGTTTTACACCGGGCTTTCTCAGTGTTTATCTTTAATGATAAGGATGAGTTAATGCTTCAGCAGAGGGCACTGCACAAATACCATTCACCGGGTCTGTGGACCAACACCTGCTGTAGCCACCAAAGAGAAGGTGAGTCGAATGTAGAAGCCGGAACTCGTAGACTTAAGGAAGAAATGGGTTTTACGACAGATTTGAGAGAAACTACCTCATTTATCTATAAAGCCCCATTTGATAATGGACTGACCGAACACGAATTCGACCATATCCTGGTTGGTAATTACAATGATGAACCCAAGATAAATAAAGATGAAGTTCATTCGTGGAAATGGATGCCAATAAAGGATGTAAAGAGAGACATGAAGTCTCATTCCGATAAATATACGGCCTGGTTTAAGATCATCTTTGATAAATTTTACGAACACCTGAAGTCATGAGTTTAACAGTATATAGAAAAGCGCATTTTAATGCTGCTCACAGACTTTATCGCAAAGACTGGAGCGATGAGAAAAATGAGGAGATCTTCGGAAAATGTAACAATCCCCATTACCATGGCCATAATTACGAGCTGGAAGTTGGAGTGACCGGAGAAGTAGACCCGGAAACGGGTTACCTGATCGATATAAAAGTACTAAAGGACCTTATTCGTGAAGAAATTGAAGATGCCTTCGACCATAAGAATTTAAACCTGGAAGTCCCTGAATTTTCAAATTTAAATCCAACCGCCGAGAATATCGCTAAAGTTATCTGGGACAAACTAAGACCCAGGCTGGATTCGAAATTCGAACTCTCGGTCAAATTATATGAAACCCCCAGAAACTTTGTACTTTATACGGGTTGATCATGAATTCTGAAAACCACCTTTATCCGTTAAAATTCATACCCATAGTAAAGCCTAAAGTATGGGGTGGGGAAAAATTGAGTAAGGTCTTTGGTAAGGGTAATTCTGAAGGAAACATAGGCGAATCATGGGAGTTGTCCGGGGTTAAAGGAAATATCTCCATAGTGTCTAACGGAAAGTTTAAAGGCACAAATTTGAAGGAACTGTTGGAACAACACGGACCTTCCATTCTTGGGAAAAGGGTTTTTGAAACCTACAATACCGAATTCCCGCTGCTCTTCAAGTTTATCGATGCAAAGGAGGATCTTTCGGTGCAATTGCACCCTGATGATACGCTGGCAGCAGAAAGGCATAATTCCTTCGGAAAAACAGAAATGTGGTATATCGTAGACACCGATCCCCAGGCTCGGCTTATCGTTGGCTTTAATCGCCCTATGGACGAAGAATCCTATAAGAAGGTACTTTCAGAAGGAAATATCACAGACATCCTTCAAATAGAGGACATAACCCCTGGGGACGTATATTTTATCGCTCCCGGAACGGTACATGCCATAGGGGGAGGTACCCTTTTGGCCGAGATACAGCAGACTTCCGATATAACCTACAGGATCTACGACTGGGATCGCCCCGATGTAGATGGGAAAATGCGCGAACTTCATACAGACCTGGCGCTGAAAGCCATAAACTATCGGGATCCGAATGCAAGGATGGATTATGATGATGCGGAAAATCAAGTTGTAAATATTTGCACCTCCGATTATTTTAAGACCAATAAATTGAATTTAACCCGGGCTTTCGAGCGTGAAACAGCGGAGATCGATTCTTTCAGGGTATATATGTGTATAGAGGGTGATGCTCAATTACAGACGGAATACCATTCCGAAGTAATAAAAAAAGGAGAAACCATCCTCATCCCGGCTTGTATTGATAAAATTTTAATAAAAACGAATTCTGCTACGCTATTGGAAGTTTACATTCCGTAAGTATTCGTAACTTGCGCCAAAATAAATTCTGTAAAAATGGCAAGTGTTAGAGATCTGAAAAAAGATATTAATTACGTTCTGGGCGATATCATCGAAGCTGTGTATATCTGGGAACTTACTAATCCTGAAAAAGACACGAAGAAGTCGGAAAAAATAATTGACGAGGCCATTGAAATCTTCGACGAATTAATTGAAAAGGTAAATGCTAAAGACGTTGAAGATCCAAAAAGCCACTTTAAGGCTATTAATAATGAGCTTGAAGAGCGCGGTCGAAAATTGATCGATAAGATAAACGCGCTGGGTTAATTTTCTTCCTTCCGGCGATTCTCAATAAAAGAAGCCAGTTCCTTACCGTATTTCGATTCCTTTACCAGGGGATCAAGAGATCTGTACACGGTATCCAGGTATTTCAAATTGGCGTCGTAGACTTCGCTTAACATAAGATAAGGAGCGATCTCGTGTTTTTTCTGCTGAACCGCATAATTCACCGTAGCCAGATATTTACTTGCTAAGATCTTATCCTGTTGCATTTTTAATTGGCCCGCAAGGGAATCGTTACCCTGCTGCCTGGCCTCGAATTCCGCCTGAATAAGATCGAGATTCCGGTTGCTGTAACGTTGCATCAGGAGTTTGTATTCTTCCAGTTTTTCCTGGTTAAGGGAACCACTAATTTTAACGTCGTTCCCAAATTTTTTAAGGGATGTTTCTATATGTATTTCTGAAGCTTCTGCGAAGAACGGAATGCGGTCATCCAGCAAGTTGCCGTTTTCGAGACGCAGATACAGATAATACACTTCCGGGCTGGGCACTTCCTCTGAAAATTGAAAGTTAGGATCGCCGTTGATCACAAGAGAATCTACGGTTAACAGAAGGGTGTCTTCTATTTTCTGGAGGAGTAAAGTCCCTTTTTTAAGACCTTTTATGGTCCCTGTCAATTCCATGCTGTTATCCCCGTTAGAACAGGCGGTGAGCCATAAACACACAATAAGGAATCCGATTATATATCTCATTTGGATTTATACATTTTTTGCCTCGCAAAGATGCTATTTTTTTCTCAATTATCAGCCGGCTGTTACCAGTTGCATTAAGAAGGTACAGGCAACGGCACCCAGGGTCCCAATGGCATAACCAAAAACCGCCAATAGAACACCCACGGTGGCCAGAGACGGGTGAAACTCGGCAGCCACCACCGGTGCCGATGCGGCTCCTCCCACATTCGCCTGGCTCCCTACCGCAAGGAAGAAATATGGAGCCTTGATCAATTTCGCGACCAGGATCAACAAGCCGGCATGGGTGGCCATCCAAACAAGACCGATAGCAATTAGTCCGGGGTTTTGAAATATGAGGGTGAGATCCATTTTCATACCAATACTCGCTACGAGTATATAGATGAACACACTACCAAATTTACTAGCACCAGCCCCTTCAAAATTCTTTGCTTTAGTATACGAAAGCAACACCCCTAGGATAGTAGCAATTGTGATCATCCAGAAAAAGGATGAACTCATAAAACTAAGCATATTCCGTCCTAGTCCCTCGGGCATGCTATTCACCATAGACTCGAAATACCCGCTTATGTGTCCCGCTCCAAAATGGGCCAAACTCACGGCTCCAAAAGCGATCCCTGCCAGGATCATTAAGTCTGCAAAGCTGGGGTTACGCTCTACCTTTTTTGAAAATTTAGAAACCTTTTCCTTTAATTTTTCTATAGCCGAAGTATCGGAATTGAGCCATTTATCGATCCCGGCTGCTTTACCAATACCAATTATCAATAAAGCCATCCAGATATTGGCAACCACAATGTCTACAAAAACCATCTGCCCAAATAATTTAGGGTTATAGCCATAGATCTCGAACATAGCAGTCTGGTTAGCTCCTCCACCGATCCAGCTACCGGATAGGGTCGACAGTCCGGCCCAGATCTCGTTGGTCTCGCCCACTCCCGGTACAGGGGCAAGGGGAGTGGCTACCACATCAGGAAAAATAGATCCCACAATAAGTAGTGCCAAAGGTCCTCCAATTATAATTCCGGTAGTACCCGTAAGGAACATGATAACGGCCTTGGGGCCCAGATTGAAAACACTCTTTAGATCGATGCTTAGAGTCATTAACACCAGGGCGGCAGGCAATAAATACCTACTGGACATATAATAGAGGCTGGTAGAACCTTCGGTTGCTACACCGGCCTCATCTACGGTGGTCCATTCCGGGGCTATTAAGCCAGTGGTGGTTAAGATGGCAGGGATGAAATAGGCCATAAAAAGCGCAGGAACGATTTTGTAGAATTTATGCCAAAATCCTTCCTTTCGAGAGGAGGTGTAAAAGATCAATCCGAGACAGATCATCAATAACCCAAAAACAATAGTGTCGCTAGTTATTAATGGGGTGGTATCTTTAATGATTTCTGAAGCTGTATCCTGCATGGCTGTATAAGTTTGTCTGCAAAATACAATAATTACTGAAACTAGATAGAGGAGATAAAATCGCTTATAGCCTCAATTAATTCGGGCATTACAGGGCGATTGTACTCGTTATACGATTTCTGATTCTCCAGATCATTGCCTTTAATCTCCTTAAAAATATGATTCATATTCTCAATGATCTCTAATTTAGAATCCGGTTTGGCGGCGTGTAATATTTCGGCTTCCGAAACATGAACCTGAAGGTCCTTATCTCCATTGATGATCAGCACCGGAACATCTAGTTTTGTAACTTCCTTTGCCGGATCATATTTCATCCAGCTAAAAATGAACGGTTGAATGGAAGGCCTGAAAATAGATGCCAATCCCGGGCTATAATTTTGAGCCACACCGTTCACTCTTAGATCATCGAAACTTTGCCTGGCGTTGTCCTTAAGGCCGGGCGCCTGTTTTTCGAGTTGATCAACGATCACATCATCGATCGGTTGACCGGCTCCGGCCAGGGAGATAAATCCGTCTGCACCATCTTGAGTAGCGAGTACTCCTACCAGTGATCCCTGGCTGTGCCCAAGTATGATGAGGTGGCCAAACCTGTTATCGTCCTTAAAGAAATTAAGAATATCCCTGGCATCTTCCACGAAATGATCGAAATCGATCTTTGTTTCGTCGATCTTGCCCATTTTCATGATCTTGAGAATTCTCTTATCATACCTAAAAGTGGCGATCTTCTCCTTATAAAGTCCTTCTGCAAGAAATTTAAGGGAGTTGTTCTTTTGCATACTTTGATTACCATTTCTGTCGGTAGGCCCCGATCCTGCTATCAGGATCACCAGGGGAGGACGTTCGGTATCCGGGAGTAATAAGGTGCCTTCAATTAGATCGGTAACCTTGATCTCTTCGGAAGTAAAAGCATCGGTCTGAGCGATTGCTTTTCCGAAGAAAAAAAAGAGAAGTATACTTAAAATGTTTTTCATTGTCATAGCATTGGGATTTAGCATACACAACACGGCTAAGTACTTAAATATTGTTTATTGTCTGAATTACTTTCTGAAATAAAGTTAACATTTATAAACACAAGCCGTTCTTATTTTCTTAGAAAGCTTGGTATCTTTGCTAAAAATTACTGAACATGAGAATTACAGTCTTCCTTATTATGCTTTCTATATGTAATATGACAGCTGCCGAAAAAGTTTTCGATTGGGGTCGTACAGGTCACAGAACAACTGGCGAAATAGCCGAACAATATCTCAGCAAAAAAGCTGCAAAGAAGATCAATAAATTACTGGACGGGGCTTCGTTGGCACTGGTCTCTACCTATGGAGATGAAATTAAAAGTGATAAAAAATACGGAGAATACTGGGCCTGGCATTTTGTGAACTATCCCTTTGGAAGTGATTACCAAACGCACCCTAAAAGCGGCAGAGGAGATCTAATACAAGGAATATATAAGTGTGTAGAGATTCTGGAAGATGAAGCAACTACTAAGGAGGATAAGGCATTTCACCTAAAGCTATTGGTACATTTTATCGGCGATCTGCATCAGCCTCTGCACGTGGGTATGGCAAAAGATAAAGGCGGGAACGACTTCCAGGTACTATGGTTTGGTGAAGGAACCAATCTACACACAGTATGGGATACTAAAATGATAGAGAGCTACAATATGTCCTATTCTGAATTGGCTGCGAATTCCCGAAAACTTTCAAAAGGTCAGCTTGACCAAATACAAAATGGTTCCATCCTCGACTGGATGAAGGAAAGCCGTGCTTTATGTGAAGATATCTACGAAAATACTAAGGCAGGAGATGACCTTGGCTATAGCTATATGTACAGGTATGTGGAAACTGCGCGATTCCAGATGCAAAAAGGTGGGATACGACTGGCAAAAGTACTGAACGATATCTTCGATTAATAATTACAGTGATCCTACAAATTCTTCAAAGCTTAATTTTAAGGTAAAAAAACAAGTTCTGCCAAAATGAATGAATTTTATCTTACTATGTATTCATAATATCGAAAATTAGTATCGATGGCTGCATTTTTATGAAAACATTAATGAAATGCACATTTATAACTTACTGAAATTGAGTAAATTTGCACGATTTTTTGTGAAAAATGAAGAAGTTAAAAGAGGTTAAAAACGCACTACGGATTTTTACCGGTGGTCTTATAATGCTCCACGGCTTATGGAAAATTATCCATCTGGCTGAATACATTGATTTTGTTGAGTATAATTTTACAAGGTTTTTTATAGGAGGAGAAATTTTACTATCGACGGGAGCTAATGTGGTTCCGTTTGTCGAGTTGATCGTGGGGGTGCTGCTATCTCTCAATATTTGTTATAAGAAAACTATTATCGCAGGTATCTTTTTGTCGTTTTCCATGTCGGTCTTTTTAATTGCCGGCGGGATCTATCCAAAACTAATATATCACGGACTCGTTTTAGTTCTGTTATCTACCCTGTATACATATACAACGCCTTCCGGAGTGTCTCGTCTTATGAGGCAATAATACGGAAGGTTAAATTGATACGTGGCTCCATGATCCGTTTCGATTTTGGAAGCTGGTGTTGCCAATTATTTTGTGTAGGTCCTTTCATAAGTAATAAGCTACCATGTTCCAGCTCTATAGTTGTACGGAGGCTTTTATCTTTTTTATGCCGCAATTGAAATCTTCTTTTAGCCCCAAGGCTTACCGATGCGATAACCGGATCCTGCCCAAGTTCCTTTTCGTCATCGCTATGCCAACCGTTACTGTCGTTTCCATCGCGGTACAGATTAAGCAGAACGGTGGTGAATTTAATTTCTGAAATAATTTCAACTTTACGTTTAATCTCATGCAACAGTGGAGAGAAAGGCAGCGGATGCATTATAATCCCGGAATAGCTGTAGGGTCTTCTATTATCAGCATACAAGGCCGTAAGACGTGGCTGAGGATATACCTTTCCAAATAATTTGATTTCATCCTGTTGCCATATAGTATCTTCGTATAACTTATCAAAGTAGGAGGTGGCTAATTCGGAAGATATAAGAGATGGGTAGTAGCGGACATCCGCATCCTTTAAGTGAAGGTTGGTAGATAGATGATCTTCAGAATTGAAAAGTTCCATTAATTATAAATATTGATACACCCAGTACATCAGAACAAATTGAAGAGGTAAACGCAGGATGAGCACCCATTTGGGAAGATTTAACGATGCTTTTTCATTCTGAAGCATAAATATATGCACCGGAATAAAAATAACGAGTAAGCCGATCATCCCCCAGGCTGCAATGTTTTGTGAGGCCGGATTCAGTAGCATGAGACCTAAAACCATTTCTACGGCTCCGCTCACCAACACCAGTGTTGAACGCATGGGCAGGTAGGAAGGCATTATACGTTCATATAGCTTCGGTTTTTTAAAGTGATAAAAACCTGCAGCTACGAAAATTACGCCTAATAGATATTGATGCCAGGGTAACATGATTTTTCGGATTTACTAAGTTGGGAGCTATTTATAGCTGCGGTTAAAAATACAAGATATAAAAACAAAAAACCCTCATGTTAACGAGGGTTTTTTATAAGAATTAATGAAGTTCTACTTCTTTAAATGAAATACCACACTTTTCTTTTCATCTCCTTTTTCTAATTGTACCTTATAGGACCTAATGATGAGATCATCTCCTTCATAAGCACTTGCGTACAGGTTTCCTGTCATGATCCATCCCTGGTGTGACTGGTACAATTCACGTTGGATGGCCTGGGGCAACAGAATATTTCTAAAACGCTCATAGGCAGCCTCGATCTTGCCAAAACTGTTATAAAAAGTATCGATAGACCCCCTTGCATTTTTAAAGACTATTTCGAAGGTATCTCCTTTAATATCATCGGAGAAATCAAGATGAGATCTCACATCGAAATTGGCCGCGTCTCTCTGTAAAATTGCAACCTCTTTGGGAGTATTCTCATCTTGTACGGTGGCGAGATAAGATGTGTTTACAGTACTTACCACGACATCATCTAATTCAACCATAGGATTCTGGTTGTTCGGCTCCTGAGCATAACTAAGAAATGAAATCATTCCTGCTAATAACATGTTCACTAAATTTTTCATAATATCATATTTAAAGGTTAATAATTTTAATACTCCAAATATTCGATATTAGGCTGTGTCATGCTTAACAGCTATGTTTCCATTTGTTATAAGTTTTTTTGAAAAGGCTTCGCAAATAATTGTAAGTCTTTAAATTATGTTGCATTTTACTGAAATTCAACTATTTAAAATGTTGTATATCTTATTCGATCAATTTTCGACCCACGTGTTGAAACCCCATTTTTTCGTAAAGTTCGATGTATCTTGGGTCATACTGAACCTCTTTTAACATGGGCTCTTCCTTCAACCAGGTCATTTCAACTTCTCTTCTTTCATATGACTTTTGAAGCCAATCGAAGGCTTTATCCGTTTCGCCTGTATGGAAATAAAACAGCGCTAGAAACCAGGCGGGACTACCGGATTGAAGATTTTGGTATTGCTTGTTTAAAGTTGCCAAATTAGATTTCAGTTTATTCTCATCACCCTCTATCTCACTATGGACCGCTAACAGCCAAAATACAATTGGCGGGCGATCTTCATGGCGTTCCATGAGTGTTGTAAGATGTTGTTTCGATTTTTCTATCTCACCCATATAATAGTACCATTTAGAGGTTTCAAGCAGGTAAAAATAATTGTCCTGATACAAGGGATCGTATTTTTCAAGCAGAGCCAATGCCGACCTCGTATCTCCTTTCATAAAATGAAGAAAAGCCATTTGCATATATTCGAGACCGTCGGTTGGATTTATTTTAAGCTCATCCTTTACGAGTTTTAAAGAATAATCCAGCCTTCCAGTCTTACGCGCATAATCAAATAGTAGGTTTTCGCTCGATATCTCATCTTTGTTTGATAAGGATAATAAGATCTGACGCTCTACTTTTGGTAGATCAAGCTCGTAATAAAATATACCGCCGTGTAATTGTAAATTGATCATCGTTGAATTGCGTCCGGATGCCAGACTATCTAAAACCAGCGCTTTTTCAAAGAGTGGTTTAGACTGATTCCATGCTTCTTGTTCGGGTATAAGTCCCCACACCGCACCCGAAACTAAATACGCTGTTGCCAACCCTATATAAGGCTCAACATAAGTAGAATCTAAGGAAATAGCTTCTTCATACAAACCAATTGCATTGGTCAGTCCAAATTTACTCAGCTTATTTAATTGATATTCGGCCTTTAGGTAGACCCGGTACGCTTCTTCACTTTCTGTAGGCTGATAATCAAGTGCAGTCATTTCATTCGTGGCAATATCAGCACTTAGGGTATTTGCTACATTTTGAGCAACTTCCGATTGCATCTTGAAAATCTCATTACTTTTCCAGGCGCCTGTATACTCCATGGCCCAGACTTGTTCGAGTGAACTAGCCTCAATGAGCTTTAAATTACTTTGAACCTGCTCTCCGGATAATTTGAAGTTCCCTTCCAAAATGAAAGCCACATTTAGTTCAGTGGCGATCTCCTGAAGATCTTTCTGTGAATCCTTGTACCGAATCATAGAGGTAAACGGTATCACGCGATCTATATCTTCAATTTCCGCTAGCTTTGATATGATCGCATCTGTCATTCCATCACTCACATATTCGAGTTCTACATCCCCGCTCCAGTTCTTTAGGGGTAGTACGGCTATGGATTTTTTTATTTCTTCGGAAGTATTTGTCGGTTCTTCATTATCCATGCTGAAGTACTTAAATGCAAAAAAGCTCAACACCACTAAAATCACCAGGGTCAACCATATGGGAAGGCGCTTGTTCATTCTGGTTCGTTGGATATGGGCAATGGGATACTCCTCAGTCTTTGAACTTGATTTTGCCAATTCCATCTGAAGCTGTGCTTCTCCAGGAGGATACCCGAAGTAAGCATGAAAACATGTATTGAAATACGTCGGACTGTTAAAACCAACTTTATAGGCTACTTCCGAAGCAGTCATTTCCTCTTTCTGTAAGATCTTTAATGCTTCATCCAAACGGATCTCACGGATAACCTGACTCACAGATTGCCCGGTGGCCGATTTCAATTTGCGATGGAGTTGAGACCTAC
>QQUG01000054.1 GCA_008501705.1 Flavobacterium sp.
TGAGCGGCGGCTTAAAAAGAATAATTTGGCCGGAAAAACGGTAACCCTTAAAATTAAGTATAGTGATTTTACGTTACAAACACGTAGCAAGACGCTCCCGCTTTACATTTCCTCAAGGGAATTATTAATGGAGAACGTTAAAGATTTGTTATATCAGGAAAAAATGAAGGATTCGGTACGTTTGTTGGGAATTTCCTTATCAAACCTCAATAATGAGGATAACAAGAAGGAGGAACAACCTCCACCGGATAAAACCATTGACGTACAACTTAAACTAGATTTTTAGCAAGTGAATAGCAGAACTACTTGAATTTCATTATTAACTAAAACCTTTACGATCATGAAAAAAGTAGTTTTTGCACTAGCGACCCTCGTTTTAACAACGGTATTCATCTCCTGTAAAAATGAAGCCGAATCTTCAGCGCTTCAGGAAAATCCCGAACAAGAATCAACAGATAACACCACTCAGGACCTCGCCATAGCGGATGTGAACACCGACGCCTCCGATAGGGGAAATTTTCTCTATGTAACAGCCCCAAGTGGGTTAAGTCTCAGGGAATTTGGTAATCTTCAGAGTAATAAACTAGCCCGGATGCCCTATGGCACAAAGGTTAAAGTGGTCAATGCTGAAGACAAGCATACAATGACCGTAGCCGGAATAAAAGGAGGCATGAATGAAGTAGAGTTCAATCATAAAAAAGGATTTGCATTTAATGGCTACTTATCCAGGTACTTCCCCCCTGAACTAAATATTACGGTAAAAGGCTATGCGGCCGAGCTGCAGGAGTATTTCCCGGAGGTGAACTATTCAGAAGAAACCGGAGGAACCGCCAGTAATCCTGTAAATACAGAATCTATTGTACTACCGGGTGCTCAGTGGCATGAAGCCTTTTTTATGGCACAAAGGTTATTCGACTTTCCCAAGGAGTTCGATTTCCCAAATCCAAAGGGCAAAAATTCCGAAACCATATTCGATGGAAAACCTAAAAAAGGAGTATGGACGAGTCAGCTCGAAATAAAGAGAAATGATGAGGGGCTAGAAAACATATCCTATGTGTATAGCTCGAAGCAATTTGATGCTAAGGTTGCCATAGAACAAGTAGGAGATGGTATGAAGATCTCCAGGACTGAAACAATTAAATAGAAATTTTGTATTGCAAAGCGACCCTTCCGGGTCGCTTTTTTTATACGTGTGAAACTCTCAGCGTATTCACCATCCCTTTTTCTGCGATCGGCATAGCCGCCAGGTTTATAAGGTAGTCTCCTTTTTTAACATAACCACTTTTTAGTGCCATTTTATTAACATCCTCCACAGTTTCGTCTGTGCTTACGTATTTATCGTAATAGAATGATTTTACCCCCCACAGCAGGTTAAGCCGTGATAAGATTCGTTTGTTCGAAGTAAATACCAAAATATGTGAATCTGGTCTCCATGCAGAAATCTGAAAGGCGGTGTATCCACTATTTGTTAAAGTACAAATAGCCGTGGCCTCGATCTCATCGGCCATTTTGGCTGCGTGAAAACATACAGATTTTGTGATATATCTGTTGGTACGTACATGGGGAGGCTCCTGCGGAACTCTAATAAGTTCACTGTTCTCAACCTGTCTGCAAATATTGGCCATGGTCATGATAACCTCAACGGGGAATTTCCCTACCGAAGTCTCTCCGGAGAGCATTACGGCGTCTGCACCATCCATTACGGAGTTGGCAACGTCGTTCACTTCGGCACGGGTTGGTGTAAGCGAACTGATCATGGTTTCCATCATCTGGGTAGCAATAATTACAGGTATTCTAGCTCTTTTGGCGGTTAATACCAATTGCTTCTGGATTAAAGGAACTTCCTCTGCCGGCACCTCAACACCCAGGTCACCTCTGGCGACCATAAGGCCATCACAGTAGGGAATGATGGTGTCTATATTCTGTACGGCTTCCGGTTTTTCGATCTTGGCTATGATAGGGATCTTATATTCGCTATGCGCTTCTATTAAGGCCTGTAATTCTTTAAGATCTTCGGCATGTCGCACAAATGAAAGAGCGATCCAGTCCACTTCCTGCTGAACTGCGAAAATAGCGTCCTGTTTATCCTTTGCAGTTAAGGCAGGTAACGAGATATTGGTGTTGGGAAGATTAACTCCTTTTTTAGAGCGCAGTGGTCCTCCTTGCAATACCACGGCAACCACCTCATCCTTCTTGTTCGTGGCTTCAACTTTGAAGATTAGTTTACCGTCGTCAAGCAAGATCCGTTCTCCTTTTTTTACATCCTTCGGAAAACAATCATAGTTCATATAAACCCGTTCACTATTGCCTTCAAATTCTTCGCCTGTACAAAACCTTATGGTATCCCCAGGCTCTACCACAACTTCTTCTTTCATCATTCCCACGCGTAATTTGGGCCCTTGCAGATCGGCCAGAATTGCCGTGGATGTCTTCATTTCTTCTCCCAGTTCCCTGATAATTTCGATTCGTTTTTTCACATCGTCGTAATTGGCATGTGAAAAGTTGATTCGGAAGACATCGGTACCTTCAAGGATCATCCTTTTTAAGGTTGCCTTATCGGAAGTCGCCGGGCCTAAAGTTGCAACGATCTTTGTTCTTTTTTGGTTTGGCATTAGTCAAAAATTAAATTGTTCTTAGATTTCAATTGTTCTATTTCTACTGTGTAGGCGGAAATTACCTGGTCGATCTCATTTAGATCCAACAGTAGTTTCCGTATTGGTAATTGCTGTGACTCGGAAGTAATTTTCAACAGGTAATCGGCAGATTTAAGTTCGGGTATTAAATATTCTGTAATAAGTTCGGCCGAAGCTTCATCATTAAACAATCCGCCACTGGCAATGGTTCTTGCGTTTATTGTCTTAAAACTATTTGCGAGCAGGTCGTAGGTGGTGTATTCATACTCATCTTCAAATTCGAACCAGGGGAACGAAAGTTCCAACCCGTGTTTAGAAAAATCAAGATCGGTTCTTCTCCTTTTCAGCTGTAATGACAAATGTTGATTGAGAAGAAAAGCCATCTTGTATGCTTCTTCACTACAATGTATGGCAATAAGGGTGAATTCATCCTTAAAATCATCCTCCAGTATCAATTTGTAATTTGCCATATCTTAAAATACTGCTTAAAAATAGACATTGTTTTGCGGATGCTATGTTTAGAGACCCTTAAATTTAAGTAATAAGTAATCGAAAACGTTTGCGAAAATCCTGTGCCAGTCTGGATTATGATAAATCCTTCTCTATGGCAGTTTGAAGTTTATAGAAAGCTCGTTTTGCGGCTCGTTCTTCGGCCTTTTTCTTAGAAGTAGCTCTTGCTTTGGCAACTGTCTTGTCTTCCAGCTGAAGTTTCACAGCAAAATGCTTTAATTCATCGGCTCCGGTGTCGTCGTAAACAATAAACTTGAATGGTTTCTTGTTTTTCTGACACCATTCTATAAATAAGCTTTTATAGCTGATCACCTTTCCTTCCAATCGTTCTATATCCACGTAGGGTTTGATCACTCGGCGGTGAATGAACTTTTCACAGTATTTATATCCTCTGTCCAGGTAAATAGCACCCACCAGAGCTTCGAACACATTACCATG
>QQUG01000232.1 GCA_008501705.1 Flavobacterium sp.
AAAACACCTTAAGTACCACGGCTGCAATTATCGAAGCCTTTTCACTGTGAATATGACCGTCCTTCTCGCGCAAGGAAATAATAATAGGGATATTCCCAATGATATCGATCACGGCGAATAAAACCATACTGGCGGTAAATATCTCTTTTGCGTTTAAAGTCATCACTCGTTATTTCAGGCTGCAAAATTAGGTAAAGTGGTTCGAATTTTATGTCTTCTGAATTAATATTTCCATCAAAAGTTTGGTCTCCAACAATTTTAAGCATGTATCTTTGGGGGCATGTTTCAGCTTGGAAAAACTATAGTATCTGAAGACATAATCGAAAAAGATTTCGTGTGTAATCTCAACGCTTGCAAAGGAGCCTGTTGTATTGAGGGTGAAGCCGGTGCGCCTGTAACGGATGAAGAAGTAGAGATTCTTAAGGAAATATATCCCAGGGTAAAACCATTTCTACGGCCCGAAGGAATAGCCGCCATTGAGGCCCAGGGCACTCATATAGTTTCCAAACAGGAAGAGTTGGAAACTCCACTGGTAAATGGAAAGGAATGTGCTTATGTAACCTTCTCAAAACACGGTGTTGCCGGATGTGGTATTGAGGACGCGTACAATGCCGGTGCGATAGATTTTCGGAAGCCTATCTCCTGCCATTTATATCCTGTGAGAGTTCAGGATTATAGCGAATTTGCCGCGGTGAATTATCATAAATGGCCTATCTGTAATGACGCCTGCGTACTAGGAAAGGAATTGAAAGTTCCTGTGTACAAATTTGTAAAGGAGGCGCTCATCAGAAAGTTTGGAAAACATTGGTATGCCGAGCTGGAAAAAGTGGCGTTGGACATGAATTAGCTTTAGAGCAACTTTTTCTTCTACATCTACCTTACATAGAGCTTTGTTTCAGACTTTAACTTCAGGCAGGACAATTCGGTAAAAATCCCTACACAATATCACCTGTTCGGGCGATGATCAATTGGTTGATATTTAATATATTAGTACTACATAAACATAACCACTAAAGAAGCTACATTATGAAGAAATTATTGTTATCCATTGCTATATTGGCGAGTTTCACAGCCTGTGAGAATCCCGTATCCAAAAAGATAAAAGAGACTAAGGAAACAGTTTCCAACACCCGCAAAGCCGTGAAGGAAATGGAGAAGGTGCAGGAAGATATGGAGGATTTAAAGAATGAAGAACCCCTTACCAATGAAGAATTAAAAGCCTGGTTACCGGATGAAATAAATGGCATGAAGCGAACCGGATACAAAGCAGGCCAAACCGCTTTTATGCAGATTGCACAAATTGAAGCAACGTATCAAAATGAGGACAAATCGAAGAAATTGCATGTTCAGATCATGGACGGGGCCGGTGAAATGGGGGCTGCTGCAACTGCCGGAATGCGGATCTTGTTCTCTCAGGATTTCGAGGAAGAGGATGAGTACAAGGTAAGACGAACCCTGATGAAGAATGGTAGTAAAGCCGTTGAGGAGTACCGAAAGGACGGCAGTCGCTCTGAAGTTCAATACATGCAGGACAATCGGTTCTACATAATGGTAAGAGGTACAAATATGGACCTGGATGAAACCTGGGATGCGATAGATGAATTAGACACCGATGATCTGGGTTAGGAACAAAAAATCGTATACTGTGATCGCCTTCATTTTTGAAGGCGATTTTTTTGTTTTCTGAAGTACAGAATTTCAAAATCTGCATTTAGAAAGTTAATATTTCAATATTTTTTTGAGTTGCAATTGTTGAAAATTAAGGCTAAGAAAACATCATCAAATTGTAAACAA
Source organism: Flavobacterium sp. (assembly GCA_008501705.1). GTDB lineage: Bacteria > Bacteroidota > Bacteroidia > Flavobacteriales > Flavobacteriaceae > Pukyongia. Next base: position 1,795 of record QQUG01000232.1, read on the forward strand.
ACCGTGATAAAATGGAAGGCTTAGGGGGTTTTCAACGTACTGCAAGCTAAATTGTTCATAAGTTTAAGAAACTTACATAAAGCACACATAAACAGTAAGTTAAGTGCTAAATTTAAGATAATTATAGTAACACTTGCAAAACTCAGATGTTGAAAACTTTGTTGAAAACCAACTCTCATTTCTGAAGATTTTCAACTTAGATTTTTTCATATTTGTTAGTCCCGAGTAACGACAAATTTTCTAAAAATCCAAAAACACGAAGGACAATGAGCGCAGTAGAACCCATTTTACAAGATAACAAAGACAGGTTTGTAATATTCCCTATTCAACATCACGATATTTGGGAGTGGTACAAAAAAAGTGAAGCCAGTTTCTGGACTGCTGAAGAGATCGATCTTCATCAGGATCTTTCAGATTGGAACAATAAACTTAATAATGATGAGAAGTATTTCATCAAACATATACTTGCCTTCTTTGCTGCCTCGGATGGGATCGTGAACGAAAATCTCGCGGAAAATTTTGTGAATGAAGTTCAGTATAGTGAAGCAAAATTCTTCTATGGGTTCCAGATCATGATGGAAAATATACACAGTGAAACCTATTCGTTACTCATAGACACATACGTAAAGGATGATAAGGAAAAGGACATGTTGTTCAGAGCCATAGAAAATTTCCCTGCGATCAAGAAAAAGGCAGATTGGGCCCTGAAGTGGATCGAAAGCCCAAGTTTTGCAGAGCGCCTTATTGCCTTCGCAGCCGTGGAAGGGATCTTCTTCTCGGGAGCCTTCTGCTCTATCTTTTGGTTGAAAAAACGTGGTCTTATGCCGGGTCTAACCTTCTCTAACGAACTTATTTCACGAGATGAAGGCGTACACTGCGATTTTGCCGTACACCTGCACAATCACCACCTTGTAAATAAAGTGTCGAAAGAACGCATCCGCGAAATTCTGGTAGATGCGCTTAATATAGAACGTGAGTTTATAACAGAATCCTTACCGGTTAGTTTGATAGGGATGAACGCTAAACTCATGACACAATACCTTGAATTTGTAACCGACCGCTTATTAGTTGAACTTCAATGTGAAAAAGAATACAATGCAACCAATCCATTCGATTTTATGGATATGATCTCGTTGCAGGGTAAGACAAACTTTTTCGAGAAGCGTGTTTCAGAATATCAGAAAGCAGGCGTTACCAACAAAGACAAGGAATCGAATAAGATTAGTTTCGACGCAGATTTCTAACGTATTCCAGGAGCGGAACATTTCCGCGGAATTTATAATATATCGCTGATAATGTGGTGTTTAACAATGCCTCAGCAGCACCCTTTTACAACTAAGTAACCTCATAAAAGTAAAACAGAAATGGATGTAGTAAAAAGAGACGGACGAAAAGAGCCCATCATGTTCGATAAGATCACAGCCCGGGTAAGAAAATTGTGCTATGGATTAAACGAATTGGTGGACCCCGTTAAGGTTGCCATGCGAGTGATAGAAGGGCTATACGATGGTGTAACCACCAGCGAACTGGATAATCTAGCCGCCGAGATCGCCGCAACCATGACCACATCGCATCCGGATTACGCAAGACTGGCTGCCAGGATTTCTGTTTCCAACCTACACAAGAATACCAAAAAGTCTTTCTCGGAAGTGATGACAGACCTGTACGAGTATGTAAATCCTCGTACCGGAAAAAAAGCACCCCTGCTAAGCGATGAGGTTTACCAGATCATAAAAGACAATGCAGAAGAACTCGATTCTACTATCATATACAATCGGGACTTTGGCTATGATTACTTCGGATTTAAAACTCTGGAGCGATCCTACCTGCTGAAACTAAACGGGAAGATCGTAGAGCGCCCGCAACATATGCTTATGCGTGTATCTGTGGGGATCCACCTCAATGATCTGGCCGCGGCTAAGGAGACTTACGAATTGATGTCGAAAAAGTTCTTTACCCATGCTACTCCTACTTTGTTCAATAGTGGAACGCCAAAACCACAAATGTCGTCCTGTTTCCTACTAACAATGAAAGACGACAGCATCGACGGTATCTACGACACACTGAAGCAAACGGCGAAAATCTCACAATCTGCCGGAGGAATCGGATTGTCTATCCACAATATTCGGGCTACTGGTTCGTATATTTCTGGAACAAACGGTACTTCCAACGGAATCGTACCAATGCTTCGTGTGTTTAACGATACCGCGAGATATGTAGACCAGGGTGGAGGTAAAAGAAAAGGATCCTTCGCCATCTATGTAGAACCCTGGCATGCCGATATTTTCGATTTCCTCGATCTGAAAAAGAACCACGGAAAAGAAGAAATGCGAGCCCGGGATCTTTTCTACGCCATGTGGATACCGGATTTGTTTATGAAACGAGTACAGGAGGATGGAGACTGGACACTTATGTGCCCTAACGAGTGTCCCGGCCTTTTCGACACCCACGGAGATGAATTTGAAACCATGTACGCCAAGTACGAATCAGAAAATAAAGGCAGAAAAACGATCAAAGCCCGCGAATTATGGGAAAAGATACTGGAATCTCAAATAGAAACCGGTACGCCATATATGCTGTACAAAGATGCGGCCAACCGCAAGAGTAACCAGAAGAACCTCGGAACTATCCGTAGCTCGAACTTATGTACGGAGATACTTGAATATACTTCGGAAGACGAGGTAGCCGTTTGCAACCTTGCTTCTATCGCTCTACCGATGTTTGTGAAGAACGGGGCGTTCGATCATAAAGAATTGTTCAGAGTTACCAAAAGAGTAACCAAAAACCTCAATCGGGTGATCGACCGAAATTACTACCCGGTAAAGGAAGCAGAGAATTCTAATTTCCGTCATCGTCCGGTAGGCCTTGGGGTACAGGGACTGGCAGATACCTTTATCTTACTAAGGTTGCCTTTTACCTGTGATGAGGCTCAGAAATTAAACCAGGAGATCTTCGAGACCCTTTATTTTGCGGCTGTAACTGCTTCTATGGAGGAGGCAAAGGCAGATGGTCCTTACGAAAGTTATAAGGGGTCTCCAATGTCTCAGGGTGAATTCCAACATAATCTATGGGGGATAAAAGACGAAGAGCTAAGCGGTCGATGGGATTGGGCCAAACTTCGTAAAGACGTGAAAAAACACGGGGTGCGTAACTCCCTACTCGTAGCGCCTATGCCTACAGCTTCTACCTCTCAGATCCTTGGGAATAATGAAGCCTTCGAACCCTATACGTCCAATATCTACACTCGAAGAGTACTCTCCGGGGAGGTCATCGTAGTAAATAAGCATCTGTTGGAAGACCTGGTGAATCTAGGATTGTGGAATGAGGACCTGAAAGAAGAGATCATGCGCGCCAATGGGTCTATACAAGATGTAGATGTGATCCCTCAGGAATTAAAAGAATTGTATAAGACAGTATGGGAATTGAGTATGAAGGATATCATCGATATGTCCCGTCACAGAGGGTACTTTATCGATCAGTCTCAGTCTCTAAACCTCTTTATGGAAAATGCCAATTTTGCGAAGCTTACCTCCATGCATTTCTATGCCTGGAAAAGTGGCCTGAAAACAGGTATGTATTATCTGCGTACCAAGAGTGCTGTAGATGCGATCAAGTTTACCTTAAAAAGTGAAACTAAAAAAGAACCGGTTGCTGCCGTTGCGGAAACCAGTGTGGATGCTACCTCGGCAGTGTCCAATAAACCACTCACTCCTCAGGAATTACGTGAGATGCTAGCCAAATCGCGCGATGCAGAAGACGATGACTGCTTGATGTGTGGTTCTTAATTTAAGTGTTATTAATTATGAAAAAGGAGGGCTTATGCTCTCCTTTTTTTATACTTTAATATATATTAGCTTTTTACCTTTATTATGGATGAACTTATCAGCCGGCCCGAGGAGGTGTTATATTGCTCCCAGTGTGAAACACCCATATCCGTCGACCATAAATTTTGTGTGAACTGTGGATTTCCAGAACGTGGCTCGGATAGAGAAAAGTCCGGATTCCATGCAAACCGTGTCCTGAATGCCCGAAAGAGCCAAATGGCCAGAAAAGAGATCAAGTCTGGACGAAACAGCTTATTGATCATCGCAGGACTCTCCTTAGTTTTTGGGATTGGCTATTTCCTTTTGCACGACGACACAGCTACGCTTATCGCATCGGGTATCTTGACCATCGTTTATCTTGGTCTTGCCTACTGGTCGCAACAACGCCCGCTTATCGCCCTGGTTCTTGGCTTACTTGTTTATTTAACGACCATTGTTATCAATGCCATCGTGGATCCCGAAACCATCTACAAAGGAATTATTGTGAAAGTTCTCATTATTGTGTTCCTGAGCAAAGGAATTAATTCGGCATTACAGCTGAGAAAATCACAGGACTAATCTATGATCGCCTGTTCCCAATGTAAGAACCTGCTAGGGCCAACCGATGTCTATTGCGGAAATTGTGGGGCTAAGCGAACCATGGATACTTCGAAAAAGGAAAAAGAAAGTGTAAAGCAGGTAATAATTTTCTACATCACATTCCTGGTTTACGCCATAGTTTCCTATGTGATCTATCTTGAAAGTGATTCATTGATAACGGAGATCGTACTGGAAACGGTTTTCGTTTTGCTTACCATCATGTTCAGTTTATTTGATTTCAAGCGAATCTTGAAACTGTATACATTTCGGTATATAAATTTGAAGAACCTTGCGTTTTCCGTCTTATTCCCAATTTGTACAGCAGGTATCGTCTACTTTGGGATTGAGTGGTTGACCCGTGTGCTGGGTGAAGAGAGCTACAATATGTTCTACGATTATGGGATGTATGAAAACTCATTCTTTTGGGCATTTATTTTTGTCGCCATCATCGCCCCGGTTTTCGAGGAGCTGGCCTTCAGGGGATATTTATTCAACCAATTACTGAACGTCACCAATCCGCGAGTTACCATAATCGCTACTGCGCTGATCTTCGCATTGGTGCATTTCTCTTTCATTTCTATTCTTTGGATCTTTCCCTTTGGAATTGTACTGGGATTTCTACGCTATAAATACCGAACCTTATGGCTGGGTATGATTGTCCATTTCATTCATAACTTCCTGGTTTTATTACTCGAATATTATTATTACATGAACGACCCTTTGATCGAGTTATTAAATGGTGGATAGTGTTAGTCCCCATGTTTAGGACGCCGGACCATGATATTTGGGCCGTGATTGCTTCGAAAATTATTGGGAATCTATAAGATGAGATTTATCATTTTCCAGTATTAGATAATTAGTACTTTTATTCGGTCGGCAAAAACTTTTTATGAATTACGGATATACCGAGTTGTTGCAGTTATTTGGTTCGCTGGGTTTGTTTCTCTTCGGAATGATGGTGATGAGCGATGCCCTAATGAAGCTCGCGGGAAACAAAATGCGAAGGATTCTGGCAACAATGACCTCGAACCGGTTCTTCGGCATACTTACGGGATTCTTCATAACATCTGTCATACAGTCCTCATCGGCTACCACCCTCATGGTGGTTAGTTTCGCCAACGCCTCACTTCTCACTTTAACCGAATCGATAAGTGTGATCATGGGCGCTAATATTGGTACCACCATCACTGCCTGGCTTATTACCATCCTCGGATTTAAAGTAAGTATGAGTGCCATAGCGCTGCCTCTTGTGGGATTTGGATTTGCCTTTACTTTTGCGAAAAAGGAAAGCATCAAGAACTGGGGAATATTTATTATTGGGTTTGCCGTACTCTTCATCGGCCTGCAATTCCTTAAGGATGCGGTACCCAATATCAACGAGAATCCCGAAATGCTGGAATTCCTTACCAGGTATACGGATCTGGGATTTTGGTCAGTTCTCATCTTCTTATTCATTGGGACTTTACTAACGGTTATCATACAATCTTCTAGTGCTACCATGGCCCTCACCTTGATCATGACGGCCCAGGGATGGATCCCGTTCGAGCTGGCTGCGGCTATGGTACTTGGTGAAAATATAGGGACTACTATCACGGCTAATATTGCGGCGATCGTAGCCAATTATCATGCGAAACGAACGGCCAGGGCGCACCTGATGTTCAATCTCATAGGTGTATTATGGGTATTGATCCTTTTTTATCCATTTTTAAAGATGGTAAGTTGGATTGCCCAATGGATCGGATCAGATTCACCCTACCTTAGTGCGGCGGCAATCCCGGTAGCAATATCCTTGTTTCATACCATTTTCAACATCTGTAATACCTTGCTATTGGTGTGGTTCGTGAAACCCATCAGCCAATTGGTAGAGCGGCTGGTCCCCGAAAAGAAGCTACCCCTAAAGGAGATCGACGAACCCAAATTTCTTGAAAAGCGGGTCTTAAAATATCCGGAAACTCTTATTATATCCCTTGAAAAAGAATCAAAATTCCTGTTTAAGAATGCAATTTTCGAAATTGTGGCTCACGCATTAAATATTCACCGGTCCGATATTAAATCGGATGAAAAAATGAAGGATATATTGAAGCGTTCCACCGAGGATATGCATGCCGATGTCCACGAGCTATATCACTCCAAGGTCAAGAAGATCTATGGGGAGATCATTCGATATGCCTCTCTGGCGCAAAGTAATTTCAAACTAACGGAATCTCAGAACCAGCATGTATCCGAGATCAAACTCGCTAACAGGAAGATGGTTGAAATACTCCGGAACATGAGAGAACTGGGACCCAATGTAGTGCTCTACGGCGAGTCTGAAAATCAATATGTACGGAAGGAATACTATAAACTTCGTAAGAAGATCGCCAAAGTGCTACGGATAATCTATCGTTTCAGAACTAAAAAGGACAAAGATGCCTACCACGAGAAGCTAATGAAATTACGTGATGAGGCTCGCGCAGAGATCCATAGCATGAGCGATTCTATTGAAAAACTCATTAGGGAAGGTCTTATTACTGTTGATATGGGTTCCTCGCTGGTCAACGACAGGGACAACGTGAACGATACCATCAAGAAGCTTATCACAATCGCCGATCTGCTGTATGGCGAACGAGACCCGTTATTTGAAAACCATGTATAAAAAAACCCCGGAAGATCCGGGGCTTCCTATTTAATCCTATTCATTTAAGAACCCTTATAACTCTTATAGTATTCTTCCATAAGGTTCATGAGTGCCGTCACCAAATCTTTAGTTTCCAATAACAGGCTGAAGTACAAAGTAGTATTCTTCGGACTTGATTCTTCTGTTCTTGTTCTGGTGATCTGTGTTTCGATCATCTCATTTATATCACTAAAAGCGCGTTCCTTCCTAATGAGGATATCTTCCAGCCTTTCGAACTCCCTGTTTTTAAATATGGATTCTATATCCAGGAGAAGATGCTCAAAGGATGAATCGATCTTCTGAAGATCCTTGATCTGGTTAAAGCGTAAGGTCTTATGGTTATTTCTTACGTGTTTATGACTTACTTTAGCAATATACTCCAGGGATTGAGTGACATCAGTTAGATAGGCAAGCACCATGATGTAGAAATTGCTTCCACGGACACTGGTCTCATCCAGGTTTTTGATGAAGTAGAAAATATTATTTCGCAGCTCATCTACTTCTTCCGATAGTTTATCTACCCGCAGTCTGTTTTTCTTGAGCTTTGTAGCATCTTCTTTTGCGAGGTTGGTAATAATCGACGAATAGATTTTGTTTGTTCGAGATGCTGTTTTCGCGATATTATCGGCACTTTCTTCAATGATCCCCTGTACCGTACTACTTTCAGCCTTTTTTAATTCATCCGGCGATGTTATCGCATTCGATTTGTTTTTATGAGAAATGTAATTTCTAATTAACAGCAATATAGCCAGCAATAGTAGTACTGCGATCATAGGAGCAGGTGCCAGATAGATAAGGTAAGCCAGTATTCCTGCTGCTATAAATGCGCTAAATGCGGTAAAGAACCAACCACCAATTACATTCAATACGCCTGCAACTCTATAAACTGCACTTTCTCTTCCCCAGGCTCTGTCTGCAAGGGATGTACCCATTGCCACCATAAAGGTTACATAGGTGGTCGACAGCGGTAATTTCATAGAAGTTGCGATCGAAATTAATACCCCTGCCACCATGAGGTTCACAGATGCACGAATTTGGTCGAAAGCCGGAAGTTCGTAGCTCTTGTGTTTTGGTAAGGTTACAACGGGTTTTTCGAAGCTGGCGTTTATTTTTTCCTGAGTTGAATTCGGAATAGCAGCACCAAGCAAAGAAGCGAGTTTGGTACTACCTTTCACGACAGCTCTCGAGAGTATATTAGGTTTGAACTTCTCCTTGGTCTCGTCCTGAGTTGCAAGTCCGATCTCAGTATCGGCAACAGTACGAGCCTTCTTTGAGAACCACAGCGTAATCACCATCACACCACCGGCGATGAATAATAATAATGGTTCGGCTGGTACTTTCTTAGCCAGTACCTCCATGGAGAAGGAGGTAGCATCTACACCTGAGGCCACCCATGCTTCGTACGAATGGTAAGCGGCCATTGGCACACCGATAAAGTTCACAAGGTCGTTTCCGGAGAAAGCCAATGCCAGACCGAAAGTTCCTACTGCGATAACTATAATGAGTATATTTTTCTTCAGTACTTTCATATAAAGCAATGAGAGCAAGGTCCACAAAACAAAACTACCGGCGATGATCAATAGTTCGTTTCCTTCAATATAGCCCTTCATATCTCCGTAATACGGGGTACCCTTTAACCCTTTCATAAAAATGAAATAAGTGATGGCCGTAAGCGCAACACCGCCAAACAGTGCACCGAAATTCTTGATCTTTTTTTCGTAATGAAAGGTGAAGATAAGCCTTGACAGATACTGAACCAACGCTCCTACGGAAAAGGCTATCACCACCGACAGCAGTATCCCCGATATGATCTCAATTGCCTTTTCTGTATTTATGTAGTTGGAGAGGTCTCCAATTACCGCTGTATCTGAGTTGCTTATTTTGATCAAAGACATCACGACAGCCGCACCCAGTAATTCGAAAACGATGGAAACCGTGGTCGAGGTAGGCAATCCTAAGGTATTGAAGAAGTCAAGTAGCAGAATATCTGTTATCATCACTGCCATGAAAATGATCATGATCTCGTTAAAATAGAATTCCCCCGGGACAAAGATCCCTTTACGGGCTACTTCCATAAGTCCGCTAGATGAGATGGCACCAATAAATATCCCAAGACTGGCTATTACCATGATTGCCTTGAAGGAAATGGCCTTGGATCCTATGGCCGAATTCAGGAAGTTGATAGCATCGTTGCTCACCCCAACCACCAGGTCGGCAATCGCAAGAATGGCAAGTGCCACTATCATTAATAAATAAATATTATCCATTATTTGTAAATTTTTCGCGCTACAAATGTCACATTTTACGCAGCGCTATTTGTTACTAAATTGTTATCTCTTTTACTTCCTTACAGGTGTACGTCGAATCCTATTCTAAATTGTAAGAAATCCGCCTCTCCACCGGAGGTTCCGTAGGTAAAGTCGGACTGAATCTTTAGCTTATGTCCAACTACGTACCTGGAAACTCCCAGGGTGTATTGTTCTTCCATGGCCCTACCGGTAATTGCATCGTAATCGGCCGTCGTAAACCTTCCTGCAATCTCGTAATTATTCTTGAATAAATAAGCAGCCTGGAGATTAATAGAATTACCAATTAATACCACATCGCCGGTTGGTAGTCCGTCACTGTCCAAAGCTGGTGATCCATCCGCTTCAACCGCCAGAGGGTTATCCGCATCCCTATTGGCATATTCACCCATAAATGAAAAACCACGATACTTGAACATGGCATCAACAAAAATGGTAGTTTGATCTGTCTCGTAAAGACTCCCATCGCTCAGAAACATATAACTACCCAGGTTACTCCTGGTTTTTACGGCGTCCTGGTTATAGTCGTATGTAGCACCCACCATAAGTTTAGGGTTGGGTTCTCGTTTAAGATCACTTTGGGAATAGTCGCCATTCGATTTAAATTTTCCAAAAGGAAGTAGTTCCAGCCTACCGGTATATTGTAAGCCCCCTTCATTCCCTTGTGTAACATTACGTCCTTCTCCCTGTGAAATTGCAAGTTTTTCACGAATGAAGAAATCTCCACCCAGCTTTGTATGATGACGAAGTTGTATTCCGGCATCCCGATCTATATTAAAACGGCTGTTCAGGATAGAACGATTTATAAACTGTAGGTTTCCGGAAGAAACTACTCGTTCTACGTTCCCGGGTAACTTGGTTTGCCCGGCCCATAATTCGAAGTTCTCGTAAAAATTCCATTTGATGACCGCGTCCAGGATATAACGAGGTGTGTTTCTGTTAAATTGGTTCGCACCGCTAATGTCACGGTTAGACAGGCCAAGTTCAATTTTATACTTTATTCTGGGATTGAATACAAACCCATCGAACTTCAATCGAGCTCTTCGAACAAGAAAGTTTTGTTCGGCGCTGCCATAATTATCTCCATCATGCTCCCAGTCCGCTATATAACGAACTTGAAATCGCGGGGCGAATTTCACGCTGAATGAACTGTCTTTAGCTACAAAATTGATCATTCCTTTACCAAAGGAAGTATCACTAATTTCTTGGGAATTTGCAGTTGCAATAAAAAGAAAACATACTGCAAGGAAAAGGTAAGATTGTTTCATGAAAATCGTTCTAAGTTTTTGTCGCTGCAAAGAACCAACCCCAATGTTAACTTAATGTTTCGTAAATATTAATTTTTAAGCTGAATCTGCGATTTTATGCGCACTTAGGCATAAAAAAGGCCACTTACAAGTAAGCGGCCCTCCATCTTAGAAATCTAGTCGACAAAAACTTAACGATTTTCAAAAGATGTATATGTCCAAATAGACTCTGCAAAGAAATGGCTCCGATGTGGTGTTAGCATCATCGAATTATTAAAAAAACATTAAGAATCATTGAAAACAATAGTGGAATATATAAAATCTTCACTCAGTTAAAACGCTGTAAATAAGATATATAAGAATTTAATGTTAAATTAATGTTACCTAATCCTTTCATAATTGTTATGTGTTGATTATCTTTGATAGGTCGACAATTTAAACCTATATATTATGAAAAGATTAATCGCCCTACTGGTAATTGTCATCGCAGCAAATGCTTCATTTGCTCAGGAATGCAAAAAAACATGTAAAAAAGATGCTTACGTTTTAAATGATGGCCTTATTGAGGCTACTCTTTATCACGATAACGGAACTATTGCTCAAACTGGTTATTATACAAAAGATAATAAGCTTCAGGGAGAATGGATCAGTTATGATTTGGACGGAAATAAAACAGCCGTTGCTAAATATGATAAAGGACAGAAAGTTGGTACCTGGTATTTTTATCAGGGTGACAAGATTCAGGAAGTAACATATAGCAACTCAAAGATTGCTAAAGTAACCACTTGGTCTGCAGAAGACACAAGAGTTGTATCCTATCGATAAATTCCTCTATTCCTATAAAAAATATAAGCCCTGTTCTACAAATTAAGATCAGGGCTTTTTATTGGCCAAATATTACAATACCACCTAAAAGTTTATACTGTAACCAAGACTAATTCGTTGACCGGGATTCCATTTGGAGAATAGTTGATCTTCGGCTCCAAAAGATTGATAAACACTTTCCACATCATCGTCCAATATATTGTCGAAGGACAAAGAAAGTGTTGAATTTTTATCTGCACCAAATGTTTTCGAAAGATTAAATTTCACGTTGTGATACGGTAAGGTGTATACGTCGGCCACATCACCGGCTCCAACAATCTGTAATGTTTTACCTTGAACATTGTAGAATAATCCACCTTGCCATCCCGTTTCTTCAGAATCATAGGAGAATCCGGCATTAATAAGATACGGACTTTGACCCTGAAGTTGTCGTGTATCATCTAAAGTTTCTCCCTCACGCAGATTGTCTAATCTTCCTTCTCGTTCGTCTTCACTGTAATTTTGACGTGATTCAATAATAGAAATATTAGTAATAACCCGAACATCTTCAAAACCTGGGATAAAATCAAGGCGTTTTCTCAATTCCAATTCTCCTCCAAACACCTCTGCATCACCTAAATTTAAAGGAGTATATTGTCCGTACGCGCGGCGAATGAATGATAATTCGATCGGATCCTGAAATGATTTATAGAATCCACTCAATGCAAAAAAGTCACCGTTCTCTCCGTATTTTTCTAACCTAAGATCGAAATTGTCTATATAGGTTGGTT
>QQUG01000034.1 GCA_008501705.1 Flavobacterium sp.
GTCGCCAGCAGAAAAAAGAATATTTGAGCCTGGAGGAGGCCAGACAGAATAAGCTATCTCTGGACTGGAATAGTGATGGCATATTTACCCCCAGGAAACCCGGGATCCATCAAATATTAGATCAGGAATTGGAATTGTTATTGCCTTATATCGATTGGACGCCCTTCTTCAGGAGTTGGGACCTTCATGGTCGTTTTCCTAATATACTTGAAGACCCGGTGGTAGGAGAGCAGGCAACAGAGTTGTACAAGGATGCTCAACAAATGCTTCAGCAGTTAATTTCTGAAAAGTTATTGCAAGCCAGGGCGGTATTCGGAATTTTCGAGGCAAACAGCCTTAACGATGATGATATTGAGATCGTGGTTCCTTCCGAAGGTATTTCAGAAAAAAAGATGTTCCATACCCTGAGACAGCAATCCAGAAAAGCAAAGGGCAGGCCCAACCTGGCTCTGGCCGATTTTATCGCGCCTAAAGAAACGGGAGTTACAGATTATATGGGATGTTTTTGTGTAACGGCCGGATTTGGAACAGACGAGCTGGCATTGAAATTTGAACAAGAACATGACGATTATAATAGCATAATGGTGAAAGCACTCGCCGATAGGCTGGTAGAGGCATTCGCCGAATATTTGCACGAACAGGTTAGAAAAAAGTTCTGGGGCTACGCTGCCAATGAAGAACTAAGCAATACGGAACTTATAAGCGAATCTTATCAGGGGATCCGTCCGGCACCCGGCTATCCGGCTTGCCCCGACCACCTGGAAAAAGAGACCATCTGGGATATTCTAAAAGTTGAGGAGACCATAGGGGTATCACTCACTGAAAGCCTGGCCATGTGGCCTGCAGCTTCAGTTTCTGGTTATTACTTCGGAAATGCAGAAGCGAAATATTTCGGTTTAGGAAAGATTAGAGAAGATCAGGTAAAAGATTATGCCTCGAGAAAAGGAATTTCAGAAGAAAAAGCCTTTAAATGGTTACAAACAAGTTTAGCAGATTAAATGAAAGTTACAGAACATATTGCCAACGGAAAAGGGAAAACCCAGTTTTCATTCGAGATATTACCCCCGTTAAAGGGGCAGAATATCCAGTCGATCTTCGACAATATCGACCCTCTAATGGAGTTTAAGCCACCCTTTATAGACGTAACCTACCATCGCGAAGAATATGTGTACAAGGAAATGGAAAATGGGTTGCTTCAGAAGAAAGTGGTAAAAAAACGACCCGGAACGGTAGGTATTTGTGCCGCCATTCAGAATAAATACCAGGTAGATGCTATTCCGCATATACTTTGCGGAGGCTTTACAAAAGAGGACACCGAGAATTTCCTGATCGATCTGGATTTCCTGGGAATAGACAACGTAATGGCCCTGCGTGGAGATGCTGTAAAGACAGAGACCTATTTCACTCCAGAAAAGGAAGGACATCGATATGCAAACGAGTTGGTTCAACAGATAGATGCACTTAACAGGGGCGAATATCTGGACGAAGAAATTATGAATCAGGCACAGACTGATTTCTGTATAGGTGTGGCCGGATATCCCGAGAAACACATGGAAGCTCCTAATATGGAAAGTGACCTCCATTTTTTAAAGAAGAAACTGAAGAACGGAGCGGCCTACATAGTAACACAGATGTTCTTTGATAACAACAAGTACTTTGAGTTTGTAGATAAGTGCAGAACTGCCGGGATCACAGCACCAATAATTCCCGGGCTGAAACCCATATCTACTAAAAAACAGCTAAACTTAATTCCGCAGCGGTTTAATGCAGACCTGCCCGAATCACTTATTAAAGAAGTCCTTAAATGTGAGAACAACCAACAGGTGAAAGAGGTAGGCATAGAGTGGTGTGTAGAACAAAGCAAGGAACTTATTACGGAGAATGTTCCCTTTCTACATTATTATTCCATGGGTAAAAGTGATAATATCAAGGCAATTGCGAGACAATTATTTTAAAAGAAGAAATTCTAATTTATATGAAATCTTATCTTTACTATAACTAATTCGATATGTTATCACGTAAAACCAAATACGGATTAAAAGCACTTACCTTCCTGGCGAAACAGGATAAGAACGAGCCTGTGCAAATATCGTTGATCTCGCAATCGGAGAATATATCTCATAAATTTTTGGAAAGCATCCTGCTCATACTTCGGAAGGCTGGTTATCTGGGGTCCAAGAAAGGTAAGGGCGGGGGGTACTATCTTATGAAACATCCTTCAGACATTCCTATCGCGGCCGTATACAGAATATTGGAAGGGCCTATAGCGATGATGCCATGTGTTAGCCTCAATTTTTATGAGAAATGCGACGACTGCCCCGATGAGGAGGCTTGTAGTGTGCATAATTTAATGATCCAGGTGCGGGATAACTGTCTACAGATCCTTGAAAATACAAGTTTAGAGGATCTTATTAAAAGCTAATAGCAACCCATGTAAAATATTATCGTAGATTTGTTTACTCTACTAAATCTATAGGTTTATTATAGTTATGAATACAATCAGTTCAGAAAACATTCACTTATTCAATCAGAATTTAAGATTTGAAGAACCGGCCGAGATCATTTCATTTGTGCTAGGTCTGGCCAAAAACCCACTGGTAACCACGAGTTTCGGGCCTTATTCGGCGGTCTTGCTTCATGCTGTAACCACTCAAAAGAAAGATATTAGAGTAGTTTGGTGTGATACGGGTTACAATACAGACGAAACCTACGAGCATGCCAAATACCTTATGGAAAGGCTGCAGTTAAATATCGAAATATTTGCGCCAAAATACACTACAGCATTTTTAAATCATACTATTGGCAGGCCGGATATTGAAAACCCAAAGCACGCCGTTTTTTCTGAGAAAGTAAAGCTAGAACCTTTTACCAGGGCCCTAAACAAATACAAGCCGGATGTCTGGTTCACTAATATAAGGGCAGGACAGACAAAACATAGGGATTCACTGGATATATTAAGTCTGGATAAGGATGGTATCTTAAAAGTGAGTCCGTTCTATTACTATACCGATGCTCAGCTTAAATCCTATTTAACCCTTCATGAATTACCTGCCGAATTTAATTATTTCGATCCGGTGAAAGCCCTTGAAAATAGGGAATGCGGAATTCACCTGCGGAATTAATTTTATTTATTTTTACGCTATGGATACGGCCCTTCCACAGCGACAGGAATTACTAAACACTAAGAAGGTATTGCTGCCTTATGTTCACAGAACCCCTGTGTTGGAATCGGCTTTACTGAATGAACTCACCGGAGCCAGGCTTTATTTTAAATGCGAGAATTTTCAGAAGATGGGCGCCTTCAAAATGCGAGGGGCAATGAATGCCGTGTTACAACTTTCCGAAGATGATAAAGGAGCAGGTGTTGTGACACATTCGTCCGGTAACTTCGGACAGGCTGTGGCCCTGGCGGCCAAAAACCTTGGGATAAAAGCGTTTATAGTCATGCCTTCTTCCGCACCCGGGGTGAAAAAGAGTGCGGTACGCACCTATGGAGGTTTGATAACCGAGTGCGATCCTACCCTGGCCGCAAGGGAGGCAGAATCTGCCAGGATAGTAAAATCAACAGGAGCCACTTTTCTGCATCCTTCCAATGATATAAATGTGATATTGGGCAATGCTACGGCCGCCATGGAATTACTGGAATCTCAACCCGAACTCGATTTTATTTTTACACCCATAGGAGGTGGCGGCCTTATTGCCGGCACAGCTCTGGCTGTTCATTATTTTGGTAAGAATTGTAAAACGATTGGCGGAGAACCCTTGGAAGCAGACGATGCCTGGAGGTCGCTGAAATCGGGTAAAATTGAAACCAACACTAGCACCAACACCATTGCCGACGGACTGAGAACGAATTTGGGAGACGTAAATTTCCCCATTATCAAGCAGCTTGTTCCGGACATCATCCGCGTAACCGAAGATGAGATTATCGCTAGCCTGAGGCTTATTTGGGAACGGATGAAAATTGTGGTTGAACCTTCCAGTGCAGTACCTCTGGCTGCCCTGATTAATGAAAAAGGGCGATTCAGAAATAAAAAAATTGGAATCATTCTTTCCGGCGGAAACGTAGATCTGGCTACCCTCCCCTTTTACCAAAGCAAGCAATAAACGAAGAGGTTATGTTACGATGGATGTTATTTTTATTTATTCTTGCCGGTCCGCTCATAGCCCAGGAAAAATACCCCGGAAAATATTCTTTTGATGTCTCCTATGGCTACGGTTCTATCCTTAGACATAACAAGAATATTGCTCATTTGGTAAAGGCGCATCCCGAAGTGGTGACGCTGGGATTTAATCGTAAGACCTACGGAGAAAAGATCTGGCAGCAACGGTATAACTACCCGGACTGGGGGCTGTCGTTTCAGTATACAGATTTTAGAAATGAGGTTTTAGGAGAGAATTTTGGCCTGTTGGCGCATTACAATTTCTATTTTCTGAACAGAAATCTAAGGCTACATCTTGCACAGGGGATAAGTTATAATACCCATCCTTTCGACCTGCAAACAAATCCGAAGAATAATGCTTTTGGCAGCCCGTTACTGGCTTCCACCGCCCTGGGGTTATATTACGACCTTCCCTATCTACTGAATGATTTCGGATTACTTTTCGGGATCTCGCTATATCATCATTCCAATGGGAGCGTTAAAGCGCCGAATACGGGGACGAATATTCTTTCCTTCGAAATGGCTCTTTCATATAACCAAAGGGTTCCCGAGGAAAATGTATTTATAACTGGTGAAAAAGAGGAAGTAGATACGGCTATTCACTGGAATGTTGCTGTGAGTGGCGGATTTAACAGTAGCGATTATCTCAATTTGGGAACCCATCCATTTGCGGTAGTGAGTGGATATGCAGATAAACACCTCGGGAATATTAGTACAGTACAATTGGGTGCTGAAATCTTTTTTTCTGAATTCCTGCGAGAAGAGATCAGATATGTAGCCGCGGCATTTCCGAAGCGGGAAATAGATCCTGACACCGATTGGAAACGCGTGGGGATCTTTGCAGGTCATGAATTTAGGCTAGGAGATATTGGCCTGCTATCACAAATAGGTTATTACCTTTACTATCCTTACCAATATGAAGGCCGTGTGTACCTTAGAGTTGGGGGGAAATATTATTTTAACGATATGTGGTTCGCCACGTTAACCATCAAGGCGCATGCTGCAAATGCCGAAGCCATCGAATTTGGAGCTGGCATTAGATTGTAATATGAAAAAGTATCTCATCTTGTTGATTGTAATTCTCGCTGCTTGTGATAACAGTGATGCCCCCGACTGTCTTCAGGTGGCCGGCAATATGGAGGTACGGTTATTTTCTGTTGCTGAATTTACAAGAATCCGTATAGAAGATAATATCAACCTTGTAATTAAAGAGGGTGATGAAATTAAGGTAAGTGTAGAGGCCGGCAAGAATTTATTTGAAGAAATAAAGGTAGCAGTAGAGGGAAATACACTTGTTATCACAAATGATAATACCTGCGAACTTTTCAGAAATTATGAAGATGTGATCGCTAAGGTAACAGCTCCCAATTTAACCGAGATCCGCAATGCCTCAATTGGCAACGTGTATAGCGAAGGGATACTAAACTATCCGCTTCTCTCGTTGGGTAGTAATACCAACGGCGGAATTGATGATGTGAAAAAAAGCGGAGATTTTATCGTAGAATTAAATTGTGATCTTCTCATTGCTGAAGCCAATGGGTTTAGCCGATATTTTGTAAGTGGAAATGCACGAGAAGCCAGAATTGTTTTTACAGATGAATTACCCTTATTTGAAGGAGCAAATTTTTTCGTGGACGACCTGGCTGTCTTTCAAAGGAGTGCTAATATCATGAGAGTAAATCCTTTAAATAGTATTCGGGGAGAGATTAGGGGAACCGGCGACATAATTGCGGTGAATCGTCCCGAAATTGTTGAGGTAGATGAATTTTTTACAGGGCGTCTAATATTTGAAGATTAGTGTATATTTACACGATTCTATGAAAAAATGAAGTATTCTCTTTGCGTAATCATCTTACTTTTTTCTTTACAGTTTTCGGTAGCCCAGCAACGTGAGACTTTTCCATTTTCTATTGATGTAGATACATTCACCGGAAGTATACTAGAACACAATCCCGATATTGCTCACCTAATAACCGGTCACCCTACGGGGATCATCCTGCAATACAATAGGAAGACCTATGGCTGGAACGAGCCTGAAGGCAGATGGAATTATCCCGACTGGGGCTTTACCTTCTCCTATCAGGATATGAAAAACCCTTTCCTAGGTGAAAATTATGCCTTGTACGCTCACTTTAACTGGTATTTTCTGAAAAGGAACATTCGGTTTACCATGGGTCAGGGAGTTGCCTACAATACAAATCCCTACGACCCCGAAACTAATTTTCAGAATAACGCCTATGGAAGTCATTTTCTTAGTTCCACCTATTTAAAGGTAAACTATGTGCGGGAACGTTTGGTAGAAGGTGTAGGCATACAGGCAGGATTTGGGGTGATGCATTACTCGAATGCAAATTTCAAAGCACCCAACAACAGTACCAATACTTTATTCTTTAATGTTGGATTGAGCTATCAGCCCGATGCGATGAACTTCCCCACCTATATCCCGGTAGGGTCGTGGAAAAGTACAAACTACAAGGAGCGAATTAAATACAACGCAGTAATTCGTACAGGAAAGAATGAAGCCGATGTGAACGGACTTGGACAATTTCCCTTCTATACATTTACGTTCTTTGCCGATAAGAGAATCAATTATAAAAGTACCTTCCAGGTTGGGGTCGATTTCTTCTTTTCCAATTTCCTGATCGAATTGATCCGGTACCGTGAGGTTGCCTTTCCCGGGGACGGCCTTACCGGCGATGAGGACTACCGCAGGGTAGGGGCGTTTATCGGCCATGAACTTAGATTTAGCAAGGCTGCTTTTGTCTCTCAACTGGGATATTATGTATATTGGCCTTATGAGTTCGAGAACCGCATTTATAACAGGCTCGGACTTAAAAGGTATTTCTTCGACGATAAATTTTTTGGAGTAATAACGGTGAAGGCGCACTGGGCGAAGGCAGAAGCCGTAGAATTTGGTATAGGTGTTAGAATATGATGACCATGATGAAAAAACTTAGCTTACTTATAATATTACCCTTACTTTTTTGGGCCTGTGATTCGGAAAAGGCCTGGGATTGTATTCAGGATTCGGGTGAGTTGGTGCAGCAGGAATACAACGTACCACTTTTCAAGAAGATCCAGGTTTGGGAGCGTGTACAACTTATAATTCAGCAGGGAAATACACAAACTGTAAGGATACAAACGGGAGCCAACCTTATTAACGAAGTACAGGTAGTAGTAGAAGATAGCACCCTAAAGGTAAGTGATCGCAATAGCTGCAACTATGTAAGAGACTATGGCATTACTAAAGTTTTTGTGTCTTCCCCGGACATCAGGGAGATTCGCAATAGTTCCGGCCTTACCGTTGAGAGCCTGGGTACACTTGGCTTTAACGAATTGGCCCTTATCTCGGACGACCCGGAAACTCTGGAAATATATCATCACGATGGAGATTTCGACCTGGACCTGGATGTAGTATTACTACGAGTTCAATCTAATGGGTTGTCTAAATTCTACCTCAGGGGCAAGGCACAATACCTAGGGATCAGGTTCGACGATGGTGATCCGCGGCTGGAAGGAGCAGATCTCATTGTAAATAATGTGAATTTGTTTCAGCGAAGCACCAATAAGATTATTGTAAATCCGCAAATTTCCATTAAAGGACAGATTAGAGGTCTGGGAGATGTAATAGCTTTAAACCGCCCACCAATTGTAGAGGTGGAGGAGTTCTTCCGTGGCCGACTTATTTTTCAGTAGTAAGTTCGATGAATAACTTTTCCAGAGTGGTATTCTTCTGGTGTAGCTGAAGGATCTTTAACTCATTATCATGCGCAAAGTCGAATACCTTGCCGCGCATATCCTCCGCCGTGTCGAAATAGATATGATATACAAAACCCACAGGATTTTCTACTTTTATTACTTTTTCCAATTTCTGAAGTGCGATGGTCTCCACCCGATAATCAAATTCAACCTCCACGATCTGCTGTTTCCCGGCCTTTAGTTCGCCCAGTTTTTTATCCAGAACGATCTTCCCGTGGTTAATAATGATCACCCGGTCGCATATGGCTTCAACCTCCTGCATGATGTGAGTGGATAGTAAAACGGTCTTCTCCTTCCCCACAGTTTTTATTAGCTCTCGTATCTCGATAAGCTGATTGGGATCCAGGCCTGTGGTGGGCTCGTCCAGGATGAGTACCTCGGGATCATGTAGCAAGGCAGTAGCCAACCCTACCCGCTGTCGGTAACCCTTGGAGAGCTGTCCTATTTTTTTATGAGCTTCGGGTTCCAGCCCGGTTTGTGCTATGATCTCCGGGATACGGGATTTAGGAACTTTGTAAATGGAGGCATTGAAAGAAAGGTACTCCCTCACATACATTTCCAGGTAAAGCGGATTGTGTTCGGGAAGATAACCCACACTTTTCTGCACTCCTTTTTGCTCCTGATGTATGGAGAATCCATTTACCGCCGCGCTACCTCCAGTGGGTCGTAAATAGGTGGTGAGTATCTTCATTAAAGTCGATTTGCCCGCTCCGTTCGGACCCAGGAAACCTACGATCTCACCTTTGGTTATGGCAAAGGAAACAGTATCCAGCGCTTTCTGCCGGCCATATTCCTTACTTATGTTCTCTACAGTTATAGACATTTTTTGATGCGGTAAAAGTACACAAATAAAAAAACGCTCAAAACATTTTGTTGTTGTCTCTAATTGTTTACTTTAGCACTATTAACAACGACAATGAATAAAAATAATACATATTTTAACTTTTGGTTTTTCTATTTTCTTGGAAGGCACCGGGTGGATATGTAATAATGCTATAACAACATAAATAACCCGGAACGTATTTCCGGGTTTTTTTATGGATAAAATTAAAATATTATGAAAGTAGCGATACAAGGAATAGAAGGATCTTTTCACGATGAAGCGGTTCAGCAATTATTTCCGAATACTGAGATCGAACTGGTAAAGTGTGAAGCTTTCGACCAGGTAACACAATGTGTAAAGAACGGGAAGGCTACCTATGGGGTACTTGCGATAGAAAATACCATAGCCGGCTCTATTTTACCTAACTACAACCTCATAGACGCAGAGGAGTTCGAGATATTCGATGAGGCATTTTTAAATATTCAGATGTATTTGATGGCGCTGGAAACAGAATCCATTATCGATATTTTCGAGGTGCATTCGCATCCTGTCGCACTTTTACAGTGTAGAGAATATCTTCGGAAATTCCCTCCACAATTCAAGATCATTGAAGGAAAGGATACCGCTTCAGAAGCAAAAAGAATAAGAGAAAATAATATAAAAGGAGCGGCGGCCATCGCTGGTAAACAAGTGGCAGAACGCTTCGGATTAAAAATTCTGGACAGCAATATCCAGGATATCAAGGAAAATGAGACCAGATTTGTACTTATTGGGAAACGCGGTGACAGTTTCAGTAAGAAGGTGCCTAATAAAGCTACCATCAAATTCCAACTGGACAGTGAGGTAGGAACCCTTAGTAAAGCATTGCAGCTACTGGCGGGTTACGATATGAATCTCACCAAGATACAGTCGCTGCCTGTGCAGGGAGTTCCCTGGCGATATGCGTTTTTTGTGGACCTAACCTTTAGTGATCTGCAGAAATTTTACGATGCTACGGAAGCACTCGATAAATCGGTAAAAGAATTTAAAATAGTGGGCGCCTATACTCAAAACAAGGAGAATGCTCCCAGTGAACTTACAAAGGTGCTGGCACATGGAAAATAAAAAAGAGCTGAGAAACTGGTTGAATAAAATGGAACTCGCACATCCGCTGGTTATTGCGGGTCCCTGCAGTGCAGAAACCGAAGAACAGGTACTAAAGATAGCACATCAGTTAAAGGAAACAGACGCCACCGTGTTACGGGCCGGGATCTGGAAGCCCCGTACCAGGCCCGGAAATTTCGAGGGTGTAGGAGCACTTGGATTAAAGTGGTTGCAACGCGCCAAGGAAGAGACCGGAATGATGATCACCACCGAAGTAGCCAGTCCTACCCATGTGGACCTGGCTCAAAAACACGATGTGGATATTTTCTGGATCGGTGCCCGAACCACAGTTTCACCCTTTATCGTACAGGAGATCGCCGAAGCCCTTCGGGGAACAGACAAACCGGTTCTTATCAAAAACCCGGTTAATCCGGACCTGGCGCTCTGGTTGGGAGCTGTTGAAAGATTCTACGAAGCCGGAGTAACCAATCTTGGGGTAATTCATCGTGGTTTCTCAACCTACGAAAAGACCCGATATAGAAACAACCCCGAATGGCAGATCCCTATCGACCTGCAAAATCGATTTCCGGACCTACCCTTAATACTGGATCCATCTCATATCGCCGGACGAAGGGATATCATCTTTGATCTTTGTCAGACCGCTCTCGACCTGAATTACGACGGTTTAATGATAGAGACGCATAACGATCCGGACAATGCCTGGAGCGATGCCGCACAGCAGGTCACCACGGAAACCCTGGACCAGATCACCGTAGATCTTAGGATACGAAAAGAAGAAGGGGATGCGGTTGAATTTCGGAATAAACTGGCAACCTTGAGGACTAAGATCGATGTAGTAGATCATAAACTACTGGAGATCTTAGGGAAGCGTATGAAGATCTCGGATGAGATCGGGAAGCTTAAAAAGGACAACAATGTGGCGATCTTACAAACAAGGAGGTGGAACGAGATCCTTGGAAAGATGATATTGGAAGGCGAGGAACAAAACCTGAGTGAGGAGTTTGTGCTTCGTATTTACAAGGCCATTCACCAGGAGTCCATCAACCATCAGAAAAAAGTTATTAGCAACTAAAAAAGCCCGCGTTTAGCGGGCTTTTTATTAGAATATAAAGCGTTTTTATTTTGCTTTTCTAAAAGTAAAGCGGGTAATAAAGATACCATTCCCGTCACCTTTTCCTCCTTCACTTTCCACACCACTGTTTATCCAGAACAATTCCCAGCCTTCCTCAGACATGGCATTGAGTTTAGACATTACCACGGCATCATTGGCAGCAATGTTCTGAAACCTGATTCCACCAAGATTGTAGAAGTTCAATAATTTTGTTTCATCGAAATCCTTTACACGAATATCCCCTCTTTTCGATTTGTTTCGCCCATTGTCCTCTTCGGTTCTCGTTGAGGTAAATTCTGTATAATCTCTGGATTCGTTTGCTGTGATCATTCTCGATCTCCCAAGACCATTAGGAACGATAGATTCTACAACTGTAACGATCTGGTATTCGTAAGTTTGGGCATTGTTAACCTGTACAAAGGTAAAAGCAATAAAAATTGTGATTAGAAATTTTTTCATAATAACTGTTTTGTTTACGTGTGCGGCAAATATAATAGATTTATGGCGCTGTTTATTTTTATTTTCTGAATTTTGCAAGGCATGAAAGGAACGGTTTACAAATCGACGGGAAGTTGGTATACGGTGAAGACCGATAATGGTAAATTCTATGAATGCCGGATAAAAGGTAAGTTTCGCATTGAAGGAATTAAAAGCACCAACCCTGTAGCTGTTGGCGATCATGTCTATTTCGACATCCAGACCAAAGGCGATGAAACCGTTGGGATTATACATACTATAGATGAAAGGGAGAATTATATCATTAGACGTTCTGTAAACCTTTCGAAACAAACCCATATTATTGCTGCCAATATCGATGTTGCCTTTTTGTTGGTAACCATAAATAATCCGCCCACCTTCACCACATTTATAGATAGATTTTTAGTGACCGCCGAAGCTTACAGCATCGACGCCGTACTTTTATTTAATAAAACCGACAGCAGTACCGAGGAAGAACTACTTGAAATGAAGTATCTGGCAGCCCTGTATCGAAAAATAGGATACACCTGTGTGGGTATTTCGGCCGCGACCGGGAAGAATATCGACAAGGTAAAAGCACTGATGAAGGGTAAGGTGTGTATGTTTTCTGGGCATAGTGGAGTGGGAAAATCTACCCTCATCAACACCCTCGAACCGGGATTAAATATAAAGACCTCCGAGATATCAGAGCAGCATCAGCAGGGGCAGCATACTACAACCTTTGCCGAGATGTACGATCTGTCATTCGGGGCTAAGATCATAGACACTCCGGGAATAAAAGGTTTTGGGGTGGTAGAGATGGATAAGGAAGAGTTAGGAGATTATTTTCCGGAGTTTTTCGAGTTGAAACAGCATTGCAAATTCAATAATTGCCTCCATCTTGAAGAACCCCAATGTGCGGTAAAAAGAGCGCTGGAAGCAGAGGATATAGCCTGGTCACGGTATAAGAGTTATACACAGATCATGTCCGGGGAAGAAGATACCTATCGTTAATTTATTTTATGAGAGCAGTAATACAGAGAGTAAAGGAAGCATCGGTACGTGTTGAGGGAAAGGTGATATCTCAAATCGGACCGGGATTTCTCATCTTACTGGGAATTGAGAATGAAGATAAGAAAGAGGATATCGATTGGCTGGCCGCTAAGATCGCCAGGTTACGGGTTTTTTCTGATGATAACAACGCCATGAACCTAAGTATTCTGGAGACGAGGGGAGATATCATCGTGGTAAGCCAGTTTACGCTGCACGCGAGTACTAAAAAAGGCAATCGGCCGTCTTTTATAAAGGCTGCCAGGCCGGAAATTGCGATTCCGTTGTACGAGGCTTTTGTTGCTGAATTGAGTACCCTTATTGGGAAAAAAGTACAAACCGGTGAATTTGGAGCGATGATGGATGTAGGTTTGATCAATGACGGGCCGGTGACTATAGTGATAGATTCAAAGAACAGGGAATAATACCGTTTTAAATAAAATTAGCATTTACGGATAACCGTATTTATTTTGAATATAAATTAATAAATTGACAGACTCTCAAAAGTTCTCTATGAAAGATATTTTATTATGGATTGCCTTTCTTGCCAATTTTCAATTCAGCCGGGCTCAATATTTTAATTTTGATAAAGAATACTAAAAAAACATTGAAGCCTAAAGAAATATGAGGGTATTAAAGTTTCTCTTCATACTATTGATGGTATCGGTATATGGTCAGGAAGAATACAATATCAAAAATATTCCTGAGCCGCTGCGTACAAATGCGAATGCAATAATTCGTGATCATGACGTAAGCATAGATTTGAATGATGTGAACAACATGACTGTATCTTACCGAATTGTTGTGACGGTACTTAATAAACGTGGTTTGGAAGCAATACAACCTGCGGTTGGCTACGACACTAATTCCTCTGTTCAATCTGTATCTGCAAAAGTTTACGATGCCAGGGGTAGAGAGATTCGGAAATACAAGAAGAAAGATTTTTCGGATGTAAGTGCGACCGGGGCGAATCTATATAGTGACAATCGTATGATGGTGTTGGATTTTACTCCTTCTGTTTACCCTTTTACATTCCAATTCGAAACTACCACAAAAACTAATTCTACAGCTTTTATTCCAAGATGGTTGCCCATCGCATTTACATCTGTAAGTGTGGAAAATTCAACTTATCTACTTAGAAATCCCAGGCAAATTCCGTTAAGCTCGAAGATTTATAATCTTGATGCCGCTAATATTGAGATTACTGAAACAGATACTGAGTTTCGATATTCATTGAAAAATCAACCGCCGGTTAAAAAGGAAGATTATGGGCCTTATTTTACCGAGATTGTCCCTTTTGTAAAAATTGCGCCTCAGCAATTTACATTAGCGGGTACGAGAGCCGAAGTTAAAACGTGGAAAGATTTTGGTTACTGGCAGCAACAAAAATTACTTAAAGGTCGCG
>QQUG01000239.1 GCA_008501705.1 Flavobacterium sp.
TTTCCCAAACGGTAACTTATATTAAGATCGTTAATAAAATAAGCGTCGAGCTTAGACACTTCACTCTCGGTGTTTCCCATAAACTGTTCCCCTACATACTTCGATAAAAACGCGATCTGTAGATTCTCTGCTGCGGAATATTCTATACTATTTGCCGCAACTATTTCGGGAGAAAAGGAAATATTGGTATTACCCAGGTTTACTAAGGCCCCGTCTAAGGAAGTTACAAAGTCTACATTTTTATTTGTACTTAGCGCGAGGTTTGGGCTAAGTTTTAATTTCTGGGTTAGAATGAATTCGGCATCCACTTCCAGCCCTAGCCGATAGCTCTTCCCGCTGGTGGCTCGGATGGGTGCACCCACATCGTCTATAGCTCCGGTTAACACCAGTTGATCCCTGTAATCCATAAAATAGAGATTGGTGCTAATCCTGGTCTTTTTACGATTTAAACGCCAGCCTAGTTCAAAGTCGTTTAAGCTTTCGGGTGTGTAAATACCTTGTTCGAAATCGCTTCTGCGAGGCTCCCTGTTGGCTCTTCCATAGGAGGCATACAACTGGTTAAATTGGTTCAGTTGATAGGAAACCCCGGCTTTCGGATTAAAAAAACTATAGGTTTCTGAAATTTCCAACGGCACCTTATCCGATGTGAGCCCGCTTGTCTTATAATCTATAAACCGCCCCTGAAGATCTGCAAAAAACTCCCATGTTTCATTCAATTGCCAGCTGGCTTTAGAAAAGACAGAGAATTCATTCTTTGTGCCGTTCCCATTATAATAACGGTCACGAATTTCCGAATTTCCCGCAAATCTCGCCCAGATCACTTCCCCAAAATGATCCCCGTCGTAATGGCTGTAAAAGGCGCCTGCAGTCATCTTAAGGTCTCTTTCTTTATAACTTACGTTGGCATTCACCGCGTAAAAATCATTATCAAGCCATCGCCTGCGGATAAGGTCTGAGGATTCTATGGTCTCATCCCCAATTTCTACCGCGTCTATCCCGTGAAACTCAAGGTCGGCGTCCTCTTTAAACTGTTCAAAATAGCCCCGGCCATAGGTATAATTAAGCGACAAATTAGAGCTCCAGTTATTGTTGTATCGTTGGTTCCACAAGAGTTGATAATGATCCTGGGCATAGTTATCCACCTCGTTATCGTAAAAACCAATATTCCCGTTCGCATCTGTGTACAAGCCGGCCGGATTAAAAGTTCGGTCGCTGGCCAGCGTTTCGGCATCTATTCCGAAGTAAGCCTGATACGTCTCTTCCCGACCACCAAAAGTGATGAGTTTCAACAAGGTATTTGTATCTGTATAAGTACCCTGAAGGAAATAAGATTTAAGATCGGAAGTAGCACGATCTATATACCCGTCTGAAACTATATTGGACAGTCTTCCGGATACTTCAAAATGATCGTTCAGCAGTCCCGTACTAAAACGCAGGGTGTGTTTTCTAGTGTTGTAGGAACCGAAAGAATTAGCCAGTTCGGCAAAGGCGTTTTCAGAAATACCATCTGTTAAAATATTTAAACTGGCTCCAAACGCCCCGGAACCATTAGTAGAGGTCCCTACCCCTCTCTGTAGTTGCAGGCTTTGAACCGAAGAGGCAAAATCGGGTAAATTTACCCAAAAGGTACCCTGACTTTCGGCATCGTTGAAGGGAATCCCGTTTAGCGTAACATTAACCCGCGAAGCATCACTTCCCCTTACTCGGATATACGTATAACCAACACCGGCTCCTGCATCACTGGCCGTTACAACAGAAGGCAAGTAATTGAGTAAGATAGGTATATCCTGCCCCAGATTCCGCTTATTTAATTCCTCCTTTTTTACATTGGACTGAGTGATGGGAGCATCCTCCTTAACCCGCACTGATTCGATCAAGACCTCGTCCAGGCTTTCAACTTTCGTAGAATCAATTGTAGTTTGCTGGGCAAAAAGTGCGAAAGACCCTGCCACAAAAACACTCATAGATAATAACAATTTCATTCGTAATATTTTTTATACGAATAAAAGGGGCTGTTATTCTTCCTGATTATTAAACATAAAAAAACCCATTAGATGCACGATCTAACAGGGGTAACATTGAAAGAACCGTTATCGGTCCTTATTCCCTCGGCAGCATTACCTGCCCAGGTTCAACGGGTATGATCTCAGCCAAACTGGTGTTAAGTGTTAAGTATTCAAATATTAACTCCAGTTAAGCACCCCTTAGAGATGTGAGGCAAATTTAGGCAATTATTCGATATTGGGAGGTTTCCTGTTCGACTTTTTCATCGCCTGTTGTTTCTTTTTTTTAAGTCGTTTTTCGATGGCTGCCTTCGAAGGCTTAGATTTCTTGCGCTTCTTTTTTACTTTTAGGTTCTCTGTAAGCAGAGCGAGTAGTCTATCTATAACCAGGGTCTTGTTTCGGTGCTGAGATCGGGTTTCTCCGCATTGCATAACAATAAAACCATCAGCATTGATCCGCTTGTCCAGTTTCTTCGTAAGACGAATTTTTTCTTCTTCTGAAAGTGCTTCCGATCGCTCTAAATGAAAATGCGCCTCTACTTTAGTGGAGGTCTTATTTACGTGTTGTCCGCCCGGCCCGCTACTTCGCACCGCCTTAAACTGAAGTTCTTTTATGAGTTGCTCCGCATCCATCATGCGTTGGGACGATGTTCCCTGTTTAGCAGATCGTTTACAGACTTAACCGGATTGAAGGTTTCCAGCGGAACCTGGACAAAAGCAGTATTCCATCTAGCCATTCCCCCGTTCCATAATCCCGGAAGCTCCAGAGCCTTTATTGTATTGCCCGCCACCGATTTTTTCGTGATGATCCCACTGCGCGGATCGCTAAATAACCTTAGATCGAACTTTTTACCCCTAAAGTCACGCACCCCGCAAACTATATCGACCGGATTAAAATGCGTGGCCTCATTTACCAGGGTTTGCATATGAGGATCCTCCATATCGATCTGCGATTTCTCCACAATCTGGAGACTTACGGATTCGTCCTGGTCTTTTACCCAAAAAGGGCCGCCACCGGGAGCCCCGGTATTTTTTACAACCCCGCAAACCCTAATAGGTCTGTTTAGAATAATAAAGAGTTTATCCTGATCTACGGGAATATCCTTTATACTGAGTTCATTCCATAAAAAGCTTCTAATCTCCTTTATGGTGGCATCTTCTACCTCCTCCTGTTCCAGCTCGTTCAGATAGCCAAAGACTTTTTTCTGAATCCAAAGCAGTTTCCCTGCGAGCAGCTTTTTATAGTAGGCAATATTCTCTACAAATTCTTCGGCCACCACATTGTCGATATTCTTTATAAAAATAATATCGGAATCTACTTCATTTAAATTTGTAAGTAGTGCCCCATGTCCGGAAGGCCTGAAAACCACATTATTTTCTGCATCACGCAAAGGCACATTGTCCTGGGTTACCGCGATCGTATCGGTTTCAGGTTTCTGAAATGAATAGGAAATATGGAATTCGGTCTTCGTTTTTTTGCTTACCCTGTTGCGTATGGTTTCAAATTCTTCTTTGAAGTAAGACACGTGCTTTTCAGAAAAAGTAAAATGCAGGTACGCATCATCCCGGGACGCTGCATAAAAAGCAGCTTCATATAATTGTTCCTCGAAAGCCGTTGTGTAGTATTTTGTATATTTATGGAACGGGATAAGACCCTTTGGCAGCTCAGAAAAATTCAGTCCCTCGGGCTCCAGCATCATCTTCACCAACCAGTACATTCGCTGCCCTTTATTACTCTTTTTATAATCGGGGTAGTTTTCCCTGATCTTGCGCCTTAAGTCGTTTATGAATGCGAATTCCTTCATGTGATTCATAAAGGTTTCCAGGGCAAATGACGGACTGCGTTTTAGGTATTTGTTAAGGGTCTCGGCTTCGGGATCGTATTCTTCAAGGAATTTGTGCAGGAAATCGAACATTCGGGTCGCCGCTCCAGACGCAGGAACAAACTTTACTATATCGAGTTTGTCCTTTGTGGCTTCGTATAGGTCTACAAGTTTCTCATGACTGCTCTCGGGAATTACCTCTATCCCATTACCTACCGAAGCAGCGGTAACTATATCCACCGCAGGGATCCCCAGTGAAAAGGTCTCTAATTGATTGTAAATTGTTTGCAGGGAAAGGCCGTGCTCCTTTATTTGTTGAAGATCCTTTTTAGTTAGCATTACCGGCCTTCTAGTTTTTCGGTTAGTTCAATTGCTTTTTTTAATCGTTCAGCCTTACCACCGCTTATAAGCGCATAAGGTAGGTTGTTCTCTTTTAATTCGTTTTCAAAAATACGAAATAAGGTGATTCTATCTTGAGGTCTGTCACGTAAATCGTCTGCTACCCAGGGGGTATCGATATCGGTAAGCAAATAAAGATCGTAGTGATTGATTTTCAGCGCTTTTCTTATTTCGTCAGGGCAATAGCCATCAAAATAGTATTGAGAGTAGACCTTCAGTTCCCTAAGATCGGTATCGCAGAAAAGATATCGACTTGCCATTTTAGATCTTTTATTTTCCAGCGCCATTTGTCCGGCTGCCATGGGAAGCAGGTCAGCACGACCTACCTTTTCGTTTTGTTCATCCCATTTCTTCTGAGCGTAATCACGCATATATTCGGGAACCCAAGCTGTGCCAAAATGTGCCGCAAGTTCACGAGCCAGTGTTGTTTTCCCCGTAGATTCAGGACCAAACAAGACTATCTTTAAGCAGTTTGAAGGTTGTTGTTTAAATGTTTCTTCCATGCGATATATCCTTGTATGGCGAGGATGGTAAAAATAAGGTATTGTAACGAAAGCATCCCCCATCCCCTATAAGCATAAAGCGGCACTGTAATGATATCGGCTATGATCCACAGGGTCCAGTTCTCTAGCTTCTTGTTCGCCATAAACCACATAGCAGTAAAGAACAGGCCTGAAGTAAAAATATCTATATAATTAGTGAATTCGATGATACTGCCGTATCCCTTGTAAACCAAATAAGTAACTAACATAGTAAGGATAAACATCCCAAAACCAATTAATTTTTCCTTTTTATTGGTACGCGAAACCGGAACTACAGGGCTGCCATTCTTTTTTCTCGCCCAGTTCCACCAGCCGTAGATGCTCATAACCGAATAATAGAAATTCATCATCATATCGCCCATGAGTTCATCGTACAGGAAAAGATAAACCGTTATGGTCGTTGCAATAAGTCCTGTAGGATACACCAGTATATTTCTGCGTTTGGCGTAAACCACACTAGCGATCCCAAATACAAAAGCGATCGCCTCCAAAATTATAAGATAGGTAGCCCGGGAATAATAAGGCTCAAGAAAGAAATCAATTATTCGCTCCATTCCAATTTTTATTCGGGGGTTTTCTCAAAGGCTGTACCCATAACCACCATATCTGCCCCGGCATTATACGCTGCCTCCAGTTGTTCTTCGGTGCGTATACCTCCACCCACGATGAGCGGTAGATTAATCTCTTTTTTTACTTCGGAAATGATTTCCGGTTTCACCATGTTTAGTGCTCCACTTCCGGCTTCGAGATAAATTAACTTTTTACCCGAGAGACGAGCTGCCACCGAAGTGTCTACAATACGCCGAACATCTTGCTGCGGTATAGGCCTTGTTTTAGTGACTGCAGCAACAGCCGAATGGATGCCCCCGTCAATGAGCAAATAGCCGGTAGGTATTACTTCCAGATCTAAAGTGCGTAATATTTTTACAGCCTTTACCTGCTGTCCAACCAGGTATTCGGGATTATCACCCGAAAACAATGTTAGGTATAATAATGCATCGGCCGCGGCGGTGATCTGACTCACATCTCCTGGGAACAATACAATGGGTTTAGCCGTATACAGCTTCATGGCCTCAACCACCTTTTCAGTAAGACCGAAAGGAACCGAACTTCCACCCACAAATAAATGGGTAGTCTTGGGAGGAAGGTTCCGAAGGAATTCAGGAACCCGATCCAGGTTAAACTTATCGGGGTCGACTAAAATTGCCAGCAATTTTTTCCGTAGGGAAACTGCATCCAAAATCCCGGAATAAACGTTTTGATATTTCATTAGCCGGCCTCTGAAATTAAAGCATAGGCACAAGTAAAACCCTCAAATTCGTCCATCCACACATCGTAGGTCTCTTGTTTGCCATTAAAGCACACACTTGCAGTGGTTGCCATATCATCAAAACTGAAATCCTCCACATAAATATGCTGCAAAAAACTAAGCCCCGGCATCGCAAAGCTCTTATACAGGCTTTCCTTCGCTCCCCAGACCATGGTTAGTTTTCGCATGATCGCATCCTCATTCGCCAGAGTACGGTATTCCTCAATTGGGGTGAACTTATGTGCGATCTTCAGGATCTTGTGGCGTTGTTTTTCTATGTCGATACCCACTTCCGAAGTACTAATAATAATAGCCGAGAAAATAAACGAGTGAGTGATAGAAATATGTTTTTCATCTGTAAGGTGCGGCTTGCCATTATCATCGTAATACAGATCATGATCTGTATAGCCTTCTTCCGCGAGTAAGTGCCTAATACTCATAAACCCGCGACGGTGAAGGTCGCTTTTCATCCCGTCTACCCTGTTGCGGCAATTTTCGGTGAGATCGATCCCAAGAGAGAGCTGCTGGAAGGATTCTTCTATCTTCCAAATGAGGACTTTAGTCTGCTCATTAACTGTTATTGTTTTGTAAAGTGGCATAAATATGTAACGGATATTACGTATTTTTGCAAACCGAAATACTTCGGAAGAAAAATTGATTAAATCAAAGATACTAATATGTCAACGAAAACAATGCCGTACGTAGCCTACAAAGTAAAAGATATTTCCCTGGCCGAATGGGGACGCAAAGAAATCGAACTGGCCGAAGCAGAAATGCCCGGTCTAATGTCTCTGCGTGAAGAATATAAAGATGAGCAACCTCTTAAAGGAGCTCGTATTGCAGGTTGTTTGCACATGACCATACAAACTGCCGTTCTTATTGAAACGCTTATAGAATTAGGTGCCGAAGTTACCTGGAGCTCCTGTAATATTTTCTCTACACAGGATCAGGCTGCTGCTGCCATCGCCGCCGCTGGTATCCCGGTATATGCCTGGAAGGGAATGACCGAAGAGGAATTTAACTGGTGTATAGAGCAAACCCTATTCTTTGGGGAAGAACGCAAGCCGCTCAATATGATCCTTGATGACGGAGGAGATCTTACCAATATGGTTTTCGATAAGTATCCCGAACTCGCCCCGGGTATCAAAGGTCTTTCAGAAGAAACCACTACCGGTGTTCATAGACTGTACGACCGTATGAAAAACGGCACCCTGGTTATGCCTGCTATCAATGTGAACGACAGTGTTACCAAATCTAAATTCGACAATAAATACGGATGTAAGGAGAGTGCTGTTGATGCGATCCGCCGAGCAACCGATGTGATGCTGGCCGGAAAACGCGTTGTGGTTTGTGGTTATGGAGATGTGGGTAAAGGAACCGCCGCTTCGTTCCGAGGAGCTGGATCTATAGTTACCGTTACCGAGATCGATCCTATCTGTGCACTACAGGCTGCAATGGACGGCTTTGAAGTGAAAAAACTGGAAACTGTAGTTGAAAAAGCCGATATTTTTATCACCACAACCGGTAATAAGGATATTATCCAGGGCAGACATTTCGAGGCGATGAAAGACAAAGCGATTGTGTGTAACATCGGGCATTTTGATAACGAGATCGACGTAGCCTGGCTGAATAACAATCACGAAAAAGTGGAGATCAAGCCACAGGTAGATAAATACAACGTAAATGGTAAAGACATCATCCTGCTGGCCGAAGGACGCCTGGTGAACCTGGGCTGTGCAACGGGACACCCTAGTTTTGTGATGAGTAATTCATTCACAAACCAGACCCTGGCTCAGATCGAACTTTGGAAGAACAGCGATAAATACGAGAATAAAGTATATATGCTTCCGAAGCACCTTGACGAAAAAGTTGCGAAATTACACCTTGAAAAGATCGGGGTAGAATTGACCGAACTTCGCGAAGAGCAAGCCGAATACATAGGTGTGAAGGTAGAAGGACCTTATAAACCTGAGTATTATAGATATTAGTACTAGAGTATCTTAGAATCGCCCCGCTTTCTGCGGGGCTTTTAGTATGTAGGAACCCTCGCCTTTGGTGGGGGTTTATTTTTTCCGGATGATAAAAGTCGCTTCTTCCCCGGCCTTGAGATTAGTAAGACTTTCCACAACTGTTTCCTCCAGAATGATGTGGAATTTTATAGTGTTTTCCCCTATAGTTCCATTGTTCAATGCTACGATCTTTATGGCTGTGGCTTCACTTTCGAGAGGAATACGCACTCTCCGCTCAGCACGCATGGCTGTATAATCCTCCCACAGGACCTTACCGTTTACAAAGAGTGAGATACGGTCGTTGTCTTCCTTTCCGGCATCGAATAGTACCAGCTCTACTGTATCATTGGAAGTAAAGATATTTAAGGTTTCATTCTTTCTAACAATATTCATATTGAGGCTATCCAGGTCTCTTACCAGGTTGATTTTATCTCTTTTTTCCTTACTTACAAGTACGGTACGGTCTATCTTGCGATCCAGTTTTTTGGCTTTCTTTAGTACTTTCTTGAAATTGAGCAAATTGATACTGCCGTCTATGCAAGCCTCCCCATTGTTGTAAAGACCTTTAAAATTACCTTCTATCCCCTGTCGGTCATCCAGTTTTTTTAGCTGCCCCTCAAAATGCACATAGCAAAAATCATTCTGGGTGATAGGTGATTTTGTGTAGATTATACCACTTTCGTAAAAGTCGATCTTATCATCTTCAGCCTCATAATATCCACTAATAAAAGATCTTGTTTCATGCGCTCCCCCCATGTCGGTAACAGAATATCCATTGAGCAATCCGTCTTTTTCGTTGAATGCTATTTTATACGAAATAAAGGAGG
This sequence comes from Flavobacterium sp., assembly GCA_008501705.1. Classification (GTDB taxonomy): domain Bacteria; phylum Bacteroidota; class Bacteroidia; order Flavobacteriales; family Flavobacteriaceae; genus Pukyongia. The sequence continues at coordinate 8,913 of QQUG01000239.1, forward strand.
AGTCGTTCAATTGAATAACACCCAGATATTCGTAATCTTCTTGGGCAGAGATATTTGTAAATGGAAATAAAAAGATGAAGAATAAATACCAGGTAAACCGCATATTTTAGGCTATATTTATGATACTACAAGTATAATTAAATCATTTTTCTTATGAAGTTAAAAATTATTTTTTCCATGATGTTGCTGCTACTATCAATGGGCACATCGTATGCATCATTTCCTGTTCAACGCGCAGCTGCGTCTACCGAGACCACTGTCACTAATGGCGACGAAGTCCATTTAGAATCTCCAGCTGCATCAACTACGGCCGGTGACGACTGGGTAGTAGCATTACTACTCTGGTTCTTCTTAGGCGGTCTGGCAGGCCATCGCTGGTATTTAGGAAGTCCGGTAGGATGGAATATCCTGTTCATATTAACGCTTGGAGGACTTGGTGTATGGTGGATAGTGGATGGAATAGATATAATCACACAGAATTATCCCGGACTATAGTATTTCCAATTTAATTCGAAATAAAAGCCCTGAATAAAAATATTCAGGGCTTTTATTTATTCAGCGGTCCAATCGCACATGGAAACTGATATACAAAAAAACCCCAACCGGATCGATTGGGGTTTTTAATTTCTGTCTAAGTAAGTTTTAAGCCTCCGCGTTAGGAATAATACTAACGTAAGACTTGTTGTTCTTCTTCTTAGTGAACTTCACAGTACCGTCAACCTGAGCGTGTAAAGTAAAGTCTTTACCAGCATATACGTTTTCGGCAGGGTGATGTTCCATACCTCGTTGGCGTACGATGATGTTCCCGGCTATTGCTGCCTGTCCACCAAAGATCTTCACGCCTAAGCGTTTCGATTCTGATTCGCGTCCGTTCTTCGAACTACCTACTCCTTTTTTATGTGCCATAATTGAAAGGGTTTATCTTGTTATACCTGAAGGATTATTTTTTTCCTCCGTCTAATTTATCTTGTAATGCTTTAAGCTCATCCCACTTACCGTCGGCAGCAAGTTTAGCTTGTTCCGGCCATGTATCAGGGACGTGATTTCCACGTACCCCAGCGATGATCTCGGATATCTTAGCAGGCTTCGCCTTTGCAAGGTCTGCATATGTTGCAATACCAGCTTCAGCTAAGGTAGAAGCGATCTTAGGACCAATTCCTTCGATCTTCTTTAGATCATCCTTTTTAGCAGCAGCAGCTTTCTTAGGTGCTGCTTTTTTAGCTGGAGCTTTCGCTTTTGGCTCTGCCTTTGGAGCTGCAGCTTTTGCAGCTGGTTTTTTAGGTTCGGCTTTCTTAGCTTCAGCTTTAGGAGCTGCTTTCTTAGCCGGTGCCGCTTTCTTGGCGCCGGAAGCCACAATGCTTTCTATAACGATCTCCGAAAGAGATTGTCTGTGACCATTTTTTACCTGGTAACCTTTTCTACGCTTCTTTTTGAAAACGATTACTTTATCACCTTTAAGGTGCTTAACGACTTTTGCTCCTACTTGAGCGCCGTTTATAGCCGGGGCGCCAACGGTTACTTTGTCACCGTCACCAATAAGAAGAACATTGTCGAAAGACACTTTTTTACCTTCTTCTGTGGCTAAACGATTTACAAAGACCTTCTGGTCTTTCGCAACTTTAAATTGCTGCCCTGCTATCTCTACAATTGCATACATAGCGTATCGATTAAATTTATTTGTTTTTATTTTCCCCCGATCGGTTCGGAAGATATATCCCCTTTAACGATTACATCGCCTAAGAGGGGTGCAAATATAATTCTAAATAATTAATCTACAAATTGTTTATGGAAAATAAACCTGCGTATTTACTGCCTTTTCTGGTTCCAGGATTCTTTCAGTAACTGCATGAAGGAAAGGGTAAGAATAAAAGTAGTAGCGAAGCCCATAATAACTAATGAAATTATGAGGATTAAAGATCCCTTATTGAAGTTAAGATTCCAGGAATCCAGCACCGCTTTGGCAAACTGTGTATCTATCATAAAAATGTATAGCGCCATAAAAGTGGAGAAAATAATAGTGGCCAGACCCCCCGTAAACAGGCCTAGCTGAAATCCATCCTGGTATTGGAAATCCGAATTGACCGCTTTAAATTTCTTCAAGGCGAAAAAGATACCGCCACCAATCAATACACCGTTCACTGCACTCAATACAGGATATTCATGCAAGCCTATCAACTTAGTTAACAGGAAGTAGGCTATAAGTAAAATGGCCGTTCCAATTCCGTAGGTGGTATAGACTTTTCCCATAACATTAAAGTTTAGATGTTCTTAAATTTCGGGAAAAATTGGGAAAATACCAGACATTTTTCAATTTATTAACGTGCTCCGGGTCTCTTATTGGAAAGGTAAACCCCTAGTAAAATAATCCCCGCAGCCAAAATCTGGGTTAATCCAAATGATTCTCTGTCCAGTACCCCCCATCCCACCGCCACAATTGGCATGGTATAGGTAACCGATGACGAAAAAACCGGGCTGGAGATCTGGATCATCCTGTTGAACAAAACTTTTGCGATAGCAGTTCCTACTACAGATAGAATAACAATGTATACTGAAGCAAGTTGCATTTCAGGCGAATTGAAGATCGTCTCAAAGAAACCGGACCAGATAAGCAAAATAAGTGCAGGCAGGAATATCCAGATAAAATTCCCAGTGGTAATAGCCAACGCATTGGCATGACCCAGATACTTCTTAATAATATTTACATTGAAGGCATACCCTATGGTAGCAATTATCACAAGAATACTAAACCAGTAATTCTGATTTGGGTTGATCTCAGCACCTGCCATAAGTAGGATGAGCGTCCCTATCAGCCCGATAACAACACCCAGGATCTGCAACCAGGTGCTTTTCATTCGTAAAAACATCATTCCAACCACCACTGTACTTAAAGGTGTAAGCGAATTGAGGATGGACGCCACAGCACTGTCAATATGGTTCTGAGCGATCGCAAAAAAGAAAGGTGGAAAAAACGATCCTATAAAGCCCGTAATGGCCACCCATTTCCATTCCCTTTTCTTTAAGGTTCTAATACTTTTAAAGCCAACACTAAACAATATGACGGACGTAAGCACGATCCGCAATGCACCCACCTGTATATCTGTAAGGCCAACAAGACCCTTTTTAATAAGTATAAAAGAGCTTCCCCAAATGAGGGATAGAATAACCAGGTAGACCCATTTAAAATTGTTGTTACCCATAGCTAGTTTGGACGAAACAAAAGTCGGTAAATATCATGAATACTCCCCGCTGAAATTATAGATTTTAGAAAATAAAAAAGGGTTACTTCCGCCAGTGAATGGTTTCCATAATATGCCTGATATCCTCTCGCAAATAGATCACAGCCGGATAAAGCGAGTCGAAATTTGGTTTGCTTTCAAAATAAAGCGAGCCTGTGACAAAATGATCCAGGCTATCAGTTACGTAGAATTGTGACTGGGTAGCAGCATCGCCATTTATCATATAGAACATTCCGAAGACACGGTTCACCGAATCCACTCGCGGTTGTTCCAGGATGGTCTCCGCCTTAATGGTGTGGTCGTAGGTTAATTTCTGGGCATCCCGCAATAAGGAATCCAGGTTATTATTTCTTATTTGCTGATAGGTCAAATAAACCGTAGCCTTCATATTGGGGTACTCCAAATTCATCCAGCAGTTATTTTTTTTCTGAAGGTTTGCCTGCGCATTCTTCTCAAAAGCATATGGACAATCTGCAGAAATCTCCTGGTAGACAGGAACCGGATATTCCAATCTAATCATAGCAGATGGTTTTACGATCACCTCATCTTTACAGGATGCGAAACAGATAAGGATGAATAAGATTAGAATGGCTCGCATATTAAGGTATTATGGACAATTTTATTTGTTTAATTCGCTTGTTATCGAATGCTTCAATGATAAACGTATAATTGTAAAATTTTAGTACTTCGTCTTTCTTCGGGAATCCTTTCGAAATCTCCAGAAGGAAACCTGCAAGTGTCTCGGCCTCTCCTTTTGCATCATCAAATACAGTAGTGTCCTCCAGCTGGATCACTTTATAGAAATCTTTAAGAGGTGTCCTCCCTTCAAATACAAAGGTATTATCATCCAGTTTTGAAAAAACCAGATCTTCATCGTCAAACTCATCACTAATTTCCCCCACGATCTCCTCGATGATGTCCTCCAGTGAGATTAGACCACTAGTGCCTCCATATTCATCTACCACGATCGCCAGGTGCATTTTCATATCCTTAAACTCATTTAGCAGATCATCCAGTTTTTTATTCTCCGGAACAAAGTATGCCTCCCGCTTCAACTTGGTCCACTGTAGTTTCTTCTTTTCTATATGCGGCATTAGATCTTTCACATATAAAATACCGGTAATCGTATCAATGCTGTCCTTATACACAGGAATTCGAGAATAACCATTTTCAATGATCTCCGGCATGATCTCTTCGTAGCTCATGGCTTCATTAAGCGCAAAGATCTCCATTCGCGGCTTCATCACCTGTTTAGTATCGGTATTCCCAAAAGTGACAATCCCCTGAAGTATTTTTTGTTCTTCCTGGGTAGTATCGTGTTCATCGGTTAATTCGAGAGCCTGGGACAGCTGGTCTACGCTAAAGCCCGATTTTTGTTTCCCAAATCGGTTCTCAATGTAAATAGTGGCCGATCGCATGGGCAGGCTTAAGGGGGAGAATAATTTGTCTAGCACGTTTGGTGGATACGCCATTAGTGCCGAAAAATTGAGTTTGTTTCGGCTGGCATAGACCTTCGGAAGGATCTCGCCAAATAATAATAGAAGGAATGTAGCAAGCCCGATCTTGAGTAGAAAGACTGCACTGATCTCGAAAAAATAAAGATTGAGGGAATAGTCCCAGCCTTCAAACCACACCGAACTCAGGGATTCGAACAACAAAACAATGGC
>QQUG01000013.1 GCA_008501705.1 Flavobacterium sp.
ACAGTGATCTGTTCTCAGATTCCAAAGTAGACCCCCAGTCATTACGTCCGGATAGTACAAGGAAAAGGAAATTGTCATATTCGAAAGTCGCTTCAGCATATGCACCTAATATGTTTCTTTCCTGGTAGTAATCAAGACCTCCATCATCATAGGCGGTAAAGTTATTATGATTCCAGAAGTTGAAAACAACTTGTCCTGTACTAAGTATACCTGAACGATCAAAAGTATCACGTCTTGCGTTGAATCCTACCACAGTGGAAAGATCAAACTCTTCGGCTAGATTAATGTTACTGAAACTTACGTTAAAGTTATGATCGTAAATATAGTTACTGATGTTAGCTGTACGGAATACACCGGATATGTTAACAACATCTCCTTTAGCAACTCTGAATTCCTGCGTTTCTGCATAGGTGTCTAAACCAAATCTATAGGTAGCAAGTATGTTATCGGAAATTTCGTAGCTAGATGTTAATTGACCATAGAAACGGCTGTTCTTTTGCTCAGTACCTGCGTAGTTCAATAACCAGTATGGGTTATTTTGGTCACCACGATAGTAAACACTGGCTCCTGTAGATGGATCTTCAAAAGGAAGATTTCCAAGATCAACGTTTCTCGGGATGAATAATAAACGAGTAAATAACGATATAGATCCAACAGCGTTGTTCGCAGCGATCGGTGGTGTATTTACACGAAGATTACTATAGTTAGCCGTAGCAGTTACGGAAAACTTGTTTGAAAGTTTAGTGGTACCACCCATACCAATGTTGTATCGGGTAAGACCGTTGTTTGGAATGTAACCATCCTCGGTAGTATAACCGAAGTTTACGTTGTACTTACTTCCTCCGTCTCCCGGAGAACCTGCAATGTTTACAGAAGTTGCATGTCCTAATCCAGTTTTGAAGAACTCACTAACGTTGTTAGGAGCTGCCTCGTAAGGAATTTGTAAGCCATCAAACTGAGGGAATATTGCTCCTTGAGAAGCATATGGGTGATCGATCATTAGTCCCATATCGAAACGTGAACCCCAGTTTCCAACGAATCCCGGGTTTAGAGCGTTGTTCGCACCCTGTCCGTAATCGTTCTGATAATCTGGAAGGTTAGAGATCTCGGTAGCATAAACTTGCTGTGACAAAGTGATCTCGAACTTCTTGTTCGCATCTTTCTTACTTCCGTTCTTTGTAGTGATCAATACAACCCCGTTTCTACCTTGCTGACCGTAAAGTACAGCTGCACTTAAACCTTTAAGTACCTGAATAGATTCAACGTTATTTGGATCTAAATCAAGGAAACGGCTACTTGTAATTGAGTTACCACCTGCAAAGTTTGTTACGTTGTTAGTACCACTATCAAAAGGAACACCATCTACCACGAAAAGTGGCTGGTTGTCACCGTTGATCGAACTCTTGGAACGAATAACGAAGTTAGTACCTGAACCTGTAGCACCACCGGTTCCGGTTACCTGTACTCCGGCAACCTTACCATTCAGTGTTCTTACAACATCAGATTCTGGTTTGTTCTCAACCGCTTCCGCTTCAATTGTACTAACGGCATAACCAAGCGTTTTACGCTCTCTGGCAATACCATATCCGGTTACAACAACTTCATCAAGAACGGCAGCATCTTCTTCCATCTGCACATCGATGCTGTTGGCAGCACCTACTCTCTGTTCTGAAGTCTTGAAACCGACGTAACTAAATACAAGGGTCTGGCCCACAGCTGTCTGGATGGAGTAATTTCCATCAAAATCAGACTGAGTACCATTCGTTGTACCTTTTACGACAATGTTAACTCCTGGAAGAGGTAATCCCGTGTTATCGGACACCGTTCCGGAGATTGTTTTTTCTTGTGCGAACGTGAGTTGCACTACAAACGCCAACAATAGCGTTAAAATTCCACTAAACTTTGTTCTCATTTTATAATTTATTTGAATTAGCCAATGCCAAAAATCACAATAAAAAGTTAATTACACAACTTTTCACACTTAAAATTTGGTTTTTTTTTTAAGGAATTGTTAAGCCATTGTTAGCTTGGTTCAAAATCGGGAAGTAAGACTTAAGTGAATTTTTGTGTTCGAAAAATTGAAATTCTGGTTTTCAAAAATTCCATTGGCAAAACTAAATTTTAACAAGCCTGTTTTTGTTAATAATCCAAGGCCAATTCCGAAGCTATATAATTGTTGTTCGAGTTGATTGATCTCGTTTTCAAAATAACCTACATCGATAATGCTGTGTAAATAGAAACCCTGGTTAAATCTATACCTGTATTCTGTGTTGATCACGGCAAACAATGTGGCATCTATACTATTCTCATTAAAACCTCTAATGCTGTTGATCCCGCCAAAACGATAGAGTTCGTTGGTGAGGAAGGTGTCACTTAAGATCACGCTCGTATTGTTTTGTATAAAAACAGAATTATTATAATTGAGTTCAAATATGGTTGCCGCCCAAAGTGAAAGTCTGGTCTGATCCTCTTGGTTTGACGAGAATTCCCGGGTTCCAAATTCAGCATCAAGGGCGACATTGGTCTTCGAGGGGAATAAGGGGTCGTTCTGTGTTTTTACAAATTGGAGCCCGCTAATAAAGAATTTGGCCGCGTAATCTTCAACTGCGTTTCCGGCAAGTGCCTCATCCAGTAAGTTACTCGATTCCGAAGCCTTATAGCCTATGTAGGCGGATGAAGGTGGGGTGATCTGGTAGGTTGCCCTGGCAATTTGATCGGTAGTTACAAAAGTGCTGTCTCGTTTGAAGATCTTCAGCTCTAGTTCGGCTCCCACAGGACTTCCGAAGAGATAAGGTAATTTCACCCTTGCTCTAAAATTTTGCTGCTCGTTCCCGTCGGCTTTGTAATTTACCAATAGCTGCTCTCCAAAGTTGAGGTTGTTATTCAATTCCAGGTTGAGGTAGCCGTTAAATTGCAATCGGTTTGTCTCCTCGTTGGTTGCAAAACCCAGAATACCGTCGAACAAATTGTGATTTCTTTTTTCCAGGTAAAAGAACACGGTGGTCTTTTCTTTTCTGAACAGGACCTCTGGCGCTTTGAGAGTGGTAACAAAACCAAGGCTGTTCAGTACATCGTTCTGTTTGTTCAGTTTGTTTCTGTTGAAGGGCTTCCCGGTTTTAATTCCTGCGTAATGTTTCAGAAACGACTTCGGAAATTTCTCATAGCCTTTTACAGCGATGGAGTCGATCTGTCTTTTCGGGCCTTCATCGAGAAATAGATTGGCCGCGATCACATCTGTTTCTTCTTTTCGGAACTCACTAAGCCTGATCCGGGCAAATGCATTTCCCCCGGTGGTCTTTAAGGTGTTTAGTTTTGCCAGAGAGGTTTCTACTGCCGGAAATGGTAAAATAAAATGATCGTCTTCTACTTCATTGGAAATTTGTAATAATTCTTTTTTTCTGAATTGTCCGGGCTTGTAATAAATTTTCAGATGACGATATTTTTTACCGAGAATATATTTAGCAGTATAACTACTGTCATTTTTTTTCTGAAGGGATTCGAGTGTGGTTTCAATATAACCCAGGTAATGAAATTGATACTG
>QQUG01000137.1 GCA_008501705.1 Flavobacterium sp.
ATGGTGGGGATAGGGATACGAATTGAAATTCCAACCAAAGAAAGAAAGGAAGATAATAATGAAGAATGTGAAGAATAAAAGGCATATTATGAAAAAATTAAACCTACTATTCGTTTTATTGATCCTCTCTGTAACAGGGATGGCTCAAACCGATGGATTAAGTTATCAGGCCGTTATACTGGATCCAGATGCGCAAGAGATCCCGGGACAGGATATTACTAACAATGTCTTGATCAATGCACCGCTCACAGTACGATTCACTATCCTAAAGCGTGACGGTACAACTTTATACAGGGAAACCCAGGAAACCCAAACCGATGGTTATGGGATGATCAATCTCGTAATTGGTCAAGGTCAGCCCTCCAACGGACTGTTCACTGAAATTGAATGGGATGGAGTGCCAAAAAACCTTCAGGTGGATATAAATCTGGATGGTAACTTTAAGATGCTGAATAAAGAACCACTTACTTTTATACCCTATGCATTCCATAGAAATATTACTGCTACCGGTACGCTAAATGTGGATGGGGAAGTATTGTTTGGAAATAACCTGGTGGTTGATGGTGAAACCCGATTGAATGATGCCTTATTCGTAAATAATGAGAGTCCTTCTGTTTTTTCCGGCACTCTGGTGGTTGCAGGATCTACTACTTTGAACAATTCACTTTCTGTAACCAATGAGAGTCCTACCTTTTTAACCGGGACACTCGATGTGGATGGCGCTACCCGACTAAATAATACCCTTACCGTAGAAGATGCTACTCAGCTTAACAGCACCTTAGACGTGGATGGCGCAACAACTTTAAACAATTCACTTACCGTAACCAATGAAAGTCCTACCATCTTAACCGGAACCCTGATAGTGAATGGTATTACCGATTTTAATAGTGCAGTAAACATAAATAACGGTAGCCCGCTTAATGTAACCGGCAACCTGAATGTTGATGGTGCCACTACGCTGAATGACGATCTCACTGTAAACGGCGACACTAATTTAAACAGTTCGCTAAGTGTTAATAACAGTAGTCCCACAGACTTGTCCGGTACGCTGGATGTAGATGGTGCGACGACCTTGGGGAGCAGCTTACAAGTAGTAGGGCAAACCAATTTGGAAGATCTTTTAAATGTAAACAATCAAAGTCCGACGAATCTCTCGGGAAGTTTAACTGTAGATGAGGCGACTAATTTAAATAGTAGCCTGTCTGTAAATAATGGAGCACCTACTTTTCTTTCCGGTACGCTGGATGTTTTAGGAGCTATGACCCTAAACAACAACCTAACCGTAAATGGTATTACCAATTTAAATGATGCGCTGTTCGTCAACAACGGAAGTTCCACATTCTTGTCGGGCGATCTTACCGTTTCTCAAGCAACCTCACTGGACGGAACCTTATTGGTGGAAGGCGAGTCCACCCTCAATTCGAATACAACGGTTGCCAATGCGTCTCCAACTTTACTAACAGGTACCCTGGAAGTAGATATGCCAACTAGCTTGAACAATACGCTGGACGTAACCAATGGAAGTGCAACAAATTTAACTGGTGTGCTCAATGTGGATGGCGAAACTACTTTGAGAAATAATCTTGAGGTGGCAAATCAAAGTGAAACACTCTTAACAGGTATGTTGATGGTGGATGGCGAAACTACTATTAACAATTCACTCGAAGTGACCGGTGGAAATAAGACAGGGTTAACTGGCGAGCTGGTAGTTGATGGAGTAACTTACTTACAATCGGACCTGGAAGTATTAAACCAGAGTGAAACTAATTTAAGTGGAGCCTTGAATGTTACAGGCGCTGCCGGTTTTAGCGATACGGTAACCATAGCCGGTGAGACAACCATCAACAACAACCTTACAGTTACCGGTACGGCTTCACTTGGAAGTATCTCCACCGAAACGATCGCCGTAGAAAGTAATAATCCCAACTATGTGGCAACCTTTACTAATACTAATGCCGATACGGGAGATGGGATACTTATAAAACTTGGAAGAAACCACGGTTTAAATGGAATAGCACCGCTGCCAAATCCATTGGTGGAAAACGGAGGAAATCCATTATACGCCCAGGCGATCGCCTTGATGAAGACCCAGTTAACTAGCCCGGGGAGCATCACACCTTCCGAGATCATTAGTGGGTTTGGCAGTAATATGAACAACCTTAGGTCTGGAGCGGTGATCGCAGTGAACGATTTTGTTTTCAACCAGATCAACTCAACTTATGGGATCGCACCGGGGGCCGGAAATGGGAAAACCTTGCCTATTGTCACTTTCCCTTCTACCAATATCCTTCAAGGAGCAAATATTTTTGCAGGCGTTACGATTCCTTTTGTGAACATCACTATTCCGCGAATAGATCTGCCAAGCATAAGCGTATTACCACAGAAGGCCGGACTACCTCCCGGAGTTCTTAATCCACCCATACCGGATTTTATCCCGGGTCTGCCAATTTCTAATAATAATGGTGGGTTACCGGCTGTGGATATCCCGTTAATCCCGGCAACCGACGTGCCAATTTCACTCTCAAAGCAGAATGTATATGTTTCGTTTAGGGATCAAAACGATCTTATCACCGGGGAAATAAGGGGGCAATCTATCAGCGATTTCTACGCCGCTACAGTATGTGACCCGGTCTACCTTATCAATGTGCTTTCCTCTTTTGTGGGGGTGGATCTGCTCGACGGACTTACGGCCGGAGCGGTTGAGATAACAAATCTCATAGACGCATTTAATAAAATTGGAGTTGAGTACACTTCAGGGAATGGTGATTACGCCGAATGGCTGGAGAGAATTAACCCAGCCGAATACTTAACCGCAGGAGATATAGTTGCTGTTAAAGGAGGAAAGATCACCAAGGATCTTACCGATCTTGAACAAATTATGGTGGTATCGCACAGACCGATCATTCTGGGGAATGTGCCGGAAGAAGGTAAGGAAGGTCTTGGAAACAACGTAGCGTTTATGGGACAGGTACCGGTAAAAGTGATGGGGCCGGTTCATACCGGAGACTTTATAGTTGCCCACCCGGAACTTTCGGGATACGGTGTAGCCATCGCTCTAAAAGATATGACAGCCGATGATTTTGTGAAGGCCGTAGGACGTTCGTGGGAAGAAAATATCAATGAAGGCCCAAAAATGGTGAATACCGTAGTAGGAGTTCACAACGGAGATTGGGCAAATATCATGAAAAAACTAGAGGCCAAACAGCGCAATTACGAGCAAAAGTTCAAGGCGATCGAAGCCCAGGTAAATATGCTGGAAGACAAAGCAGATGCTTTACTATTAGAATCTAACAAGTAAAATAACAGCCATGAAAAGAATTTTATTCTTATTGCTAATATTCTCAGGATTTACGGCTATGTCTCAAACAGACGGGCTCGTTTACCAGGCGGTTATTTTAGATCCTGAAGCTCAACAGATCCCGGGGGCAGATAAAAGCGGAAACGTTTTGCCAAATACAGACCTGCTAATTAGATTTACAATTAGCGGTGAAACGGCTGGGATCGATTATCAGGAAATTCAGGAAGCGAGAACAGACAGATATGGAATGGTTAAAGTTATCATTGGTCGAGGAGAGGCGGTAACGGGCTATTTCGACGAGATCGACTGGGATGGCGATCAAAAGAACCTGCAGGTAGATATTAATCTCGATGGAAGTTATACTGCCTTAAGTAACCAGAAATTACTGTTCATACCATATTCGTATCATCGCAATATTACCGCTACAGGTTCTATGCGGATCGATGATGATGTGAAATTTAAAAGCGGTCTTACCGTAGATGGAACCACAAACTTAAATGGTAAACTAGGGGTGCATAACGGTAGTCCGGTTGCGCTTAGTGGAACCATGGAAGTTGGTCTGGCAACTACACTTCAGGACAGCCTGTTGGTTAACCAGGCTTCGGCAACAGATTTGGGCGGAACCTTAAGAGTTGATAAAGAAACTCAATTAAATTCAACACTCGAAGTAGGGGAAATAACAAAACTTAGGAGTACACTCGATGTAGTGGATGCGGTCGTATTGAACGATCTTAAAGTGACCGGCCAGAACCCTACACTGTTCACCGGGACATTGACAGTAGATGGAGCAAGTAATTTTAATAGTACGGTGAACATTAACAATGGAAACCCTCTAAATCTATCGGGCGATCTTACCGTAGACGGAGAGGTTCTTTTCAATGACGATCTAACGGTAGAAGGCGAGACTAATCTCAATAGTTCACTTTCTGTAAACAATATCAGTCCGGTTGATTTAAGCGGAACTCTAAACACGAGTGGTCAAACTACCTTAAACGATATGCTTCTGGTAAGCGGAGAAACCAATCTGGATAATTTGCTCAATGTGAACAATGCAAGCCCAACTTACTTGTCGGGTACACTTACTGTTGGACTTTCCACAAATTTGAATGATGCGTTAAATGTAAATTTTGAGAATCCCACCCTGCTCACAGGTTCACTAAACGTGAACGGTGAAATAGATTTTGGACAGGAGCTAACCGTTAACGGGATCACTAATTTGTTTGGAGATCTATTTGTAAATAACGCCAGTACGACCGCACTATCCGGCAACCTGAACGTAGATGGTGCGACTCAGTTTCTAGGCAACATGGAAGTGGCCGGTAACACCGTATTTAATAACAACTTAACAGTATCTAATCAATCGGCGACGCTTCTTAGCGGAACTTTAGAAGTTGATGGAGTCACCAGCCTGAATAACACCCTGGATGTACTGAACATGAGCGATACTAACCTTAATGGCAGCTTAGGAGTAGATGGTATTACGACCTTCAGGAGCAATACCACCGTTTCGAATATGGGCAATACCCGCTTTACGGGAACCCTGGACATAGACGGCCAAACCTCTATAAACAATATGCTTACTGTTGCCAATGCTAGCGCAACCAACCTCTCCGGATTGCTAAATGTTGATGAGGTTACAAAACTGAACAACACCTTAAATGTTAAAAACAGTAGTGTAAGTAATCTATCGGGAATTCTGGATGTTTCTGGAGCGGCCACTTTTAATAATATTGTGGGGATCGACGGATTTACTAATATTCAGAATAATTTAACCGTAACCGGGCTTTCCGATATCAATAAGCTGGAAGCGGGATCTATTGCAATATCGGGAGATGCTACAGGCTTCCTTGCCAGCTTTAGCAATACCAACGACATAGATAATGGAGATGGGATTAAAATTACCCTGGGGAATAATCACGGACGCTTCCTTAATGGAAGTCTATTAAAGATAGATCAAACCTTAATTAGCAATGATCCGGGAGCTCAAAATCCACCACCGGCGTCTGATCCAACCTATGTGGCCGCCTTTAATTCCATCAAGCAGAAGATTATGACTAACACACCACAGTTTACTGTAAATGATGTTATAGCCTTACTACCCGCTTTCCGAAATTACTCTGTTACCAATATAAATAACCTGGTATTACAGGAGATCAATGCGCAGTTCAATCTGCCAAAGACCTTACCGTCCATTACATCTCCCAGCTACCTGGTGGATCAGTTTCCGGCACCGGGTACTCCACAACTTCCCTTACCTTTTGTTGTTTTTCCAGGGATAAATGGTATCTGTTCCGGGCAGTCGTGTTTTAGTGTGTGTATACCATTGGCAGGTTGCGTAACAGTATGCATCCCACCGGTAAATGTGTGTGTGCCGGATATCCCGCCGCTCGTCATTCCGGAGTTAACTGTGCCGGGCTTAACCTTGCAACCAACTATCCCTAACTTCATGCCGTCACTACCCTTCTTGCCCGAACCTTCTATACCTGTGGTAGAAATTCCTAATATTCCCACGGTGAATATTAGCAGTACGCTTAGCTCTGAAAATAACTATTTCACTTTCCAGGATGTGAACGGAACACAAACCGGTGCGGTAAGAGCACAGTCTCTGGAAGATTTTGCCAACAATACGGTATTGGATGATGTGTATGTGTTCAATGTGGCCAGTAATTTTATTGGGATCGATCTTGCCGATGGAATTACCAGTGGTGCCTCTGCCATGGTTTCACTAATAAGTGAGTTTAATAAAATGGGAGTGGAGTTTGCATCGGGCAATGGAGATTATTCCGAATGGCTGGAGCGAATCGATAAGGACGAGTATTTAACAGCAGGGGACATAGTCGCGGTAAAGGGAGGAAAGATCACCAAAGATCTGAAGGATTTCGAACAGCTCATGATCGTTTCTCATCGGCCTATAGTGCTGGGGAACACCCCTGAAAAGGGAAAAGAACACCTGGGGAATACGGTGGCGTTTATTGGTCAGGTGCCTTCAAAGGTAATAGGGCCCGTGAGAAAAGGAGACTATATAGTTGCGAAAAGTGACTTTGATGGGTATGGGATCGCAGTGCCTCCTTCTGAAATGACCACAGAAGATTTTCTTAGGACCGTAGGCCGATCCTGGGATGAAAATCTAAACCAGGGGCCAAAGATGGTTAATACAGTCGTGGGGCTTCAGAACGGAGACTTCAGTAATAGGGTGAATCTACTTCAGAAGCAACAAAAACAAATGGACAATGCGATCGAAACCCTGGAATCCAGTCTAGAACGAATTGCTAACGAATTAAAACTTTCAGAAAAAAACAATAAGGATTATGCAAGTAAGGATTAGTACAACGGTTTTATGCCTGTTTTCGGTTCTTTTTTTCTTCGGAAATGGTTTTTCCCAGGAAACAGAAGGAGACTATACATTCACCGAAGCTCAGCTGGCTATGCTGAAAGAGCAGGAGATAGAGATAAATGCCTGGATAGAAGCATTGCAGACCCCCGGAGTACGCATTGAGGGAACGAAGATGATCTTCAGTAAAGAAGCCCGTAAACTTATAAAAGATGAAACGTACAGGACAAGTTGTTATGCAGAAGACGGTTATACATTTAGGGATGTACAGCTTAGTCTGGCGGCTAACGAAGTGCAGAAGGCGTTTTGGCAAATGATCAATCTCTATCCCTTACACAAGGAAGAGGTGTTAAAATATATTTACGCCTACGACAATGTATTTGAGACGGATAAAGTGGTGACTGCGGCATTTTACACCTATGGATTTTTCGATCCTGCCATTACCAAAATTGAAAATGGAAAACCCGATGTATACCGGCCGGATCTGTTTGAAGGTCACTTGAAAAGCACACGTGAAATAGTTTCCTATATTCTATATTTCAGAAAACAGAATTCCACTAAACAAATGTAAACCGGGCATAATTAACTAACCAGGTTTATCCCCCGGTATTGCTACATAGCGATCCGGGGTTTGTTTTTTTAATATCCGAAATCCTCCTTGATCTTATCTGCCTTATCCAGCATAAGATCTACTGTGATGAAATCTACTTCTTCCTTATCGAATGCCCCCTGAAAGGTTCGCATCGCTTTTTTGGGTTCCCCGGTCTCTTCATAGAATCTTGCCATATAGTAGTCTCCAAGCACAGTGTCCGGATACTGTCGCTGCGCCAGGGACGCAATTTCCCTCAGTGATTCCCATTGCTTCTTCTTTTCAGCGGCAGTGGCAGTTGCAATGAAGTCGTTAATTCGAATAGGGTTTGTTAGTCCGAATAGATCTTCAATGGTCTTATACTTGTCCATCAGATACGTGTGTACAGGAGTTTCCAATTTCATCACAACATCTGTAAATTCCTGCTTACTGATAGGTCTGTACACCGAGAATATCTTCTCCATAGCCGAAGGAATCGCCCTTGCTACCAGCGAATAATGGGTCGCTCCCTCAAAATTATCATAATAGTATTTAAAGGTGTCAGACTCGAGAGGTTTCAAAGATTTGTTGAGGTTTTCCGAGATCTCCATCAGGTCCTTGATATCGTCTGTACCGGTAGCCACGTAATAGAAGATCTTCGATTCTATGGACGGGATCCTTTGTGGAAGTCTTTCATCCATCATAGGCGCGAGATCCGGGCTAAGGTTAATGTAGCCATTAAATAAGGGAGGATCTTTAAAGAGGTAGTAGTTGATGAAGTTTGCCGTAAAGTCATGTCCAACGGCGATCACAAATTTAGCGGTTCTGTAATTTTCGTCAATGTAAGGGATGAGTTCCAGCCCGATGAACTCGAAAAAATCGGCCCCCTGGTCGGCAGGCATGAAGTTGGTGTCGTCATAACTACAATCGTCATAACGACTTTCACCCTGCATCACACCAACAACGATAGATTCGGGCATGTCTTCCCAATATCCAAAATAATCTACATTTCCGGCAACCGGTTCGAATAGATAATTTGCATCAAGAACAACCACGATGGGATACACCTTATCGGTATTGGTTTCGTAATCTCGCGGCAATTGGATTTTTAATCGGCGCGGGCCGTCTAGTTTGTACGAATTGAATTCTTCGTAAATGATCTTTGATTGTCCCATAGAGGTGGAAATGATCAGGACCGTTAAAACCAACGTAAGTATCTGTTTCATAAGAGGACTTTTTGGAGTTGAAAGATAGTAAATTTTGAAAATGCCGAACAAATTCTTAAATCTTGTTGCGATTGTAAATAGGGAGCAGGATAAACGACAAGACCCCGAAGAATAAAATGGATATAATATTTGATGTCCAAACAATAACACCCAGGGCCAGTCCCACCGACTTTGCAATGCCAAAGATGAGTAAAATACCCATGATAGCTGCCGGGTAAGTGCCAAAACCGCTATTGGTAAAAGCAAATGTAAAACTCCCTACTACAAAGGTAATGATCACGATCCCTGCCGATATGCTAGAGGTCTCTTCCAACGCCAGCGTAGCGGTGTAAAAGGAAGCGATATAGAGCCCCCAGATTATAAGGCTGTAAAGTATAAATAGGCCTTTTTTCTTCATTTTCACTATACTGAAGAGTCCTTCCTTCAGGCCGTCTACAAAGCCTTTAAGTTTCATGGCGAACGATCCTTTGGAAGACTTCAGATAAAGTAGGAACACAGTTCCCAGAACGGCTAGAGCTGCCAATGCTATGACTATCTTTTTTATAGGGATACTTTCGGTTATATAGATGTAAAGCACCTCAAACTGAAGAAAAAGTGCAATGAGGGTAAAGATCAATAGGAGAAACAGATCGATCACCCGTTCGGTAATGATGGTTCCAAAGCCCTTATCGAATGGTACACCTTCGTATTTGCTAAGCACAACCGCCCTGGAAACTTCACCACTTTTTGGGATGAAGATGTTCATGAGATAGGCCACAGAAACTGCCATGAAATTGTTCGCTATCCTGGGGTGATACCCCATAGGTTCGAGCATGAAGTTCCATCGGTAGGCACGAAGTAAATGACTTACAACACTTAGGAAAACTGAAAATGCGACTATCCAGTAATTCGCTTCCCTGAAATGTCTGTACGTTTGTTCCAGTTGTTCGGGGGTGAACAGATTATATATATACCAGATGAGGAAAATACCCAACCCAAGAGGGATGGCGATCTGCAGGAATTTTGAAAGGGATTTATTCAACTTATACAAGTAAATTGTTCTCCTCGTTAGGGAAAACAAGAGCTGGTTTAAACTTTTTAGCCTCTTCCACGCTCATTATGGCGTAGGTGATGAGAATAAGTATATCGCCGGGGGCAACTTTACGTGCTGCAGCACCGTTTAGGGTTATTTCACCGCTGTTGCGTTGGCCGGGGATAGCATAAGTTTCAAGTCGTTCACCATTGTTATTGTTAACGATCTGAATTTTCTCTCCTTCCACAATATTCGCAGCATCCATAAGATCTTCATCTATGGTAATACTACCAATATAATTAAGGTCGGCACCAGTGACTTTAACTCTGTGAATTTTGGATTTTACTACATGTATTTGCATGCTGCAAAGATACTAATTATGATTTTAGAAAAATAAATTATGAATTCGGAAATTCTGCAGATCGATTTAGCCCCTGTCCGTCAGTTTAGGGGAACATTGTCTATTAAACGCACCTTTCCGCAGTGAACAGCTATGAACGCCCTATACTTGTTGGTCTTCATTTTGTGCTTAGCCGGGACGAGTGTTTGCTCATTAGCGATCTCGAAATATTCCAATTTCAGATAACTGTTATGCAAAAACTGTTCCTTTACAAATTCGTTGATCTTTTTAATGGAAGTGGTTGGAAATTTCCTTTTTACTTTCTGAAGGGTTTTATAGATAAAAGCAGCTTCTTCAAATTCTTTTTCTGAAAGTCTTTTATTTCGAGAACTCATGGCAAGTCCGTTATTTTCCCTTACAATGGGGCAGCCAACGATCTCTACCGGGTACTTTTGTAGTTGGACCAGCTTCCGAACGATCTGTAATTGCTGAAAATCCTTCTCTCCAAAGTAGGCACTGTGAGGTTTAATAATATCGAAAAAGATGCTCAGGATGGTGCCTACGCCATCGAAATGACCTTTACGATGCGCCCCTTCCATTTGGTGTTCCAGCCCATCATATTCAAAATGCGCAGAGGTTACCTTCTCCCCGTAGATATCCTCATTGTTAGGAACGTACAAAAGAATATCCCCCGATAGTTCTTGTAATAATTGTATGTCTTTCTGTAAAATACGGGGATATTTCTTAAGATCTTCCTTATTGTCGAACTGAGTTGGATTTACATAAATGCTAACAACCACGCAGTCATTTTCCTTTAATGCGTTTTTCACCAGCGAGAGATGACCGCGGTGCAAGGCTCCCATTGTTGGGACAAAGCCAATTTTTTCGTTCTGTTTTCGTCGTGAAAGTAGGTCGGATGAAAGCGAAACTTTGTCGGTATGTACGACCATAGGAATATATTAGAGCCAGTAAAATTAATATATTGACGCCAATCTTCATAAAATTTCGTAATTTTGCGTGTTTTTAAGAGCAACACCAATAAAGCAGCATTTTTCTGAAATTCCATTGTTCGTACCCGCTTACGGCCTCAATCGTGATAAAGAGTACGGATAACCTGTAGAAAGTGCCATAAAACAATAGAATCAATGATGAAAGATAAGAGAGTCTTGTATGTGTCTTCTGAAGTAATACCTTATCTGCCGGAGACCGAGATTTCTTCCATGTCGTTTGAAGCTCCGCGAATTGTGAACAATAATGGCGGGCAAATTCGAATTTTTATGCCGCGTTACGGCAATATCAATGAGCGGCGACACCAATTGCACGAGGTTATTCGTCTGTCCGGGATGAATCTCATGATCAATGACCTGGACATGCCACTTATTATAAAAGTTGCTTCCATTCCGAAGGAACGCATGCAGGTTTATTTTATCGATAACGAAGAATACTTCAAAAGAAAGGCTACCTATACTGATGAGGATGGTAATTTCTTCGAGGACAATGATGAGCGTGCTATTTTCTTTGCCAAAGGAGTAATAGAAACAGTTAAGAAACTAAACTGGTCGCCGGACATCATCCATGTACACGGCTGGCTGGCGTCTTTCCTCCCGTTGTATCTTCAGAAATATTATGAGAACGAGCCCTTGTTCGAAAACAGTAAAATAGTTACCTCGGTATACAATCAGGGCTTCGATGGAACGTTACAGGATAATGTAATGGATAAGATCAAGTTCGATGGAATAGAGGATGAACATATTGAGCTGTTAAAAGAGCCTACTTATGTGAACATGATGAAGATTGCTGTCGATAATTCGGATGCGATCATTGTTGGTTCCGAAGAAATTCCAGAAGAGCTTACCGCTTATCTTAAGGATGTCAAAAAACCTGTGTTAAAGTATCATAAAATTGACGAGATAGAATCGGCATATTTAGATTTTTACCAGTCTCAGGTATTGGGATAAATACAAGTATTTTTTATGAAGATCAAATACACATTGCCAAAAGCATTGGCAATTTTCGCAATAATAATCGCCTTTGCTTCCTGCGAAGAAGACTTTAACACGATTGGAGTTGATATTATTGGCAACGAAACCTTTAAATCTGAATTTACAGATAGCCTTTCTGTCCTTGCCTACAGCCGGAAATTACTACCGGTACAAAGCAACGCTTTGCCGGTGTATCAACTTGGGGTATACAACGATCCGTTTTACGGTAAAAGGACGGTGAACTTTCTCACCCAGGTTACTATGGATGTGAATGAACCCGATTTCGAAATTAATCCGAGAGCAGATAGTGTGGTGCTTTTCTTACCTTTTTTTAGTACTCAGATCACAGATGACGATGATGTTGTAACGTACGAACTAGATTCGGTTTACGGAAGTGCTCCTATCGATATCAAAATTTACGAGTCTAACTTTTTTCTAAGGGATTTCGACCCTAATACCGGATTTCAGGAAGCTCAGAAATATTACGCGAATCAGCAGCAATTATTCGAATCCTTTAAAGGAGAACTAATTCACACTGTTGAAGACTTCGTGCCAAGTGATGAGGCCTATAAAATAAATGATACGATCTCGTTCATTCCCGGAATGCGTGTAAAACTTCCCACCGACTTTTTCCAGGAAAAAATTCTAAATATGGGTGGTTCTGTCGAATTACTTAACAATAGTAATTTCAGAGATTATTTCCGGGGATTGTATTTCCAGGTGGAATCTGATACAGACGAAGGCAATTTATTTATGATCAACCTGGAAGAGGCCAGTCTTACAGTTTATTATAAATTCCAATCGGAAGGAGGAAATGTAATTGGTTCGGGGCAATCATCAACAGATCCTGTTGAGCGATTCGAGGGTGAATTCGTGATGTCCTTCGATGCCATAAGTGTGAATACCTACCAGAATTCTTTGCCGGCGGATCTAGCCGAAGAACTCTCAAACCCTAATATAGAAGAAGGAGCAGAAACACTTTATGTAAGAGGGGGTGATGGTATAATATCGGTAGTAGAATTATTTGGCCCGGATCTGGACGATAATGGGGTGGCAGACGAACTTGAAGACCTCAGGAATGAAGGATGGATCATCAATGAGGCTAATCTTATATTTTATATAGATCAGGATAAAGTGACAGGAGGTGAGTTGGAACCCGAACGTCTTATCATCTACGATCTAAAAAACAGCTCTGTACTTGCAGACTTTACCTTGGATATCACCTCTAACCTGGATCCTATAGATGCGCTCAATGTGCATCTTGGTCGCTTGGAACGTGGAAGTGATGATAATGGAGAATACTATAAACTTCGAATTACCAATCACCTGAGCAACCTTATCAATAAGGATTCGACCAACGTACCTTTGGGAGTGATCGTAACTCAGAATGTATTGGAAACCGGTTTCCAGGATCTTGAAAATATTCAGGCGCCGGGTATCGAACAAGTGCCTGCCGCAAGTGTGGTGGCTCATGAAGGCACCGTATTGCACGGTAACAGATCTAACGATCTTTCGAAAAGATTAAAGCTCCAAATTTATTATACCGAACCCGAATAAATCTAAATATCTATGTGTGGTATCGTTGGTTATATTGGAAAAAGAGAAGCTTATCCTATCATTATTAACGGGCTGAAACGACTGGAATACCGCGGTTATGATAGTGCGGGTATTGCCTTGTTCGACGGTTCTGAAATTCAACTCTCCAAGACCAAAGGAAAGGTTTCCGATCTGGAAGAAAGAATTGGTAGAGAGATCACTACACATGGAAAACTGGGCATCGGTCATACACGATGGGCGACGCACGGGGTTCCTAACGATATTAATTCGCACCCACACTACTCTAACAGCGGTGATCTTGTGATCATACATAACGGGATCATTGAGGACTATGCTTCTATCACGAAAGAATTAGAAAATAGAGGATATACGTTCAAATCGGATACAGATACAGAAGTTCTCGTAAATCTAATTGAAGAAGTTAAGAAGAAAGAGAATGTAAAACTTGGGAAGGCGGTACAGATCGCCCT
>QQUG01000199.1 GCA_008501705.1 Flavobacterium sp.
AACCATCCAGGCGAAGATAGCCATGGCAGCCAGTCCGAGGATAAGTACCGCCCAAATTACGCGTTTAAGGTTCTTATTCATGTATCAATTGATAAAGTAATTCGCTTTTAAAACCCCTGGCAGCTGTTATCCAGTCCTTTTTTGTTCCGAGAAGTTTATAGCCTAGTGTTTCGAACAGTTGTATGCTAACGCTGTTATCGTCAGAAATATTGGCATACAACTGATGTACTTTTAAATGTATAAAGGCGTAATTCGCCAAAAGTTGTAAGGCTTCGGATGCGAATCCCTGTTTCCTGTCTGTTTCAGAAAAAATTACGATCCCTACTCCAACCCTGCGATGCCTTGGTTCAAAGTCAAAGAGATCCACAAAGCCAATAGTCCGCCTGTCTGAAGAAGTACAAATTACCAGTCGTAACTGCTTTACCTCATAGATGTCCCTATGGGCATTATCGAGATATTGTTTCAGTACATATTTTGAATATGGCGTGCTGGTATTACTTACCTCCCAAACGCTTTCGTCATTCTCTAGTTTGTATAGAAAATCCAAGTCTGAAGGTTCAAGGGCTCTTAAGAAAACTGCATCTCCTTGTAAGGTCTTCATTCCCATTCTCCTTTATAGACCTGTACTGCCGGTCCGATTAAATATATATCTGTGTATCCATTTTCTTTTTTTCTGAATCGCACTTTAAGATCTCCCCCCGGGGTTCTTAAATTTACTTCGTTAGCCGAAGTTTCTCCGATTGCATGCATGGCCAGGGCAACAGCGGTTACACCGGTGCCGCAGGAAAGTGTTTCGTCCTCCACGCCTCGTTCGTAGGTTCGTACGGCAAAGGTTGAATCTCCTTTCTTCTGAACAAAATTCACATTGGACCCCTCCTCACCATAGAGTTGATTACGGATGCGCCTGCCTTCCTGAAAAACGTCAAATTCTGACAAATCGTCCACCAAACTGACATGATGCGGTGAGCCTGTATCCAAAAAAACGTAATTGTTGTTTACAGACACATCCCCAACATCGTTCATGAGTAAAGAAACGATCTTATTTTCTATGGTTGCCTTGTGCATGCCGTCTGCAGCTTCAAAAACCGCCGAATTTTCAAAAACACCGAGACTTTTGGCAAAATGGGTAATACAACGACCGCCATTTCCACACATCGAACTCAAGTTCCCATCAGAGTTGTAATAAACCATACGAAAATCGGCTTGCTTGTGCTGCTCCAGTAGAATCAAGCCATCCGCCCCAATGCCAAATTTCCTGTCACACATTTGGGAGACTTGTTTGGTATTATTTTTGGGGAAAATATCGAGACGATTATCAATGATTATAAAATCGTTTCCTGTTCCCTGGTATTTGAAGAATTCTATGGTCATATGGGCAAAGGTATAAAAAGCGAATTCTTTTGTGACACTAGGGACGATGTTAAATGGACGTTAAAAATGAAATTTTGAAGAAATATTTTAGTCTTATAATTGTTAACCAATATAAATGTATGCGCATATGAAACAACAAGTTCGATTATTTGCCGTAGCGCTCATTGCAGGCGCTGTAACGCTTGGGGGTTATAAATTAATTGAAAAAGATAAACCCTTAGTGATATCTACTGCCCAGGAAGAACCTTCTTTCATCCCTACAAATTATACTACTAATCTTAGTGAAACCAACATCGATTTCACGGAAGCAGCGGAAAAAACAGTTCATGCGGTGGTTCACGTAAAGAATACCACCATAAGCCGTCAGCCAACCAACATAATGGAATATTTCTATGGAGGTGGTGAACCCAGGGCGATGGTGGGAGCCGGAAGTGGCGTGATCATTACCCCCGATGGGTATATTGTTACCAACAATCATGTGATCGCCAACGCGGCACAATTGGAAGTTACACTAAATAACAACAGGACATATCAGGCTGAATTGATCGGCACCGATGCAAAAAGTGATATAGCTTTGATCAAGATCGATTCTGATGAGGAGTTACCTTTTGTACCTTTTGGAGATTCTAACGAATTAAAGATCGGAGAATGGGTACTGGCAGTTGGAAATCCTTTCAACCTTACCTCTACAGTAACAGCCGGAATTGTGAGTGCCAAGGCCAGAGATCTGAACGAATTTGACAGTAATCCGCAATCCTTTATACAGACAGATGCGGCAGTGAACCGTGGAAATAGTGGTGGTGCACTGGTTAATATTAGAGGAGAACTGGTAGGTATCAATACAGCCATTACTTCCGAAACAGGATCGTACGTTGGATATTCCTTTGCCGTTCCTTCTAATAATGCGCGAAAGATCATCGAAGACATCATGGAATACGGTGACGTGCAGCGAGGTATCCTTGGTATTCAGGGAAGGACGTTAAATTCGAATATAGCACAGCAATTGGGCCTCAGTGAAACAGAAGGGGTGATTGTTGGTGGCATCGAAAACGGTAGTGGCGCCGATAAGAGTGGAATAAAAGAAGGAGATATCATAAAAGGCCTGGACGGGTACAAGGTTGGTAAATTTTCAGATCTGGCAGGTTATTTAGGTTCGAAACGTCCTAACGATGTGGTAGATGTAACCATTATCCGTAATGGAAAAGAAAAGGTGGTACCGGTAACCCTTATTAAACTGGAAACAGTAGAGCTTGAAGACCTCGGCCTCGAATTGCGGAACGCCAATAGTGAAGATCTGCGTCGATATGGCGTAGAGGGTGGTGTGAAAGTAAACCGCGCACTTACCAGGGATATGCAGCGCTACGATCTGGCAGGTATATTGATCACTAAGATTAACGATGAGCCGGTGCATAATGTAGACGATGTTAAACGAGTTATGAACCGCCGAAATGCAGGAGACGATATAAAACTTACCTTCCTGGATCGCGACGGAGACCAGAACACATTTATCTTTAGGTAAGGTGTTTATACCTAGGAATAATACCCCTTCGAAAGACTTTTTCGAAGGGGTATTTATTTTTATAAATATCCTTTACGAAAACGTTTGAATTCTATACTTTTGCAGCAAATTTCAAATCCTAAATAAAGCACCCATGAGTTTTGACGAAGTCTATGAAAAAGAATTGTCTTTTCAAACCGATCGCCGCAAGGCAACTGTCGAATTTATCAAGATCGTAAGCGATCTTTGGTACGATCGCTCCATAGAGCTGGTACTCTTCAGAAATCAGCTTATCGACCGCAATGTTAGCGAGATCTTGAACTTACATGAATATGCAGGCGAGTTTGTTCAAAAGCCAATTTCCATTTTCGATTCGGTAGAGATCGCTCAGGCTATCCGTACACTTAACCTCCCTCCTGCTAAACTAGATATTGGAAAACTAACTTACGAATACCATCTGGAGGATAACCAGTACGAAGACGCTATGGCGTTTGTAAGCAATAAGTTGAGAGATGCTAAAGAAACAAACAATATTGTTCCAAAGGACGTCATCCTTTACGGGTTTGGCCGTATTGGTCGTCTGCTTGCAAGGGAATTAATGACACGTACCGGGCAAGGTAACCAGATGCGACTTCGTGCCATCGTTAC
>QQUG01000093.1 GCA_008501705.1 Flavobacterium sp.
TCAGGGGGTGATCGAGGCCTATCCTTATTTTCAGAGTGCAAGGGCTTTACAGCTAAAAGCGGTAAAGTACAGGAACAGCTATCAATACAATGACGCTCTGCGTAAGACGGAGGCCTACACGACAAACAGGGATATATTGTTCGAATATATTACTTCGGAAGAGTTTGTACAGAATTCCATATCTGAACAGATAAAGCAACTGGATCCGGCCATAAAGGAAATTGAGGTCGACGCAGAGAACCTGACCGAACAGCTTAGTGTTGAAATTGACAAACAGTTAAAAGCCGAAATGAAAAAGGCGGAAGCCATCCTCAATCCGGATTTATTCGAACGAAAGTTAAGCTCTGTTGAAAGCCTGGTGGAGGAAACAGAAACGCCCGATGCCGAAAAGGTTTTAGAGGTTGATAAGCCTTTAGAATTTGAAAAGAAAGACACCCATTCGTTCAGTGAGTGGTTAAAACTCACCAGGGCAGTTCCTATAGAACGAACCGAAGAACCCGATTCGGAAAATGAGGATGCAAGGGTAAGGAAGTTCGAATTGATAGAAAAATTCATTCAGGAAAAGCCAAAAATCGAGCCCACAAGAGATTCAGAAAAAAACAAAGATCTGGCAAAGCCGTTTATTCAGACCCCGGACACGCTAATGACAGAGACACTGGCAAGGGTTTATGTTCAGCAAAAAAATTATAAAAAAGCCCTTCAGGCTTATAACATATTAATTTTGAAATATCCCGAAAAAAGTGGTTTCTTTGCAGACCAAATTCGAGCAATAAAAAAATTGATTAATACAGAAGAATAATGAACACGTTTACAATATTTCTAATACTCATCATATTTGTAGCCTTCCTATTGGTGGTAGTGATCATGGTGCAAAACCCTAAAGGCGGTGGACTATCTTCTTCATTTGGCGGTGGAGGCACCCAGCAATTGGGTGGTGTAAAGAAGACTACAGATTTTCTTGATAAAAGTACATGGACGCTGGCTACAATTATGCTGGCACTTATCCTGCTTTCCAGTATTTCTATCTTGGGAGGAACCGGAACTACCAATACCGATCTTATCGACACAGAAGGTATAGAAACAACGTTACCCAGCCCATCCACTGGTGGAGATACTTCAGGTGGTGACACCTCTGGCGGAGATACCTCGGGTGGTGGAGAAGCACCGGCTCAATAACAACAGCAAAAATGAAATGAAAACAAAAAATGTCAGCTTGTCAGAAGCTGGCATTTTTTGTTTCAAATTGTCAGTTATAAACCGTTGGCATAATTTCTGCCTGAAAGGATTCGAACAAGTTTAAATTATTTATAATTAACCATAAAAATTATACACAAAATGGCTTTAAAAATTAAACCACTATCAGACCGTGTTGTGGTAGAACCACAGGCAGCCGAAACAAAGACTGCTTCGGGAATATATATCCCCGATTCTGCTAAAGAAAAACCTCAGCAAGGGAAAGTTGTGGCTGTTGGAAAAGGCAAAAAGGATCACGATATGACCGTAAAAGTTGGGGATGTGGTTCTCTACGGAAAATATTCAGGAAGCGAATTAAAATTAGATGGGAAAGATTATCTCATCATGCGTGAGGACGACATTCTTGCAATCATTTAATTAAAACGGAAAGTATTAATCAATCAGCTATCATATAAGCATCCTGCTTATGTTATAGCCTAAACGGAATAAAACTATGGCAAAAGATATAAAATTCGATGTAGAAGCACGCGACAGTATAAAACGCGGTGTAGATGCTTTGGCAAATGCAGTAAAGGTAACATTGGGCCCTAAAGGCCGAAATGTAATTATTAGCAAATCCTTCGGTGCACCACAGGTAACCAAAGATGGTGTAACTGTAGCAAAAGAAATTGAACTTGAAGACGGGCTTGAAAATATGGGAGCCCAGATGGTAAAGGAAGTTGCTTCCAAAACCAACGATCTGGCCGGAGACGGAACCACTACAGCTACCGTATTAGCACAGGCTATTGTAAAAGAAGGTCTTAAAAACGTTGCAGCCGGGGCTAACCCAATGGATCTGAAACGTGGAATTGATGCCGCCGTTGCTGCCATCACTAAAGATCTTGAAAAGCAATCTACCAAGGTTGGGAATTCAACCGAAAAAATTAAGCAGGTGGCTGCGATCTCATCAAATAACGACATTCAGATCGGGGATCTTATCGCTCAGGCTTTTGACAAAGTAGGCAAGGAAGGTGTGATCACCGTGGAAGAAGCAAAAGGAACCGAAACCTATGTAGATGTGGTTGAAGGGATGCAGTTTGACCGTGGATACCTATCCCCCTATTTTGTGACAGACAGTGAGAAGATGCTTACCACACTGGAAAACCCAATGATTCTTCTTTACGATAAGAAGATCTCTTCTATGAAAGATCTATTACCTGTGCTTGAGCCTGTAGCTCAGCAGGGAAAATCCTTGTTGATCATAGCCGAAGATGTAGATGGTGAAGCGCTAGCTACACTTGTGGTGAACAAACTAAGAGGATCGCTTAAAATAGCTGCTGTAAAAGCTCCTGGTTTTGGAGATAGAAGAAAAGCTATGCTGGAAGATATTGCAATCTTAACCGGTGGAACTGTGATCTCTGAAGAACGTGGTTTCACGCTTGAGAACGCAACCGCAGATATGCTTGGTTCTGCCGAAACTGTAACCATTGACAAGGACAATACGACCATAGTGAACGGAGTTGGCAAAAAGTCGGATATACAGGCTCGTGTTGGACAAATCAAGGCACAGATCGATACTACCACTTCAGATTATGACAAAGAGAAGCTACAGGAACGTCTTGCTAAACTTGCAGGTGGAGTAGCCGTACTATATGTTGGTGCAGCCAGTGAGGTAGAAATGAAAGAGAAGAAAGACCGAGTGGACGATGCCTTACACGCAACCCGTGCAGCCGTAGAAGAAGGTATAGTTGCCGGAGGTGGTGTGGCCCTGGTTCGTGCCCGAACCGTACTGGAAAAGCTTACCACAAATACAATGGACGAAGCTACCGGAATTCAGATAGTGTCCAAAGCCATCGAAGCTCCGCTAAGAACCATTGTTGAAAATGCTGGAGGAGAAGGATCTGTGGTAGTGAATAAAGTTCTTGAAGGCAAGAAGAACTATGGTTACGACGCCAAGAACGATGTCTATGTAGATATGCTTAAAGAAGGAATCATCGACCCAAAGAAAGTAACAAGGGTAGCATTAGAGAATGCGGCTTCGGTTGCGGGAATGATCCTTACTACAGAATGTGCACTTATCGATATTAAAGAGGATACACCTCCTATGCCAATGGGCGGAGGTGGAATGCCCGGAATGATGTAATATCGAAGATAGATTTAGATAAAAAGCCTTTGCATTCGCAAAGGCTTTTCTTATTTCTATTAAAAATTAAAACCACCTTTTTTAGGGGTGGCTTCTCCTCAAATTTAAAGGGGTCTATACGAAATAAACCCAACACCAATTACTTCTTCTTAGAAGCAGTCGGAGCTACCTTTTTAGCGATAGTGTTCTTTGCAGAAGCTTTCGCTTTAGGTTTACCGTTAGACTTAGCTGTTGCCATATTTATATGTTTTAAATGACCCGGTAAAGGTAACTAAGAAATACATTCGTGATAATTTTATTGGCTATAATTTAACTAAAAAAACCTCCGAATAATCGAAGGTTTTCTTTTTATATTCTAATAGATATTTCTACTTGTTCTTATGTTCATTTTTTACTGCCACATCCCTGTATCTGCAGCATTCATGTACCGATAAATAGGCTTCTTCAGTTGCTTTGATAGCTTTAGTATCGTGGCCTACTGCAGCAATATTTGCCTGTATGGTCTTCAGGTTTGTTTTGCGCTCATCGTAGATAAGGCTTAACTCGTGAGTTTCTATACTCCATACGGCCGATTTCACACCCTTGGTTCTAATGGATGCTTTCTCGATACGTTCTTTGCACATTCCGCACACACCATCCACTTCAATGACAGCACGCGCACTTTTATTCTGACCATAAGTTGCGGCCATTGTTAAAAATACCAGGGTAACTACTAATAATCGTTTCATTTTTATTCAATTTTAAAACGTAATCCGGTGTAGTACATACTACCAAAGATCGGACCATAAACAAAAGTTGTATCAAAGGCCGGATCGAAAGGGACTTCAGAAGCCACGATAGGATCACTTTGTTTAACATTAGTCACATTTTCGCCTCCTACGTATATCTCAAATGTAGGAGAAAATACCTTAGTAACCTGAACATTTAACGTTCCTACTGTAGGCGAATAGTCCGGAAGCCTGTATTTTTCCGGGTTCCCCACAGTTGATGGAAATCTTTGTTCGCTTAACCAATTGTAGGTAGCATCGAATTTCCATTGGCTACCATTTTCCTTTAAATTGGTTCTCGCAGAGCTGTTTGCGAAGAACCTGTGGTTAGGGGTTAATGGCTTATCGAGTTTCACATTACGGTAGGTTGTCATTACATCATAATATTTGTAAGCCATCCGCAGGTCCAGGTGTTCTGTGACATTATAATTAAATTCTGTTTGGAAGTTATTAGCATAACTTTCACCCTTCAAATTATAGAATCTAATCTCTCCCGGGGTTTCCCAATCCACCACGACCTGGTTTTCAAAATCGGTGCGATAAAAGTCGAATGTAATATCGGCCTGCCTTCCAAAGAGGTTAAACCCTTGTAAATATGAAAATCCGTAATTCCAGGCGATCTCTGGATCAAGGCCATAGATACCGCCTCCTTCTTCCAGGATGGTAATGCTTCTCGATGAAGCGAAGAAATTTTGGTTTTCGGTAAAGATATTGGCCGAACGTTTTCCGCGACCTGCCGAGATCCTGAAGGCCGATTTCTCCCAGGGAGTATACCTAACATGCAACCTTGGAGTGATAAACGTACCCAAAAGGTTGTGCTCATCGATACGGATACCCATAGTCGCATTCAGATCGCCAAGATTATCGTATGCATATTCGAAAAAAGCTCCTACCGAATTCTCTTTTCTGCCGTATTCGGTCAAATTTACCAATTCTTCATAAGCATCGTAGGTGAAGCTAACTCCTGCTTTCACCTTATGCCTTGAATCGCTGATAATACTATTATACAAGGCATTGGCATACAAACTATTATGAGTGATATCGTATTGGTTAAAGCCAAAATACGACTCCTGATCATGATTGCTATACGCCAGCTGAATTCCGGCACTCTGATAGGGAATATCCGGGTTTACATATCCAAATTTACCCGACAGGTCAAATCTTCGGGTATCGATCTCACTCCCCCAGGCGTTCCTGGTGAACTTATCAGTATCCGGGTTGAAATCAACCTGCCCTGTTTGCTTTTCATCATTCAGAAAACGAATATTAAAAAAGCTCACAAAACCGTGTTCAGTATCTGTGTACTGCCAGCGATTCATCACATTGATCTGCTGCGCAAGGGGTGTGTCTAAAAAGCCATCATCGTTCTTGTCGAATTTGGTATCCCTAAGATTTCCGTGAACATACAATCCTGTACTCCATCGATCACTTACCTGTGTGTTAAGGTGAGTATTAAGTTCTAAACGGCCGTTCATAGAACCATAGGCATTTACAAAGAACTTATCGTCCAGGGTAGGTTTCTGAAGTTCGGCATTTATCTGTCCGGTGATGCTCTCAAATCCATTCACTACGCTCCCCGCTCCCTTCGTGATCTGAATACTCTCCACCCAGGTCCCGGGGATAAAGCTTAATCCATAAGCTTGCGCCGCACCCCGTATGGAAGGAACATTTTCGGTAGTAATAAGGATATAAGGACTCGTTAACCCAAGCATTTTGATCTGCCGTGTCCCCGAAACCGCATCGGCAAAATTCACATCTATGGACGGATTGGTTTCAAAGCTTTCCGATAGGTTACAACAGGCTGCCTTCAATAGTTCGGCACTACTTACATTGATAATATTTTGGGACTGCAGGTAAGAGGTTGAACTCGATTTACGTCTCGATTTTACCACTACCTCTCCCAAATCACCTTTCAGTTGCAAGCGATGTTTAAGCATCATAGGTCCCGATACCGAAATCGTATCTGTTCTGTATCCCACATAGCTTATCACGAGTCTGTTATATTCTTCTTTATAGGGAATTTCAAAATTGCCATCGAAATCTGTGATCGTTCCCACCGAAGTATCCAGCCAATATACACTGGCTCCTTCCAGACCGACCTCCTGGTTCTTATCGTTCAATTCGACGACAGTTCCCTCTAACTGTTGTTGTGCGAAGGCACATAGAGGGAGCCATAAGAAAATCATCATTAATTTCTTCATAGTATCCCGTTTTTAAAGATCATATAAACCGCCATGATGATCATAATGGCATTCTCAATAAAAGTCGCTTCTGTCATGGGTAATTTCAGGGCTGTACCCAAACAGGCACAGGTGATGGTTTTTTTGCTGAGTAATGTACGCAGTACACCCACCGTCGTGATTCCCAGTATGACCAAAGTGACGATCAAGGCTATATTCACTTCATAACGCATGAGAAACATTAGTCCGAGCACTATTTCAATAAAAGGATAGCTCCAGGCGTAAGGCGTAAAAACCTTTGCCAGGGGATCGTACATTTGGAAAGAGGATGGGAATCCTCTTAGGTCAAGGATCTTAAAGAAACTGAAAACGATAAAGAACAGCCCCATGAAGTCCAGCATAAAACCTGTCGTATCCCAGTTGGAATAGTTGAGCAATACTGCTGCCACAAGAATATATCCGAAGATGATAAAAAGTGGTTGCAACTGCTGGAATTTAGATTTTTGAGTATCTAATTCACTAGTTTCATTGGTTCCAAAAATACTGGTAGTTTTCTTTTCTGTGATCCTGTATTTATCGTCCAGCGCTTTTTGTAGCACCGAAGTTTCCACGTGAGAACTCATCGTTATTTCTGCCTCCCCTTTGGAGAGATCTACCTTAACGTCCTGTACTTCATCCAGTGAATTAAGCGCCTGCGTTACCGATGCCTTACATCCTTCGCAGGTCATTCCGGCAATAGTATATGTATGTTTCATCTTACAGCTGCTTAGGTAGCTTAAGTGTCATATACTCCCCTAATAACAGATCGTCCAGATGACCTGCCAGGTTCTGGTCCTTCGCTCTAAAATGCATGTGCCAGTTCGCATTGTGATGCGTATAAACTCCTTTGTGATCTTTAGAGTAGAAGCCGATGATCTCCACATTCTCTTCTACTACTATCCCGTTTAGTCCGGAAGCCATATGGGCTTCCCTGGAGTGATTCACATTATTCTCATTCCAGTTAACTACATGCCAGTTGATCTTGCGTATATGCCCTTCTATCATGAAAGGAAACGGTTTGGAGGTGTCTATTTCTGCTTTTAAGGCTGAATACTCCAGGAAATCTTCAAATTGTTTCAAAGTAAGGATGGCCTTTGGTATGGAAACCTCTTGCCACTCGGGAACCTGGGCATAGACCAGAAGAGCTGCTTTACTGCTGAAATCGTTCTCCACCACCAATTGTTCTGGTGTTACGCTGCTTACATAAGGTTTCGAGTTGAATATTTGAATCTCACCTTTTAGGCCTTCAGCAGCACCCAGGGCATAAAGATTAGGGATCTCCTGCAACTCCTTGAGGCTAATAGAGGCATCTAATTTTCCACTCATTATCTCTTGCAGCGTACCTGCATGCTGCACACCCTTTGCAGAGTTTTTTCCCTGCTGGTTGCAACTTTGAAACGATAATATTGCAACAGTGCTAATGGCTATTAATATTTTCATGTTTATATGTTTTATTCTGAATTTACTTCTGCTTTTATTCTGCTATAGTATATTCTGAAAGATTTGACTTAATAATATAGTTTGGTAATTTACTAAAAGTAGATCCTATTTACCGGGATCGAAAATACAACCCCTACTTTTAAAATCAAATTAGGAAAGATTCGTATAGCACCTGCAGATCTCTATTGAGAGGTGGCGGGCTATAATCTATAAAGAATTGGTTTTCTGAAGGAAAGTTATCTACCGATCTCAGTACGAACACCGAAACGAATGCCAGAATAAAGTCCTGATTTAGATCCAATTCGAATGAGGACTTATGAAAGGTGTCGTCTGTATCGACCTTGGTATATTGATTGTCACAGCAATTATGTTCTTCTTCTTCCTGATCGCAGGCCGGAATTTCCATTACCATACCACAGGAGAGATCTTTTTCTCCTAATGTGATCTCAGAGAGCATTTCGTAATCTCCACAGTAATGCTTTGCATAAGCTATCCCACTGCTGCTGGCCAGCATAAGGAGGGAAAGCACTATGGAAATTATCTTTTGCACGAAATACGAAATTAGGCGATTAGAGGGTGTAAATGTTAAATAATGCGTTAAAATTTATTGGATGATGGAATCTATCCTACCACATCTGTACATTTTTTCTCCGAAATAAGGATTTGCGATCTCCTTGGTTTCACTTAACCAGTAAGCACCTGTATTATTAAAGGCCATCGGACAATACTGCTTGTATAGCTTTCCGCTTTCCAGCCCATCTTTTAGCAATTCCTCCACGACTTTGGTGGTGCCCACAAAAGCTGATCGCTGGGCTTCAAGGTCTTTAGAATCCACAATCTTTTGCACAACTGCAACAGATGCCTCATCCACGCCTTTATTGGCGAAGGCTTTTGCCAGAACGGCAGCCGACTGCGAAGCGGCAGCCACATCCGAATTAATTAAAGCTGTTTTTAGGTCAATGTACTCGGTGAAGACCAGCGAGAGATTTTCATCTTTAAAACTAGCCTCAATTTTCTCGGCTTTATGTTCAAATTTTTGTTCTACCGTTTTTACTTCCGGTTCTGCAGTATCATTACTCTTCTTCCCGTCTCCGCAGGAGTAGTTTAAGAATGCCAATAGTAAGATCGTTGTATAAATTGAAGTCCTCATGTTTCGAAATTTAGATCACAAATATACACAGCTAACTTCTTCTGTGAAAGTAAAACGCGGGTAATAGTAAAAGTAGGAATAGTGGTTGAATAAGGAACCGTCTTACATAGAACAAAGCCATATGATCACCGGCTTCAGAGGTATTGACGAGGAGCACAAAAGCGGTGAAGAACAGCATAAAAAGTGCGGTATAGAGCAAGGCAGATAATTTTATTATGCTTTTACTGCCAAATGCCACCCACAGGATAACCAACGACAAAATGGTATTCATAAGAAAACGAAGAATAATGTTTAGGTATAAGTTAAACATCTCCATTTGAGGAAGCGGCTGGGTGCTGTGATCGGTCTTGAAGAATTCCAACAAAGGATCATAAAATATTCTAGCCTCAAATTGCCTGATGAGAACCAGACCTGACGCAAAAATCACTATCAGTAATATCTTAATCCTGTTTTTCATCACTTAGCTTGTTTAATTTCAACATGCGGATCCAAAGCATCCAAAGAATAAATACCATTCCATAGATAAGGCCCGGAAACACAACCCCATGAAGCAATTCCTTATGTTCGGGATACTCGTACAAAGCGACAGCCAAAACAACAATGCGTAGTATATTAACCGCGTAGATAAGAACAGCACCGGCAAGTATGAAAAGCAACGTCTTTTTTAATCTTTCGGCAAAAGCGATGACAAACGCCATAAATAAAATAATAATACTCACGGCATTACATCCTTCTATGATCCGCGCCAGAAATTTATTCTCT
This sequence comes from Flavobacterium sp., assembly GCA_008501705.1. Lineage (GTDB taxonomy): Bacteria > Bacteroidota > Bacteroidia > Flavobacteriales > Flavobacteriaceae > Pukyongia. Next base: position 9,655 of record QQUG01000093.1, read on the forward strand.
ACGTACAACTGCATGGTAGGTTCTGAAGCGTCCGGAACTACAGAGGCGACATAGCCAAGGGAGTTGATCACACTACTTGATTGCCTGGCTACAAGATGAGTGATAATATCGGGCGGATACTCACTTCCTTCAGCTATATTAAGATATAAACCGTACAGCAGTGAAAGCAGCAGATAGGACCCAAGGAATAATACGACAAAACGAAGAACAGATTTATATTTAAGTAGAAGTGCTTTCAAATGCCTACAGACTTTTAACAAAAATACAGGATTATAATTTGGCAAAAAGATCCGTTTTAAAATACATTTACCAAAAAAAATTATGCCTTTCGACTCACTAAAAAAAGAAGTTGTTAATATTCTGAACCAATCAGACAAACAACTCAACCAACGCCTTACCAACATTTGTGAATTACTGCAATCGCAAATCGATTATTACAACTGGGTTGGTTTTTATTTTGCCGAACACAGCACCAAAACCTTGCATTTAAAGGCTTTCGCCGGCGAACCAACAGATCACACCGTCATTCCATTTGGGAAGGGTATCTGCGGTCAGGTAGCAGAGAGTCATCAAAATTTTGTAGTGCCCGATGTGCAGTCACAGGACAATTATATTGCCTGCAGCCTGAATGTAAAAGCCGAAATCGTGGTGCCTTTATTTAAAGACGGACTTAATATTGGACAGATAGATATAGACTCCCACACACCGGATCCCTTTACTGCCGAGGACGAACGTTTTTTGGAATGGATAAATGAGAATGTGGCGAAAAATATATAAATTAGCTTTATGGAGAACGTAGCCGTCCATAAAGATTTTAAGCTGGCAGCCTATTTTATCATGATCGCTATTGTGGTTGGGATTGTTAAAGTTGCCCGTCTTTATAGCGGTGTTGAAAGCCTGGAACAATCAGATTATCTTAATCTTGCTTTATATGGTGTTGTGATCGTATTACTGCTCTGGCTTGCTATGAAAATAATGAAAGGAGAGAATTGGGCCAGAATTACTTTTGCTGTTACGGCCCTCTGTATCTTGGTGATGGCTCCTTTTGTAGTGCTACATGAATTTGCCAGCTCTATGTTCCTGGGAAGTTTATCTTCTGTCTTCGGAATATTACTTCTTATTGCCTTATTGTTATTGTACAGTAAGGGAGCGCGGCAATGGTACACCGATCAGCTGAATAATTCCTAAAAACTATTTATTACATTCCGGTTCGGATGGCCTCTACAGGGTCCAGTCGCGAAGCTGAGATGGCAGGGAGAATTCCAGATATGAGCCCGATAGCTGCAGAAATTGCTGTCCCGATGAACATATTCCAGGGGGATAATACAAACTGGAAATCTCCACTAAAAGACGAAGCGATTAACGATCCGAAAAATACAAGTACCAGACCTATCAAGCCACCAATTACTGCAAGGATAATTGCTTCAAATAAGAACTGAAGTAAAATAAAACGATTCTTCGCGCCCATGGATTTTTGTATTCCAATGATATTGGTGCGTTCCTTCACACTCACAAACATGATATTGGCAATACCAAAACCACCTACCAATAAAGAAAAGCCACTTATCACCAGGCCGATTATGTTCATCTGGCCCGTGATATTGTCGATAAAATCTGCAAAGCCCTGTAATTGGTTCACAAAGAAAGTATCGATCTCGTCCGGTTTTAAACCGCGATGTACACGCATTTTCTGTTTCAGCATGGCGATGAATTCGGCATTATCCACACCTTGTTCCGGCTTAATCACTATAAAAGGAAACAAATTCTTATTGCTGTCTCCGTGGATCCTTCGTATCACATTTACAGGTAAGAAAACAGAGGTATCCTTGGATCCGCCAAACAGCCCGGAACCTTCTTTCTTCAGCACGCCGATCACGGTAAATTTCCTACCGTAAAGTCTTATCTTCTTCCCTATGGCAGCTTCTCCAGACCCAAATAAGGTTTGTGCGATCTCGTCTCCAAGTACGATCACATGGCTCCCACTATTGGATTCGGATTCGTTGTAAAACCTACCATTGGCGATTTGCAGGGATTCGATCTCATAATACTCATCGGTAACAGCGCCAATTTCCACGTTGCTTATGGAGTTGTCTTCGTATTTTATTGTTTCTGAAGGAACATTTAGGGTGTAGGACGCTGCCATTAGATCCGGAACGCTTCTTTTTACAAACTGGTATTCTTCGTACGTAACATCCGGAAACTGTTCCCACTTCCAACGAGGGACTTCTGTAGGTCCGAAGGAGAATCTTCCCAGAAATATTGTACTGTTATCCAGCGAACTAATGCTCCCTTCGATCTCTTTCTTAAGCGAATCCACTGCCGCCAGTACGGCAATGATGGAAAATATCCCGATGGTAACGCCAACCAATGAGAGAAAAGTTCGCAACTTGTTGTTTTTAAGAGCATTAATAGCGAAATTAAAGCTTTCCTTGATTATCCGAAGGTAAATAAGCATGCAGTACTTTTAAGTGGGATTTTTCAGAATAAAGATATGACGTTTTCGATTAATTTATGTTACAAATTCTGTGTCTATTTATGTATTTTTGCGCCTATCTGCTAATTCAGGTTCCATTTAACAAAAAAATCTCATGCATAATTCTAAAAAGATCAAATCGGCACTCATTTCAGTATTCCATAAAGACGGCCTCGCGCCCATTGTAAAAAAACTGGATGCATTGGGTGTACAGATCTACTCAACAGGAGGAACCCAGAAGTTTATAAACGACCTGGGCGTGGAGGTGATTCCCGTAGAAGAAGTTACCGATTACCCTTCCATACTCGGAGGCAGAGTTAAGACCCTTCATCCAAAAGTATTTGGAGGTATTTTAAACAGACAGGACAACGATAGTGATGTTGCCGAAATGGCCCAATACGAGATCCCACAGCTTGACCTGGTGATCGTGGATCTTTATCCTTTCGAAAAAACAGTAGCATCCGGAGCTGCAGAGCAGGAAATCATTGAGAAGATCGATATTGGCGGGATCTCCCTGATACGTGCAGCTGCTAAGAATTTTAAAGACACCCTTTGTGTTTCTTCCATGGAAGACTATGATTACTTACTTGAGCTACTCAACGAAGGAAACGGTGAAACCAGCTTTGACGATCGTAGGAAATTTGCCGCCCGGTCTTTCAATATCTCATCACATTACGATACCGCCATCTTCAATTACTTTAACAGCGACCACTCTATTGCATCTCTAAAGTTCAGCGAAATGAAAGGGAAGGTATTGCGCTATGGAGAAAACCCGCATCAACGAGGATTTTTCTTTGGAGATTTTGATGCGATGTTCGATAAGCTCCACGGAAAGGAACTTAGCTATAATAATTTATTGGATGTGGATGCCGCCGTGAATTTAATGTTAGAATTTGAAGGCGAAGCCCCTACATTCGCCATCCTGAAACACAACAACGCCTGTGGGATCGCACAGCGTGACACAGTAAGACAGGCTTATGTGGATGCCCTGGCAGGTGACCCGGTGTCTGCTTTCGGCGGGATCCTGATCTCCAACACAAAGATCGATGCGGCAAAGGCCAACGAGCTCCATACCCTATTTTGCGCAGTGGATATCGCAGCGTCATTTTCAGAAGAAGCCCTTGAGATCCTAAAAGTATAGAAGAACAGGAACATACTTGAGCAAAAAGAAGATCAATTGCCCGAACCTATCACACAAACCTGCCTCAAC
>QQUG01000031.1 GCA_008501705.1 Flavobacterium sp.
GGCCAAAACACATCCGGAGTTAGGTAGCAGAGGTATAAGTCTTTTTGTAGTAGACAGGGAGACAGCGGGAGTTTCGGCGACCAAACTCGACAAATTGGGTTGGAGAGCCAGTGATACCGGGGAGATCGCATTTGATAATGTGAAAGTTCCGGCAACGAACCTCCTGGGTAAAGAAAAGAAAGGTTTTGGTTACCTGATGCAGCACTTGGCCCTTGAGAGGATAGTGATGGCAATTAACGCACATGCGCGCAGTGAGTGGGCTATAGAGTACACCATACAGTATATGAAGGAGCGTACAGCTTTTGGAAAGTCTATAGATAAGTTCCAGGCGTTACGTCACAAAGTAGCACAAATGGCAAGTGAAGTGGAAATGTGTAAAGCCTTTAATTATAATACTGCCTATCAGGTTGGTAAGAAAAAATATGTAGTGAAGGAAGCGAGTATGGCGAAGTTGGTCTCCACCCGTGTAGCCGACGAGGTTGCATACGATTGTTTACAGCTTCTGGGGGGCTATGGTTATGTGGAAGAATATCCTTTGGCACGAAATCTGCGAGATAGCCGATTAGGACCTATAGGCGGAGGAACTTCAGAAATACTAAGGGAGATCATTGCTAAGATCGTGATCGACGGGAAGGAATACAAGCCGGCCACATAGTGCGTATGAGGTTGTTCTCTTTATAAGTCTTATATTTCGACCGATAAATTTTTCAACTTAACCTATCACCAAAGATGAATTTACGATATGTAAAACTTACAATCACCGTAGTAATTGGCCTCGTATGTAGTACATCGATCGCACAAACCGAACTTAAAAGTAAGGTTGCAGACTTCCTCACATTTCTCCCCATAGAGAATGCAAATATTTATATCAAGAATACCACCATTGGTACCATTAGTAATACCGATGGGAAATTTGTTTTGCTGGTTCCCGAGGAACATGTAAACGATACACTTATTATTTCATCCATAGGGTATCAGAGTTTTAAAACTGTGATAAGCGAATTTGACAATTCCATGGATATTTTTCTGGAAGAGGATATCGCAAGCCTGGATGAGGTTGTAGTAGTTGCGGAGACCCGCCCAAAGACAGGAAATGAAATATTTCTGAGGGCTATTGAAGAACTTCCTGATAATCTTCCGGAACAGCCTTATTTGCAAAAGGGATTCCTGCGCCATAAGGAGCGCAATAAGAAGGAATACAAATGGCTTATAGAAAGCGCTCTCACGGTTTACGATTCCAGTTATGCTTCCGGATCCAGAAGAAATTTAAAGATCAATGTTGATGAGAACAGGAAGAGTTACGATTTGCGGGATGTAGATAGCTTGTTCGCCTACGCATCCTTTCTTAAAAATAGAATTAGAAACTTCAATATTAGATCACAGAACCTTAGAAGGGATACCATTAGGACCTCCTCTCTGGTTGAAGCCATACGCTGGAATGACAGAAGGGTAAATGGCCTGGACAATTTGTTGAAAGGCAAATTGAACCTGGTGAGAAATGCCAATATGAAAAAGGCCTTGTTTGGAGAGGATGTTTTGGAAACTCATCACTTTAGTCTTGACACCATATTAGTGGATAACGGCAGAAAGATATACAAGATCAAGATTAGCGGGGGGAAGGAATTTGTTGGATTAAATACACCAAATATTTATAACGAAGGATTCGAAGCTCAGGGTTGGGTTTATATATACTGGGATAATTATGCGATTAAGCGATTGGAATACGAACTTATTGCTGCATCCGATGTTCAGAAAAGACGAAGTAAGAGCCTGTTCGGAACCCAGCTAAACCATAAGCTTATCATCACCTATAAGGAATATGGTGAGAAGATGTACCCCAATTATTTTTACTATCAGACTCCGAAACTGGTAAATATTGGAGATCGATCTTCAGATAGGGAACAAAACGAGAAGGAGTTGGGTATAGACCGCGACGAGCAGTTCTATTACACTATTCAGGAGATTTTGTTCACAGAGATCATCCAGGACCCCGAGTTAGTGGCCCAAGCACTTCAGCAGGAAGAATGGTCGGCAGATATATTCTCCTCAAGGCCTTATAATGAAAAGTTCTGGGAAAGCTATAATGTATTATTGGAAAGTGAGGAAGAGGAGAAGTTGATCCAGGATCTTAGTCAGAGAGCCTCTTTATTCAAGCAATAATTTTTTTGATAATCTTAAGGATCAATTATAAATTACTTTATATATTTGCCATCCCAAAAGAGAGGAGGTGATGACACTATGTTAATTATACCAGTTAAAGACGGAGAAAATATCGATAGAGCTCTAAAGCGTTTCAAAAGAAAATTTGATCGCACAGGGACTATGCGTCAGCTACGCAAAAGACAGCAGTTTACGAAGCCGTCTGTGAAGCGAAGAGCGCAGATTCAGAAAGCTCAATATATCCAGCATCTTAGAGATCAGGAAGATATCTAGGGTCTGTTAGAATATATATAACCGCCGTTGTTTTTATCAACGGCGGTTTTTTTATGCGCCGAATTGAAATTTTTATTGACTTTTATAAGTTGTAACTTTAGCGATGAACACCAAAAATAGTTAGAACGCGTCATGCCCTTCTCTTCATTTACAGACTATCTTCAGCTGGAAAAGAATTATTCGGCCCACACTGTAACTGCTTATTTGAAAGATCTGCGGTTTTTTACCGAATTTTCTAAAGAGAACTATGATATTGAGGATATTGGTGAGGTCTCCTATTCGATCATTAGAAGTTGGATCGTGCATTTGGTGGAGCAGGGAATATCCAACCGAAGTATTAACCGAAAGGTTTCCTCTTTAAAAGCCTATTATAAATTTTTGCTTAAGACCAGGCAGATCGATGTGAGTCCGTTGGCAAAGCATAAGGCATTAAAAACATCCACTAAGATTCAGGTGCCATTTTCGGAAAAAGAAATAGACGAAGTTCTGGCACTTTTGAAGGAAGCTGAAGGTTTTGAGGGTCTGCGGGATAAACTAATTGTAGAGTTATTTTACAGCACGGGGATGCGGAGAGCCGAATTAGTGAATTTAAAATGCAGTGATATTCATCTTGATGAGGCCACTGTTAAAGTACTGGGTAAAAGAAACAAAGAGCGAATTATACCCTTATTGCCTTCTGTCGTTCAATCCATACGGGATTATTTAGTGGCCAGGGGCGAAATGAACAACATAGAAGATCAGAACTATTTACTGCTTTCTAAAAAGGGCGTTAAAATATATGAAACACTTGTTTACCGAATAATTAATTCATATTTTAGTTTAGCATCCGAAAAGGTGAAAAGGAGTCCGCATATATTGCGACATTCCTTTGCGACGCACCTGTTAAACGAGGGTGCCGATCTGAACGCAGTAAAAGAACTGCTTGGGCATTCGAGCCTGGCTTCCACTCAGGTTTATACGCACAATAGTATAGCGCAGCTGAAGGAAG
>QQUG01000124.1 GCA_008501705.1 Flavobacterium sp.
ATTATCAAATAATTGCGGGAATTCATATTTTATTAACTCGATGGTATCGACAACGCGCACTGCGCTTCTATTGAGAAGCAAAGTGCCGGCAGTTCCCGGTTGCGTGTAACCTATTCGGCTTTTGCTTACGAAAATTACAGCTTACTGAAGAATGGTGATCTCCTAACTTTCAGCCTTTATACCCTTGGTAGCCTCGTACTTGGGTTCGCGGCCGTGTTTCTGGGAATATGGCTGGGACGTCTATTTTCCTGATCACTTATACTCTTTCATTCCTGCTTCTATTCGTACAAAAAGATCATTCTCACGCGGAGTGATGGGACATGAATAATTTTCGTTATACACACAGTACGGATTGAACGCCATATTGAAATCGATGATCATAGTATCCCCTTTAGGAATTGGGAATTCCAGATAACGCCCACCTCCATAAGATCCATCGCCGCTGGTGAGGTCTGTAAACGGTACAAACAATGTGCTGCTCATGCCAGATTCGTCTTCGGCTTCGGTACTTCTGTAAAGATTGAGTATGAGATCCCTGTTATACAGACTGAAATGTGCTTCTCCAAATTTTACATACTCCGGTAATCGGTCCGTATTGGTGCGCAAAAGGAATGGGTCCTCCCCAGGGGTACGTACTATTTTTGCTTTTACCCGGTAACCAAGATCGATCGGGTAATACTCCAGCTTTTTGAAGCTAGCCAGTCCTTCTTTAGTTAAAGGAGATCGTGCCGGATCCCTGAACATTTCATTTTCCGCTGTTCGATAAGCTTCAAGTTCATTTATAATCTCTCCTTTGCTTTGTGCCCACACAAAAGAGGAAAAAAATAAGACAGAAAGTAAGAAAGTGGTTCTCATAAAATGAATTTTAGTAAAGATAACCAATCGACTTCAGAAATAATTCCTACTTTTGAATTACAAAATAAAAAATGAAGGTCAATACATATATCCAAACCACCAACCAACGAGCCACACAGAGCGGCTTCCGGCGATATATGCATTGATTTATAAGCACATAGAATAATTCGATTGTAAAACGTCCCGGTAGCCGCCGGGACGTTTTAATTTTATATAACTAACCAAATAATGAAAAAACTATTTTCCTCCTACATCAGGAATTTCACGGGACTTTCCCGAGAGATCTGGTTACTCTCACTGGTAACCTTCATCAACCGGGCCGGTGCCATGGTGATTCCTTTTCTTTCCCTCTATCTTGTAAGTGATAAGGGATTTAGTCTGCCACAGGTTGGATGGATCATGTCCTGCTACGGACTAGGTTCGCTGGCCGGTACATATGTAGGCGGTAGGTTAACCGATAATATTGGTTTTTACCGCGTTATCGTTTTAAGTCTGTTCCTTGGAGGTCTTGGTTTTATTGGCCTCCAGTTCTTAGATACATTTTATAGTGTATGTCTGGGTATTTTTGTAGTGATCTTCCTGGCCGATTCGTACCGTCCGGCAATTTTTGTAGCCTGTGATGCGTACAGCAAACCCGAAAACGTTACCAGAAGTATAGCACTTATCAGACTGGCGATCAATCTGGGGTTCTCTATTGGTCCTGTACTGGGTGGGATTATCATTGCCCAAATCAATTACAATTCGTTATTCTGGATAGATGGCCTTACCTGTATGATCGCTGCCGGCTTACTGTATTTGGTGCTTAAACCAAAAAAGGTTAGCAAAGATGAGCCAAAACAGCTAATCGTAAAAGAAGGAGTTCCACCCTACAGAAACTTCGCATACATGTTATTCTTCGTGATCATGGTAGCCAACGGGATCATGTTCATTCAGTATTTTTCGGTGATGCCATTGTATTATAAGGAAGTACACTTACTTTCTGAAGATCTAATAGGTGCCTTGTTGTTTATAAACGGAGCGGTGATCGTACTTGTGGAAATGCCACTGGTAGGCTGGCTGGAACGGATCCAGATCTCCAGAGCCATGGCTACTTTCTGGGGTATTGTATTTCTGGCTCTAAGTTTTATTGTACTTAACCTCAGCAGCTGGACCGGTGTCCTTATCATCGGAATGCTGCTTATGACCCTGGGAGAGATGATAGGATCGCCTTTTTCTAATGCCCTGGCACTTTCCATGTCTCCCAAAGGCAGGAAAGGAAGTTATATGGGTGTGTACAGCATGAGTTTTTCGCTATCGCACATCATTGGTCACAACAACGGGATGAACCTGGTTAATTCATTTGGGTTTGACAACACCTGGTATATCATGTTCTATGTGCTCCTGGGAGTTGCGGCTCTGGCCTTATTTCTGTACCGATACATGAAAAAATCACCTAACTTTACTTCTTATTAAAGGCAATTATGAGATCGTTTTTCCTAGTGTGTATTTTCTTCGGAATTATTAGTTGTGGTAATTCTTCTTCGGAAATAAAAAAAGAAGGTAAAAATACTTCCGAAGCAATAGAAAAATACCCCAAACTCGATACCGGCAGATACAATGTTGCTTTTCTTATCATGGACGGGGTTTACAATACCGAACTCACCGCGCCCTACGATATTTTTCAACACACCATCTTCAGGGATGGAATTAAGGCCATGAATGTATTTACGGTTGCCAATACCAACGAGGCTATTACCAGCTTCGAGGGCATGCGTATCCTTCCCGATATAAACTACCTTACCGATTCTATCCCAACCATCGATATCCTGGTGGTTCCCAGTGCCGAGCATCATTTGGACACCGACCTGGAAGATACGGCCATGTTGGATTTTGTACGTAAGGCAGCTGCCCGGGCCATGTTTGTCACCTCACATTGCGATGGGGCCTTTGTACTGGCTAAGGCCGGCTTGCTAAACGGCAAAGTATCTACCACTTTTCCCACCGATGTCGATAAAATGCGGGAGATGTTTCCCGCGCTCGATATAAGAAAGGAAGTGCTTTTTGTTCATGATGGCAAATACATTACCTCTGCAGGAGGCGCAAAGAGTTTTGAAGCAGCGTTATATCTCTGTGAATATCTTTACGGAAAAGAAATTGCACGATCTCTGGCGCAAGGCCTGGTAATAGACTGGAACTTAAGCGAGGTGCCGCATTTGGTTATAGAATCTCCTTAAAGTTTTATTGAATCGGTTTTATCTCATTGTTAGCGATCGTATGCGAAAGTACGATCTGGGTTTTCGACTCCCCGTAAACAATGAGCTGGTCGATAAATTTTTCGAGGTGGAATTGATTTTTAAGCACCACTTCCATGATAATGTTCTCATTCCCGGTAATACGATAACAGTTAAGTACTTCGTCATATTCCTTCACTTTTTCGAGAAAGGGTTTAAGCTTCCCCATAAAGGCTCGCAAAGTTACGATCGCTTTTAATTGATAACCGGCCTCGAAAGGAGATACCACTGTTTTATAACCGTGAATAAGACCGGCGTCTTCCATCTTCCGTATT
>QQUG01000096.1 GCA_008501705.1 Flavobacterium sp.
TTCTCCATGGAATAATTGATGGTTGCGATCATGGTGATTGGTTTATTGAAGGTAAAACGCGAGTTAAATAACTGTAGTACAACTTTTAACGTTCTTTAATACTATTTAACTTTCTATTTAAATTGGTAATAAGCTGTCTTTAAATAAGCGCCTTCAGGGAAACTAACGGGGTGATCCAGATCGTGAAATGTTTTTTCCATCACCCGGTATTTCCTTGATGTATCATCAAGAATACGTTTATTAATTTCAAAGAAGCTTTCGGCCGTTACACGTGACGAGCAAGAGGCTAACACCAATATCCCATTGCGATCTACCAAAAAAGCCCCTAGCCTGGCTAACTGGGCATATTTCTTTTCGGCTTTAGTGATCTCATTGGCGCTCTTGGCAAAACTTGGTGGATCGATCACTACCAGGTCGAATTTTTTTCCTTCTGAAATCATTTTATCAAGGATATCAAAAGCATCTCCAGCCATGGTGTGATGTGTCCCTTTAAAAGTGTTGAGCCCTGCATTTAGTTTTGCTGCTTCCAGTGCCTGTTTACTAATATCCACACTAGTCACCGAAGTAGCACCTCCCTGTAATGCATGTACCGAGAAGCCGCCGGCATAACTAAAGACGTCCAATACGTCCTTTCCTTTTGCTAATTCCCCTACTCGTTTCCTGTTATGACGATGATCCAGAAAATAACCCGTTTTATGCCCCTTAATCACATTGGCTGAAAAACGTACTCCATACTCTTTGAATTCAACATTTTCCTGGTCGAGTTCACCATGTATTACCATGCCCTCATTTAGCCCCTGAAGTTCTGCGGATTCGAGTTTCCTATTCAATCGTAGTACCAGGCAATCTACCTCAGCAGTACGTATCAGTGATGGGAAGATATCTTTTAAATACGGCAGCCAGATCTCCGAATACAACTTTACCACTAACACCTTGTTGTACACATCTGCTATAAGCCCCGGAAAACCATCATTTTCACCAAAAAGCAGGCGATAGCTGTTTGTCTTGGTTTTCAGTAGTGGAATACGAATCGCATATGCGGCGGAAATTCTTTCAGAAAAAAATGTAGAATTCACAGTAATCGGACCTCCAGTATGCAGCATTTTTATCCTTATAGGAGAACTTGGATCGTACAATCCTACTCCTATTACATCGTTGGATCTACTTCCGAAGATAATGGCCAGATCTCCCGCCTTACCTTCTTTGTTAAGTTTTGAAATACTGTTAGAAAATATCCATGGATGGCCACTTCGAACGCTCCTTTCTCCCTGTGCTGTTAACTTTACAGCTAGCCGTTGTGGATGAAGATCGGGAAGTGCTATATTGAACATCAATTATAAATGTTGGTTCAGTTTCTTTTGATAACGGCCCTGAACAATATCTACAATAACCAGGACGAAGATCACAAAATAGAATGTGGTCTTGCTCATTGGGGTAATATCATTTCCGAAGAGCTTCATATGGGCTAAATGCCCTCCCTCCGATAGTAGCATGATGCCTACTATAAGCAATATAAACAGGCCTAGAACCTCGTACATCCTGTTCTTTTTCAGGAATTCTGTAACACGTCCTGCCAACCAGATCATTACCAGTCCGCCAATTATGATGGCTGTGGCCATTACCCAAAATACATCGGTAAGGGCAATCGCGCCAAGAATAGAGTCGAATGAAAACACCAGGTTCATCAGGATAATAGAAAGGGTGATCATTGTTACCGATTTTGGTTTTTTCACCATATGGTCGTCTGCTTCCAGACGCATCATATGCATGATCTCTCTAACCGCGGTATACATAATAAAAACTCCACCAAAAAGGACGATCAAACTGTGCAGATTAAAATCGCCTTCAAACACCCCCGTTGCATGTAGGCCAAAAAGACTGTCCTGAAATAGTTCGATCACTTTCAGCAACACAAAGAGTAACACAATTCGAAGCACGATCGCACCACCAATCCCTATTTGCCTAACCTGTTTTTGTTTAGCTTCAGGAGCTCGTTTCGATTCTAACGAAATGTACAAGAGGTTATCAAGCCCCAAAACAGCCTGTAACAGAGTTAGTAGGGCGAGCGTTACAAAATTCTCTACCGTAAATAGTGCTTCCATGATCAGATAAATTTAGTTTTCGACTTTTTTCGTAATGATGGCAATGGCATCGTTTACCGTACGCAAGGACTCCAGATCATGATTGCTCAATTCTATATCGAAAGCATCTTCCACGTCCAGAACAACATCCACCAAATGTGCCGAATTGATATTGAGTTCCTGGGTTAGATCGGCATCTTTATTTATATTTTCTGCCGGAACATCTTCAGGTAAGTAGGTCGCAATGATAGGTTGAAGTTTGGAGTAGATCTCTTCTGAAGTCATTAAATAGAATTTTGCCTAAAGATAACACACGCGTTCACATCTCCAAAACCAAAGCTGGCTTTTGCAATGGTCTTAAGAGTACGGTTAACTAATTGCGTCGGAATCCTTTTCCTGTCTGCAATTGCGCTAATTTCCGGGTGCAGGTCTTCACAGTTTAAATTAGGGAAAATAAAACCGTGATGTAGTTGCAGTACGGCCGAGACCAACTCCATACTACCGCTGGCTGCCAGTCCGTGTCCTATCATTCCCTTGAGTGAATTTATATAAGGGAAATCAGTTCCGCTTCTTCCTAAGGCCTCACTCCAGTTTAGTATTTCGGTGGGATCTTTAACCGTGGCTGTAAGGTGTCCGTTCACATAATCTATTTCATGTCCTTTTACCCCAGAAGCCACCAGGGCCTTCTTAATACATCGCTGCACCGCGATACTATTGGGGGCTGTCATACTGCCCTGTTGTCTTTGCCCGCCATTGTTTACGTGACCTCCCAATACCTCTGCATAGATCTTTGCGCCGCGTTCCTGTGCGCTGCTTAGGGTTTCGAGCATCAATGCACCTGCTCCACTACCCGGCACAAAACCGGAAGCAGTTGCGCTCATAGGTCGGGAGCCGTGTTGTGGATCCTGGTTGTGTTTCCAGGTAAGTACCTTCATGGCATCGAAACCTCCCCAAACCACCGGGCCATGATCCGAGCAACTCCCGCATAACATTTGCGTTGCCTTGCCCGAAGCGATAATATCGTAACCCATTAAAATAGCTTCGGTACCTGTTGCACAGGCCGATGAATTGGTGGTTACCTGATTTCCGGCACCTATCATTCCTCCTAAGTAGGCACTGATGCCACTCGCCATGGTTTGAGCAACAGTATTACTACCAAGCCGTTTCACCTTTCCGTTATCCAACAAATAAATGGCTTCACGAAATTTTGCTGTACCACTGGTGCCTGTTCCGAAGATAATTCCCAGATCCCAAAGCGGCTCATCATTTTTTTCGGCTAGCTCTATCCCTGCATCCTCAACCGCCTCCATTCCGGCCATAACGCCATATAGTATTCCGCTACTATTGAAATTCCGCAATTGCAGATCGGTGAAATATTTTCTTTTTTGTACTTCTGAAACTTCTGGCTTGGCGGCGATCTGACAACTAAAATTGAGTTCTTCCAGTTCCGGGAAATATCGTATACCCGATGCTCCGTTCCTTATGGCCGAATGAAAAGCCTCCACTCCCACTCCATTTGAAGACACAATTCCTAAGCCTGTAATGACCACGCGATTCTTCATGATATCTTCGGAATTATCATCCCACTGATGGTTCCCTTACATAGTATATCGTTATCGATACTCGTCATTTTCACTTTACACTTAAGTTTATTGAAGCGGAAATAGATCTTTTCTGAAATAACCGTTACGGTATCACCCGGGTAAACCGGCTTCAGGAAGTCGATCTCAGTACTGCTCATCGCCAGTTGAATTTCTTCATCCGTGAATTCGGAGAGCAGATAAATTCCGAAGCAAACCAACCCCAGCTGCGCCATACACTCGATAAGTATTACACCGGGAGTAACCGGGTGATCCTTAAAATGTCCCTTATAGAAATATTCGTCTGGTCTGAAAGTATACCTTCCCACAAGTCCCTGATCATTTACAGAATCTATGGATTCCACAAATAAAAACGGATGGCTATAGGGTAATTTCGCTATGATCTCTTGTGCTTTCATCAGCGCAGACTTTCTCCTCCGTCAACCTTTATAATCGAGCCATTTATCCATTGAGCTTCATCTTTGCTAAGAAGATAGACCACGTTGGCCACATCTTCGGGAGTGGTTAGGCGCTTGAATGGATTTCGTTTTTTCACGGCTTCTGCCAGGATATCACTGTTCGGGATCATTTTAAAGGATGGAGTTTCGGTAGCACCTGCCTGGATACAGTTTGTAGTCATGCCTAGTTCTGCATATTCCACAGCCATACTGCGCATCAAGGCTTCCATGGTAGCTTTTGCCGCAGAGACAGCGGCATATCCCGGCCACACTTTGGCGTTTCCTTCACTGGTGAAAGCGATATTTCGTGAATTTTCACTAAAACACTTGGCTTTTACCAGGGCTCGGGTCCATTGGTACCAGCTATGTCCCATGGCATGTACTGTGATCTCTATATCCTCCCTGGTTAAGGCATTATCGCCGGTTAGAGGCTTCAGGCTTCCTTTGGCAATACTGTGTAATAATAATTTTACAGATCCTTTTGGCAAGTAGCTAATTACTTCTGAAATGGTTTCTTTCTTTAAGGCATCCAGATTGTATGTATTAACCGTGCTTCCTGTTTGCTCCATCTGCTTTACTACATTGTGAAAATCATCCAGATCACTTTTACGTGTGCGATGTACAATACAGAGATCGAAGCCCGCTTGTGCCAGTTTTTTTGCCGATGCGAGACCCAGACCGCTGCTGCCACCCAGGATAAGTGCTATGTTATTTGATTGGTTCATTTAAAATTCTAATAAAATTCGTTGTGCCGAAAATCCGGGCCCAAAGCTTAACATGAGTCCGAGGTCACCTTTTGGTAATTCTTTGTCCATAAAGCGTTCTAATACATAGAGTACGGTTGCGCTACTCATATTTCCATACAATTTAAGAACTTCTTTGGTATCATCTATGTTCTTTCCCAGCCCACCGAAAAGCTCTTCTACGGTTTGGACGATCTTCTTCCCGCCCGGATGAAATATCAGGTGGTCTACATCGACAATGGTTTTGTTATTCCTTTCTAAAAACGGATGAACGATCTTAGGGAAATGTTCGGCGATCTGTTCGGGCACCGAGATATCGAGGATCATTTGTAAGCCGGGATTCACCATTTTAAAACCCATCATATGGGTAGCATCGTAGAAATGATACATGGCTTCATCCAGGATCTTGGGCCCCTGGTCTTCTTCGGCAGAAGACATGAGTACACAGGCTGCTCCATCGCCAAAAATAGCGGCACTCACTATATTCACCATGGAATAATCATGCTGCTGAAAAGTTGCCATGGGCGATTCCAGCGCAATAACGGCGGCTCTTTTACCGGGATTGGCCTTTAGAAAGTTGTGAGCATAGATCATACCTGATATTCCGGCGGCGCAGCCCATTTCGGTAACAGGGAGACGGACGATATCCTGCCTCATTTTCAGCTCGTTGATGAGATAAGCATCTACAGACGGGATCATGATCCCGGTACAACTCACGGTAATGATATAATCTACATCGGTGGGAAGCCAAGCTGCTTTCTCCAGGGCTTTTTTCAGGCATTGGGCCCCCAATACCTTCATTTCCCGGCAATAGATCGCATTTCTATCCTCAAATGAAGTGTGCAGGAACATATCTTCAGCATCCATAATAGAATACCGTCTTTCTACCCCTGCTCCTTCGAAGATCTTTACTACCTTTCTTTTAAATCGCGCATCCTGCCCATCCAGCCACGCATTCACATAGGGAATAATTTCGTCTATGCTTCTAGTATATTGAGGCAGTTGCTTGGCAACCGATTTAATTTTTACACTCATATCTTTTCAATGATCCATTGATACCGAAATGCCCATTTCCATGCTAAATGGTGCTTTGCATGTAATTGTCTTGAGAATGCTTCCAATTCCTTTATTTTAAAAGCCCGTGCTATAGAAATTAATCCGTCGTTCCTGGCGGTTTTGGTGCGAACAAACAATGTACTCACAATTTTAAAAAGAACAAAGGCGATCCTACTTCGTTCTAAGTCGTTGATCACCACCCCCACTTTCGTCCTGGCATATAGTTTTTTCAACAGTACTTCAACCTGTTCATCCGTGAAGTGGTGTAAAAACAAACTACAAATGGCAATATCGCATTCTACAGTTTCGAATTCTTCAGAAAAAACATCCATGGTTATAAATTCGATCCCAGGATACGCTTCAGATCTTCGCCTGGCCTCTTCTATGATATGGCGATTGGCATCCAGACCTATAAATTTAAATCTAATACCCTTTGCTTTTAATGATTCGGCACATACACGAAGCATCTCTCCGTCTCCACAACCCAGATCCAGAATGGTAAACTCATCCTGAGCTTCTCGCTTGCTCATTAGTTTCCTAACACCATTAAGCGTTGTATGATTACCGCCTAACCATTTATTAATTCGCCTTAGATCACCCAGTAAGGCCTGCATTTCAGCACCCTGAAACTCGAAATCGTCCATGAGTTCCTGTTGATGGGATCTGTATTTAGAGCTAAAATGTATCATACCATTAAACTGCCATGGGTTTTCCTGATAACGTATGGCAGAATTGACGGAAACCTGCTAATAGCCTTATAAGTAAACGCAGATGCCGTATCGTTTAGCAATAATCGCTGGATCCTCGCGCCGGCTCTAAGCCTTTCTGAAAAGGTCGTTTTCCACATATTTTGATACGCACTTTCAAGTACTTCTCTATCAGAATTTTTTTGATGAATTTCCTCCAGGTATATTTCTGAAAAGATCTTGGCGGCATGTATGGCCATCGCCATACCGTTTCCACATAGCGGGTGTATAAGTCCGGCACTATCGCCCAACATAAAGATATGGTTGTGAATAACCGATTTCTTTGCGAAGGAGATCTGACTAATACTTAGCGATTTTTCAAAAATTTGACGGGCATTCTTAAAGAAATAGTCTAGTTTCTTGTTCTTGCTCATTATTGTTTTCTGAAAATCTTCTATCCCGTTGGCCTTATTAAAAGATTTTAGGGTGGTGAGGTAACAAGCGTTCACAGCACCCGTTTCTGTTTTGGAGAGGCCACAGTAACCTCCTTCGAAATTGTGTAAGGCCACCATGTCTTCAGGAAAATCGAAGTCGTAATGCGCTTTTACAGCCATCCAATGCGTTCTCTTGTTGATGAAATCCCGTCCCAACCGTTTATCCAGAAGCGATCTCTTTCCGAAAGAACCCACTACAAATCGACATTTTACCGCTTTCTTATTTTGGGTTAGAACTGTAAATTCATCATTTAGGTATGTTATCGATACAGCGGTATCAAATAAGACGTTAGTGCTAGAATCAAGCGCATCAAATAATAGTTTATCCAGGGCGTAACGCGATATGCCAAAACCCCCCAGGGGAAGATCACTTTCGATTGTCTCACCTTCCCGTGTGCTGATCTCAAACCTGGAAATAGTAATGGCCCCATGAGCTTGAGGATCGATGCCAAGCGTGTTTAAATAGGGTAAAACTTCGTTAGACACATATTCGCCGCATACTCTGTGTTTAGGGTATTCCTGCTTTTCTATTAAAAGGATACGGATATGGTGTCGCTGTAAATGCAAGGCAGTACACAGGCCTGCTAAACCTCCACCAATGATAACGATATCATACTCCTTCTGATGCATTTATCTTTTTCTTTTAAAGCAAAAAAAATCCCGATGCCGGACATCGGGATTGTAAAGTATTATGCTAAATTAATTTCCCTGGGCTTGTTTCTGGGCTTCTTTCTTCATCTTTTCGTTAGGAACGATGGCAATATTCACCCTTCTGTTCTGCGCCCTGCCTTCGGCCGTGCTATTATCGGCTATCGGACTAGTTTCTCCGTACCAATTTGTTGTAAAACGAGAGGCGTTCAATCCTTTGGATTGGGTAAAGTAATTAGTAACTGCATACGCTCTGTTCTTTGAAAGAGTCATATTATACTCATCAGATCCTGTACTATCGGTATGTCCAACCACCAATACATTGGTATCCTGATATTCTACCAAAACACCTGCCAGCTTATCGAGCGTTGTCTGAGAAGCTGTATTGATATTATATTTATTTGTTTCGAAATAGACACCGCTATTCTCATCGAATGTCACAACGATTCCGTCGTCAACGCGTTCTACCTTAGCACCCGGAATCTCTTCTTCGATCTTCTGAGCCTGTTTATCCATTCTATCTCCAATGATGACTCCCGCTGCACCGCCTACAACACCACCAATTACTGCTCCGGCTTCACCATTTCCTCCTTTGCCTACATTATTACCAATTATGGCACCCAAAATGGCACCACCGGCGGCACCAATAACGGCACCTTTCTGTTTATTGTTTGCGTTCCTTGTTGCTTCGCAGCTACCAAAACTTCCCACGAACAATACCAGGGTTGCCACGATCACTATGTTTCTTATTATTGTCTTCATTATTCACTGATTTTAGAAAAGTTCATATAAATTGTAAAAGGTTTACCATCCAGGTTCACGGTTTGCTCCCACTGCATGGCAGAATTACTCAATTTTGCAAGGCGCAGCCTGAAACCAACATCATTCTCAGATTTTTTCTTTTCGTTGGTAGGTTTTAGCAGAAAATCATACAAACCCGTTGTGGGGTCTACCTCCTGGATGGCGAAGATAAAATATCGCTCTCCTGTAGGGCAGTTACTATCCTCGATAACATAATTACCTGTATTGTTGTTTGGAATAAATCTCCAGTTACTGCCTTCGAAACACTCCTTGGAAGTGTCGTTAAGCAACTGAACGTTGAAGGTGCCCGATTCACTGTAAGTGATATCATCCAGACTCCAATACCCCTTTATGATCTTTCTTGATTCCTGCACTGTTTTAGGTGTGCCACAGGCTAAAAATACTGCGGCCAGAACAGTTAATGCGATGGTTTTTCTCATTGTTAAGATTTTAAGTTGATGTAAGGTTTGCTTACTTCATAACCATAAACCGGCGTATGAAGCATCTTTTTATAAAAATAACAAATATTACGATGAAAAAAGAATAAGTAAACCTTTTATCCTGAAAGGTCCTAAATAAAGGGATATGGTAAAATTAGTACTGAAGAAGGTCGAGTAGTTCCTGCTTGAATTTACGCTTAGATAAGTACAGCGATTCAAGATTAGCCGCAAACGGAATTGGTGTATCCAGGCTGGCAACTCGTTTGATCGGGGCGTCGAGCGCTTCGAAACATTCATCGGCGATCATGGCTGCTATATCGGAAGCAATGCCACCAAAGCGGGAATCTTCCTGGAGAATGATCACCTTCCCGGTTTTCTTCACCGAATTGAATATGGTTTCCGTATCTAAAGGAGCCAACGTCCTGAGGTCGATCAGGTCTGCAGATACAGCGTCCATGTTTTCCAATTCCTCTAATGCCCAGTGTACCCCGGCACCGTAGGTTATTATGGATATATCTTCACCCTCCTGAAGCAGTGCGGCCTTACCAAGAGGAATACTGTAGTAATCGGTTGGCACCTGCTGCCGAATACTTCGGTATAGGGCCTTGTGTTCAAAGAAAAGCACCGGATTAGGATCTTCTATACTTGTAGCTAGTAATCCTTTTGCATCGTAGGGGAATGCCGGGTAAACCACTTTTAGGCCCGGTGTATGGGTGAACCATGCTTCGTTCGTCTGACTGTGAAACGGGCCTGCTCCCACCCCGGCACCACATGGCATACGGATTACCACGTCTGCATTTTGCTCCCATCTGTATTGGGTCTTAGCGAGGTAGTTTACTATAGGATTGAAGCCCGAAGCAACAAAATCTGCAAACTGCATTTCCATAACAGATTTAAATCCGTTAATGGAAAGTCCCATGGCTGCAGAGACTATAGCAGATTCACATATAGGCGTATTGCGCACACGTTCCTTTCCAAAGGCATCCAGAAATCCTTCCGTGATCTTAAAAACCCCACCGTATTCGGCTATATCTTGCCCCATGATCACTAAATTCTCATGCCGTTCCATAGACTGTTTCAGCCCTTCGGAAATTGCATCGACAAGCCGCAATTCCTGAGTTTCTTTATTAGGCTTAACCTCCTGATATGCAAACGTTTTAAACACATCACTTAGCTCATTACTTTCAGATGAATCTATGGGATCTTCGGCGAAAGCAATATCCAGGTTTTCATTGATCTCTCGAACGATCGCTGTCTTTATTTCAACTTCATTTTCTTCGGTGAGTATGTTTGCATTTCTAAGAAATTCTGCATAATTAGTGATCGGGTCTTTTGCCGCCCATTGATCCATTAGATCCTGCGGAACATATTTAGTGCCACTAGCCTCCTCATGCCCGCGCATTCTAAAGGTTTTAAATTCTATCATCACCGGCCTGGGTGTTTCCCGCATACTTTCTACAATCTCCTTAAGCCTGGTATATACCTCTAAAATATTGTTACCGTCTATAATATGTGTCTCCATTCCGTAGCCCTTTCCTCTATCTGCCAGGTGTTCGCAATTGTATTGTTCGCTGGTAGGAGTGGACAAGCCGTAGCCGTTATTCTCTATGCAAAACAGAACAGGGAGCTGCCATACCGAGGCAACGTTCAGTGCCTCGTGAATATCACCTTCACTGGTACCACCTTCACCCGTAAAAACGGCGCAAACCTGCTTGTTCTTTTTTAATAGATTCCCCAGGGCGATCCCATCGGCTACACCAAACTGTGGCCCAAGATGCGATATCATCCCTACTATCTTGAATTCCTGGGTGCCAAAATGGAAACTTCTATCTCGGCCTTTGGTAAATCCATTAGCCTTTCCCTGCCACTGAGAGAATAGCCTGTTCAGCGGGATCTCACGACCTGTGAAAATACCCAGGTTTCGGTGCATGGGGAGAATATATTCATCCTTATCCAGGACTTCACATACACCTACGGCGATAGCTTCCTGGCCAATTCCGCTGAACCACTTTGAGATTTTCCCTTGTCGAAGCAAGATGAGCATCTTCTCCTCTATTAGCCTGGGCTTCATCATCTTTTCATAAAGAGAAAGTAAAACCGAATTATCCAGGTTCCCGGGATCGTAATCGAATGCAATTGTTGAAGTGGATGTATGAGCCATGAAATGCAAGAATGAAGTTCAAAAGTAGAAAAAAACCCAGTCTGTTAAAGAAATATTGCACTTTTTTTATCTTCGGAAATAGCCTCATAATTTGGTATCTTTGTGTATTAGAAAATTAAACCCGATGAATAATATACCCAGTGTAGACCTGGCCGATTTCTTATCGGACGATCTGAAGAGAAAACAAAAATTTGTTAATGAAATTGGAAGTGCTTATGAAGAAATTGGTTTTGTATCCCTTAAAAACCACTTTTTAAGCGACCGGTTGGTGGAAGAGTTGTACCGTGAGGTGAAATCGTTTTTTGCGCTTCCCCTTGATAAGAAACTTTCGTACGAAATTGAAGGCCTGGGAGGACAGCGAGGTTATGTCTCCTTTGGAAAAGAACACGCTAAAGGTAAAAAAGAAGGTGACCTGAAAGAATTTTGGCATTTTGGGCAGGAACCCGCCGCCGATGCGGGACTCCCCGAAGAATACCCCGAGAACGTGCTAGTTACCGAATTACCGGATTTTAACCAAATTGGGATGCAGGCATACAGAATGCTGGAAAAGACGGGAATCTATGTTTTGAGGGCTTTGGCCCTGTATATAGGTCTGAAAGAGAATTATTTCGACCATTGGGTTTCTGATGGAAATAGTATCCTGAGGCCAATACACTACCCCCCGATCACTGAAGAACCTAAAGGTGCTGTACGTGCCGGTGCGCATGGAGATATAAACCTTATTACCTTATTAATGGGTGCATCTACCGGAGGACTTCAGGTATTGCGAAAAGACGGACAATGGATCGATGCAATTCCGGAGGAAGACGAACTTGTGATCAACGTAGGCGACATGCTGGAACGACATACCAATAATAAACTAAGATCTACCATACATAGGGTGGTGAACCCTCCCAAAGAACAATGGGGTACACCACGGTATTCCATCCCCTTTTTCATGCATCCACGAAGCGATATGAAACTCAATTGCCTGGAAGAATGTATAGATGAAGATCACCCGAAAGCTTATGAGGATATTACTGCAGGTGAATTCCTGCATCAGAGATTGGTAGAAATTGGCCTGATCAAGAAATAATGGATTTACAGGATCAATTAAAAAATCTATTTCCGGACCACGTCCCTTCAAAATCACCGGAAAAAAAAGAAGAACCTGCCTTCTGGCTACAGGATGAACCACTTATTTGTAAATATGAGAAACGAAAAGGAAAACCAATCACAATTATAGAAGGATATAATGGCGCTACACAAGACTTCAAACAGCTTGCAAAAGAATTAAAACAACTGTTAAGCGTTGGTGGTAGTTTTAAGAACGAACAGATAATCATTCAGGGAGATTATCGCGATAAGATCATGTCTTTTCTCAAAGAAAAGGGTTTCAAGGTAAAACGTGTAGGTGGATGAAAATACCCGAATCTGAACTTATATTAAACCCCGACGGAAGCATTTACCACCTAAATCTAAGGCCTGAAGATCTGGCTACAACCATAATAACTGTAGGTGACCAGGACCGGGTTGAACAAGTGTCCCGTTATTTTGATGAGATCCAGCTAAAAAAACAACACCGGGAATTTAAAACACATACGGGATTCTATAAGGGTAAAAGAATTACTGTTATGTCCACGGGTATAGGCCCGGATAATATCGATATAGTCTTTAATGAGTTGGATGCTCTTGCTAATGTAGATTTCGATTCCAGAAAAATAAAAGATAAGTTTAGTGTATTGGAGATCGTACGAGTTGGGACTTCCGGAACGATGCAGGCAGACATCCCTGTTGATAGTATTATAGCTAGCGAACTGGGAATAGGATTTGATAATTTATTGCATTTTTATCAAGTGCCTGATCAACTTTTCGATGAGGAATTTTCGGAAGCTTTCCAAAAATACACCGGCTGGAACGTTAATAATTCCAGACCTTATGTTGTATCGGCAGACCCCGAACTACTAACTAAATTTACTTCCGAAGGAATTAAAAAAGGAATAACTACTACCAATGTAGGATTTTACGGTCCACAGGGCCGCGTTTTGCGTTTACCTCTAAAGGA
>QQUG01000139.1 GCA_008501705.1 Flavobacterium sp.
ATCTCTACACGCTCTAACGTATCAACATCACTATGGATATATCGGCAACGTATCTGTATCCTGGTGAGGTATTTAGTCAGTTCTTCAGCCATACGTTTGGTTAGGGTAGTTACCAGGACCCGTTCATCCTGCTCGACCCGCAGTTGAATTTCCTCCAGCAGATCATCGATCTGATTCAGGCTGGGCCTCACTTCAATCGGCGGATCGAGTAATCCCGTAGGCCGTATCACTTGTTCCACATAAACACCTCCGCTTTTTTCCAGTTCGTAGTCGGCTGGCGTAGCACTCACATAGATCACCTGGTTCTGCAAGGCTTCGAACTCTTCAAATTTTAACGGTCTGTTGTCCATGGCAGCCGGTAATCGGAAGCCGTATTCAACAAGGTTCTCCTTACGCGATCTATCTCCACCATACATGGCACCTACTTGTGGGATAGATACATGGCTTTCATCAACGATCATCAGGAAATCATCCGGGAAATAATCTAAAAGACAGAAGGGACGAGAGCCAGGCAGTCGCTGGTCGAGATAGCGAGAATAATTTTCAATACCGCTGCAATACCCCAATTCGCGTATCATTTCTAGGTCGAAATTAGTTCGCTCTTCCAGGCGCTTCGCTTCAAGATGCTTCCCGATCTCCTTGAAATAGTCTACCTGCTTCACCAGGTCCTCCTGAATGGCATGAATGGCATTCTGAAGTATATCGGGTGAGGTTACGAACATATTGGCCGGGTAGATGTGGAGTCGGTCATATTTCTCGATCACCTCATTTGTCTCCGGATTAAAAGCTTCGATCTCTTCGATCTCATCCCCAAAGAAATGTATTCGAAAGGCATCATCGGCATAGCCGGGGAAAACATCTACTGTGTCACCTTTTATTCTGAAACGGCCATGGTGGAATTCGGCTTCTGTTCTCGAATACAGAGACTGAACCAGCATATGAAGCAACTTTGTTCTCGAAATAATCTGACCTTTTTCCAACTGGATCACATTCTTCTGAAATTCAACCGGATTACCAATACCGTATAAGCAGGAAACAGAGGCCACAACGATCACGTCTCTTCTACCTGATAATAAGGAAGAGGTGGTACTTAGCCTTAATTTCTCAATTTCTTCATTGATCGAAAGATCCTTTTCTATGTATGTCCCACTGGTAGGAAGATAGGCTTCTGGCTGATAGTAATCGTAATAAGACACAAAGTATTCCACGGCATTATTCGGAAAAAATTGTTTAAACTCCGAATAAAGCTGAGCTGCAAGAGTCTTGTTATGTGCCAGTACCAGGGTTGGTTTTTGAACATGTTCTACAACATTGGCAACGGTAAAGGTCTTACCACTACCTGTCACCCCTAAAAGGGTCTGATATTTCTCACCATCATTGAGTCCGTCCACCAAGGTTTGGATCGCCTCCGGTTGGTCGCCTGTTGGGGTAAATTCAGAAACAATTTCAAATTTCATATTGATAAAAGGATAAGCTGTAAAAATACGGAATTTTGACGAGGTCGGTTGGTTAAGCTTATCTGGAATTCTAGACTGTCCTGCCGGAATCCAGCCGCTGTATTTCGAGTTTTACCGCCCTGTGAATTTCACATCCACATACACTTCCTCAGTTCCGTGGTATTTCCTTCCAAATTGTATATCGATATGGTAGCTAATATTATACAATTCAAGTACCTGATCTATCTTTTCTTTATTATGAAGCGCGGCAGCAAGATCCTGCCTGTATTTGTTACGGGCGCCAAAGGCCATACTTAGTAAGGCAACCCCAATGGCGAAAATTACCACCGGAGCCACGGAGATCACACCCACACGGTCTGTCAGGTTGAAAAGATAATATGAAAAATAAGCAGCTCCACCTATCACCATGATGGATAAAACAAGAAAGGTGGTGAAATAAGCGTATGTCCATGCTTTTGTGTTCAGTACTTTCTTATACTTTACATTGGCTAGTTTTAATTTATCTTCAAATTTCCGGTTCAGGCTAATGTTAAGGCAGGTCCGGTGAAAATCGGGCTTTCGGTCGGTTAGCTCACAGATTGTTCCCTCTTTTAAAGTTACGGTCTGGTGGTCACACAATTCACAATGGCGAGACTGATGCATTATTCAGAATTAATAATTTATATATACAAAACCAAGGAAAGCATCCGGGTATTGAGGATCATTAAGCTGAAGCACATAATAGTAAGTACCTACAGGAACGAGTTCTTCGCGGTACAACAAGCCAGTATTGGGCACGCCAGACCAGAATCCGTCATCATTACCTCCCTCGTAGATCAAATTTCCTTCCCGGCTGTATATCTTCAGAATAAAATCCTCAAATACATTCAACAAACCGCTTATTTCAAACTCGTCATTTATATTATCCTCATTGGGTGAGAATCCTTCGGGAATAAATGGAGGGCAATTTTCGGTTCTAAGAGAGAAGAATCCAACGGTAAAACATATAAGATTATCCAGTCGTACATAAATGCGCTGGGGATCGACACTGTTTGTATAATTTTCCGGATCCTGAATAGGGTTTACCCCAGCAATCGCGTCTGCCTCATTGGTATAATAGGTAATTTCATCGTTCGGATCGCCACTTATATTCTCATTTTGTAAGGTGAGATCGAATGTTGCCATATTAAAGCCTTCATCACAGGCAACTAGGTCCGGAAGTGCGCCGATAGGAGGGATACTTCCAAAGACGGTGTAGGAGTCGTTATCGTTATTGAATTCGTTTAATTCCTCCACGATCCCTGTGCCATTCCCTATATCGTCTACCATGGCGAAAAGTAGGAATTCATCGGGTATATCAGGGCTTAGATCAAGGGATACAGATCCTTCCTCACTGCCATCGACCGGGATTGCATTTTGAGTTGCCGACTGGGCAATGATCATATTATCAATATAGAATGTTATAGGAGTTCCGGCCGGAAGCGGACCAGTAGATTCTAGGTTGAATACTACGTAATGGATGGTAAAATCTCTTCCGCGACAGGCGTATAATGGTTCAAGTATGTCGATGGTGGCATCGGGTAGCGGGCAGGGGATCACCTCAATTTCAAAGCTATCAACAACAAAACAATCTGGGTTTGAAACCCGAATCCAGATAGTTTCTGGGTTATTCACATTCTGATAGGAGGTTGGATCTGCAATTGGATCTACGTCGTTAAGTGCATCGTCTTCTGAAGTGTGATAGGTAATGGTGTTTACAGGATCTATCTGACTCGTAGCCTGAGTAAGATCGAAAAGTTCTATTCCCACCACATCACAAAGTTCCAGGTCGTCAAGCCCTGGAATCACAGGGAAGGCCAATAAATGAAAATCGATAATGAAGCCGTTATTGTCCTCATTTAATTCCTGGACAACTCCTTGCCCGCCACCATCATCATCTACAAACGCCTTTAATTCGAAATCGGGCGGGATGCTGAGAGGAATAGTTAAATCGATGCTGCCGCTTTCGGAGTCACCTATGGGTAAAGCCGCCGTGGTTGCGGCCTGTCCTACCAGTGTGGTATTGGCATAAAAGGCGATCGGGGTATTGGCCGGGAGTATATCGGTGCTATTCACATTGTATACAGTGTACTCTACAGTAATATCACGATCGCCACATTCATCGGCACCAAACACATTGTCAATACTTATGG
This sequence comes from Flavobacterium sp., assembly GCA_008501705.1. Lineage (GTDB taxonomy): Bacteria > Bacteroidota > Bacteroidia > Flavobacteriales > Flavobacteriaceae > Pukyongia. The sequence goes on from QQUG01000139.1 coordinate 3,629, forward strand.
TGGCGTCCGGCAATTCGGTATTAAGCACTGTGATCACGTTGTTGATCATCACCAGGTCCTGGCTGGAAGTGAGTGTGATCGTAGCCATGGTATCCCCCGGTTGAATATTATTCTCAATATCGTAAAAATCCAGGTCCATATTGTAGAAATCAGAATTTCCTGTAAAGCTATTGGTTCCGTTAAATTGATTGTTTGCGGGATTGAGAGGTGGGTTACTTATAATATTTCCGTTTATCTGAAGGGTTTCATTGTTTGCCAGGGATTGATCGCCCTCCCAGGCGGTAAATCCAATTTTAGCACCTTCATTGTCCAGCACCAGAAGATTGTCGATAACGATGTTCAGTTCATTATTAACCGCAGAGACACCTTCAAGGCCATCGAACACATTAACCTGGTTGAGTGGAAGGGTAAGATCCTGGTAGATCACATTTATCGCCCAACCGGCAAAATTGGTGGTATTGGTACAATAATTCTGAATTTCGGAAGTAAGGTCAAGCTCGGACAGCGTATAGGTTCCCGGGCCCGTTGCAACAAGTAGATCGGTGACATCGGCGTATGCCGCGAAATAGACATATTGTGGGCTCAGCTCGAAACTGAAAACACGCTGTGCCGAAATAGGAGTGCCATTCAGTTCCACATCCAAATCCCCTGTTCCAACACCTGCCCAATAGAGTAAGGCGGCCACCGGGGTTTGCCCGATACCCAGGCTGTAATCCGCACTGCTTTCGGTGAGTATGACACAGTCGGCCGGAGGGTTTCCCCCGGTATTCTCGGCAATATTCATGGTGTTGCCAAAAGCCAGATAATCATAACGTCCGTTGAATTGAGCGAACAGGCTCACATCATCCTGGGCAGTAAGGAAAACCGGACAAAGCAGTAATAGAAAGCAGAACAAGCTTGTTAAAAGTGGGTGTGATCTCATACCACTTTAAAGATAATTAAATATCGGGAGTAGCAGCCTTCAAGTACTTACAATTGGTCTTAATTTATAAATCGCGTCTTTTCAGGATACGATAGGACCAGAAGATGAAAATACAAGTCCAGCCAATAGTAATAAGTACAGTATACCAGGGAACATCATAACTTTTATCGAAACCTTCCCCTAATTGGTTGGCGACAGATTGTACGGCACCAAATCGGGAAAAAGGTTCATCGATGAGATCGGACATAGCATCGAGTGGAAGAAAATTATATACGGAATCGAAAAGATTGATTTCTCCATTAGACCTTATCTTTATGATCTGAAACAATAAGGCAATACCTCCTTCGATTACCTGCCATAAGACCAGGAAGCCCAATGCAAAGGCGGATCGTTTTATCAATATGGCCAGGAACATACAAAAGCTGAAGAAACACAGCAATTTTAAAAAATACGCTCCAACATACTGTAAGTCGCTAAAAACAATACCCATCTCTGTATAATCTGAAAAGATCAATCCCAGGACAAGCGTTACTATAAAAAGAAAGATGGTAGAAACCGCACTAAAAAGTACGACTGTGAGAAACTTGGAGGCCAAAAATTCCTTTTTACTAAGACCATCTATAAGGTTTTGTTTAAGCGTACGGTAGCTGTATTCATTTGCTACTATGGATACGATCACTACGGCGAAGAAAATTTTTAACCAGGCAACGACATACGCATTGAAATGCCAGATAAAGGGAAAGTTGAAAATGCCCTGATCGGCCACCCTGATCTTTGCACCGGCAAAATTGAATTCGATAGATACCAGTAGTGCTACGCAGCAGATCAAAGCGAAATAAACAATGGAAATTACCTTTACGGTCTTGTTGTACTTGAGCTTATGTAATTCGATATTGAGTAATCGTAGCATGCTTAGTTGAGATTTTTAGTGATTTCCAGGAATTGCTCTTCCAGACTTTCTTTTCGCTTTACGAGATGAGATAAGCTAATTCCTTTAGAATGCATCTCTTTATTGAATTCTGAAGCGCTCATCGGCTCTTTCAGATAAGCTACAAAAGACTCGCCTTCTTTTTTTATCGAATTGAAGGCTTCGTTCTGCTTCAATTCAGCTTCAAGGGCTTCCATGTTTTCCGCCTGAAGTACAAAGAAACCATGGCTGGCGATCATATTATCCACCCTCCCCGTATAAAGGCTTTTTCCTTTCCGAAGGATCACTACGTGCGAACACACTTTTTCTACTTCGTCCAGTAAATGAGACGCCAGCAGAATGGTGGTTCCTTCCGAAGCAATTTTTGTTATGATCTCTCTAATCTGGTGAATTCCTTGTGGATCCAACCCATTTGTAGGCTCATCCAGGATGAGGATCTCAGGATCATTAAGCAGGGCTGAAGCTATGGCCAATCGCTGTTTCATCCCCAGTGAAAATGTTCTAAACTTACTGTGTTGCCGTTCTTTCAAGCCCACGATCTCAAGCTTCTCTTCGATCTTATCCTCCGAAACTCCCTTGATCTTACACACCAATGCCAGATTCTGTACAGCGGTCATATAAGGATAAAAGTTAGGACGTTCAATGATGGCGCCAACCTTCTTAAGTGCGTTATGTGTACTATCGGAGCCGTCGAACCAGTGAAAGTTCCCGCTGGTTTTATTTACAACGTTTAAAACGATACCAAGCGTGGTGGATTTACCGCTTCCGTTAGGCCCAAGAATTCCATAGACATTCCCTTTTTCAATACTGAAAGAAAGATCATCAACAGCGGTAAGTGGGCCAAACTTCTTGGTTAGATTGTTAAGGGTGAGTATGGTATTCACAGAAGTTATTTTGGTTGTTCGATATGTGTATGACGAATCGCGCCGGATTTTGTTACAAGCAGCTTCCTATAAAAGCTCAGTTACTCCTTACTTTTGTAGTATGAAGCAGCTAATTTTTATCCTCACACTGTTCTTCATCCGGAACGTTGGCATTTATGCTCAGCAAGATACTACCTTCGTTGAATCAAAACCAACGGTAATCGGGATATCTTTCGATTATGCCTATCTTCTTAAGCACAGCGAATTTCTTAGAGACTTCAACGATTCCTACCCTAAGGCAGTTGCCATCGACTTCAGTAAGCATCTTATTACACAGAGATCCTGGGACTTTTGTAATTGTTTCCCCAGAGTAGGGGTAAGTGTAGCTTATTGGAATTGGGATAACCGGGATGTACTGGGAAGCGGAATTAGCACAGTGGGCTACCTGGAACCCTATATGCGAACTCATAAAAGAACGAATTTCTTCTTCCGAGCGGGCTTAGGTGGCGTCTTCCTTAGCGATCCGTACGATGAAGTTACCAATCCGCTTAACCTTTCTTACAGTACAAATTTTGCGTTTTTCCTAATGATAGGTGCCGGGATCAATTATCGGATCAATGACTATCTAAATATGCGCTTTGCGGCTAAGTACAACCATATTTCCAATGGCGGAAATAGCAGCCCGAATAAAGGATTGAATTTTCCTTCCCTTAGTCTCGGGCTCAATACCAGTTTATCGGCCATTACCTTTCCCCAACCATCGAAAAATCCCGAACGTAAACCACCGGAGGAACGAAAAAGGATCTCCATCGTTCATTTCTCGGGCTGGAGTAATGCTAGTGTTGGGGATAAAGATAAATTCTATGTTTTTGGATTTTCGGGAAATTACAGCAGATGGATAGGAGGGCGTAGTGCACTTACATTCGGAACGGAATGGATCTTCGATCTATCCCGTAAGGAACAATTGCGAGTTGCAGGTTTGGGTGATTCTTACCTGCAAGGGGCAGGACTCTTAGGACATGAATTCTGGCTGGGCAAGGTAACCTTTAGCCAGGTGATCGGTGTATACTACTATAAACCGTACCGAAACACAGATGATTTCTACCAGCGTTACGGATTAAGCTACAGCTTCAACAAACATATATTTGCAGGTATGAACTTGAAAGCACACGGGCATGTGGCCGATTTTTTCGATTTCAGGCTAGGGTATCGTTTTTAGTTAATTACGACTTCTGTTCCTGGTTAAAGTAGACCAGGTAGTAATACATTTGTTTTTCTTCATCCCAGCCTTTCTCTACAAATCGTTCGGCGCTTTCAGGATTGATAAAATCCATTTTAATCTGAATGTTCGTATCGAGATTGATCACATTCCTGATCTTTTTACGGGCTGCAGTAACAGCAGTGTTCGCAATAGGGAAGGTAGTTAGGTCCTCGATACTGTACTTTGGTGCTCGTTCGGTTTTATAGTGACGGAATTCGGGAATTAGATCGGGGTTATCGATCACTTCGTTCATGAAGGCAGTTTCTTCAAACTGATCATTCTTGGCAAAATGATTAACAGCCCGGTTCATAAAAAGTACTTCTTCTTTCTTATCCTCGGCAGGGAGGACAACATCCTTCGCAAAATCCTGACAGAATTTTAGATATTTCTTAGTAAAGAAATTCTCATCTTCGAAAGCATCCACCCCAAGAAAACTTTCCAGCCAGTATCGGGCATCGTAGCGGTTGCTGTCCACCGATAATACTTTGTAACCTTCTTCTTTTTTTACATTGAAAATAAGGGCTCCTTTATCGAGTTTGTTCAAATTGATGCCCTGTTCCAGATTTGCGATCAATTGGTTTTCTTTTTCTGAAAATTGCAGGAAATCCTGTTTTAGTTCAGATTTAAAAATACCTATCCCATCTACTTTCTCATTATCGATCTGAAGGCCTTCCAGGTATGCCACATACACCTCACCACTTTTAATATGAGGGTGGGTGGATTGATCGAACAAATAGCGTGCGATCTTTCTGCTTTGTTCATGAACCATGTCCGGAGCTGCAAAAATTTCGGAAACCAGCTTATATAATTCGTGAAATTCCAGGTCGGTATCATGCGAGAACTGAAAGTAATTCTCTTCTTTATCGCGAAACGGCTTCAGAAAAAATTCTTTTAATAAAGGTGTGAGTTCATCATCTGCCTCATGGGCTGTTTCTGAAAGAAGGATCCCTTCATTTCGGCTTTTATTTCCTACACGGTGAATAGATAAGGAAGCAATATGCGCATTATATAGGTTGATCATAGGGCTTTTATAAGTTTAATTGGTATTTTTTATTCTGAAGTAAATTCCGGTTAATTCCAATTGGCATCGAAATCCAGGTTGTCAAAGTCTTCCGGGTCCAATCCAAATTCGTCCTGCGAATCCTCATCTTCAGAATCCTCGGCGATGAATTCTTTTTCAGGGGCTTCTTCGGGGATCTGACCGTGAGCGAACATTAGGTTAGGGTAGGACCGTCCTTCTTCGGCTTCGGCAATTTCGGCTAGTTCTACCAGGAAGGTCCACAAACTTAGGAAGTCGTAGACATATATAAGGCGTGTCTGATCCTCGTTTACCAGCGACTCCAGGGTGGTTTCCGCCATGACCTTAACCTCTCCCGGTTTTTCACTCATATCGAACAAGGAGATCTCCTCGCCCTGGTCCCAAAGCTCGTTGCTTAAATAAAAGGAAGCCATTTCCTGTCCGCCAAAACCAAAAGACTGGGTTATGGAGTTATGGAAATCCTCAAATGTACTGCTGGCTTCTATCTCAATATCTCTGAAAACATCATCGTGGGTATCGAGTATAACTCTAAATCGGTAGATCATTTTAACTAAACTTTGAAGGGCAAAGATACTTTATTCTGTCCTATTTGCTGAATCTGTGTAAGGTAAATGTCATAGCTGCCAGGAGGAAAAATGCCACCACCTGGTGCAACACTCCCAGCCAAACAGGAACCTGGAGAATAAGGGTGAAAACTCCAAGGATGAACTGTAAGATCACCAGCCCTACGAGCCAGTTAATTCCTTTTTTCTGAATTATGGAGATCTTTCTTTTTCTGGCTTTATACCAGATCGCTAGTATAAATCCTACCACTATATATGCGAGATACCTATGCACAAATTGCACCCCACTTTTCCCTTCTACAAAATTGCGCCAAACAGGCGATTGTTCGATTGTTACGGTTTCGTGGATTAGTTTTCCATCACTCATCAAGGGCCAGCTATTGTGAATCCACCCGGCATCAAGGCCCGCTACAAAGGCTCCCCAGATGATCTGTAACAGCAGCAATACATACCCCAGGCGGATGAAATTTCGAAACGACTTGTCTATGGTTTTCCTATCCGGATATATCAGATCCAAGGCTACCCACAGGGTAAAAGCAAATGTGAGAAAGGCCGTACCCAGGTGCATGGCGAGGCGGTAATGACTCACATCCGGCCGATCCACCAGCCCACTTTTCACCATATACCAGCCTATGAACCCCTGAAATCCACCAAGAAACAGCAGAACGATGCATTTTTTTACAGTTGGCCTGCTAAGTTTTTTTCGGAACAGAAAATAGAGGAACGGTACAATAAAGACCAGCCCGATAAATCGACCTATCACCCGGTGAATCCATTCCCAGAAATAGATATCCTTGAACTCTTCCAGGGTCATATTGTAATTAAGCTTCTGGTATTCCGGATATTGTTTGTAGAGATCGAAGGCCTCGTTCCATTCTATATCGTTCATGGGTGGAATGGTACCGGATATTAGCTTGTAGTTGGAAATGGATAGTCCGGAGTGGGTAAGACGCGTAATTCCACCAACGATCACCATGACAAAGATTAAGATACATCCTATTAAAAGCCAGTTTATTACTTGCCTGTTATCCTTCATAACACAATTGGGGTTTAGGGTTTCGATATTATACCCATTAAAAATTTTTATCTACAATTCACTCCTGGTTCTTAACTACCAAGCCGATCTCTTCGCCTTTTTTCAGCATAAAATTCCTGGCAGCATCGTATTCGTTAGGGATATCTCCCTCTAGTATGGCTTCTTTGATCGCTTCCTTTATAATACCTATCTCCCTGGATGGTTTGAGCCCGAAGGTTCTCATGATCTCCTCACCACTCACAGGCGGCTGAAAATTGCGGATATGGTCTCTTTCTTCCACTTCGACGATCTTCTCTCTCACCTTCCTGAAATTGTCTCGGTAGCGTTTTAACTTCCTAGGGTTTTTAGTGGTGATATCGGCCTCACATAAGGTCATAAGATCGTCCACATGATCGCCGGCATCGAACACCAGTCTTCGTACGGCACTATCGGTTACATCGGTAGCCAGAACGATAGGGCGGGAACTCATCAACACCATCTTTTGTACAAATTTCATGTGTTCGTTTAGTGGCATCTTCATCCGTTTAAAGAGCTTGTATACCATTTTCGATCCCACAAACTCATGCGCATGAAAGGTCCAGCCGAGCTTTTTGTCAAATCTCTTGGTAGGTGCTTTTCCAATATCGTGTAAAAGTGCAGCCCAACGCAGCCAGAGATTGTCGGTTGTTTTGGCGATATTATCCACTACTTCCAGCGTATGCCAGAAATTATCTTTGTGACGCTGACCTTCTATTTCTTCTATACCCTGTAACGCAACCAGTTCGGGAAAAATAAGTGGAAGCAAACCGGTTTTATGTAAAAGGGCAAAGCCTTTAGAAGGTTGATCGGCCATCAATATCTTATTGATCTCATCTATAATGCGTTCTCGGGAGATAATCTCTATCCTTGTGGCATTCCTTGTGATGGCATCGAGGGATTGCTGTTCTATTTGAAAATTGAGTTGAGTCGCAAATCGGATGGCCCGCAACATTCGCAAGGGGTCGTCGCTATAAGTTATATCGGGGTCTAAGGGGGTTCTTATTATTTTTTTCTGAAGATCCTCAAAGCCGTTGAACGGGTCGAGTAAACTCCCGTAGTTAGATTCATTTAAACTCAACGCAAGAGCGTTTATGGTAAAATCCCTCCGGTTCTGATCATCTTCCAGGCTACCGTATTCCACCGAAGGATTTCGGCTGTCTTCGCTATAACTCTCTTTTCGGGCGCCAACAAATTCCAGTTCGATCCCCGCAGATTTCAGCATTGCCGTTCCGTAGGTCTTATAAATCACAACCTTCGGTTTTCCCGGTAGTAGCTGCGAAACTTTGTTTGCCAGATCGATACCGCTACCCACGGCTACCACATCTATATCCTTAGATTCGCCTCGCTTTAAAAGATAGTCACGCACATATCCACCTATCACATAACTTTCCAGATCGAGCTCGGAAGCTGCCCTGGAGATCACCCCGAATATTGGTTCCTTAAGTGCGTTTGGAAATTGCTTTTTCATAGCCGGTAAAAACTTTGGCAAAGGTACGATTTAGGCCTTGTGTAGCCAAAGTAAGGCAGGTTATTTTCTAATGATCTCAACCTGGCCATCTTTGGTCAGGCGGATAATAGCCGATGGTTTAGAAGAACCTTTTTTCTGTCCCCAGTTCACAATATGGTCTACACCTTCTTTAACTTCTTTAGAAATTTCGGCAAAAGTTGTTGGGGTGGGTTGCCCACTTATATTTGCGGAAGTCGATACAATGGGCCTTTTCAATCTCCTAATCAGTTGCTTGCAAAAATCGTCCTGTACCACCCTGATGGCGAGTGTATTATCGGCGGCGATCAGGTTTTCGGCCACTCGGATGGGGTCATCGTAAACGATGGTGGTAGGGGAGGCCGCATATTTCAGGATATCGTAGGCAACTTCGGGAATGTGTTCTACATACTGATTCAACATCTTGAAATCTGAAACCAGGCAAATAAGAGACTTGCTCTCATGCCGGGATTTCAATGCAAAGATCTTTTCGATAGCCTCCGAATTCGTCGCGTCGCAACCAATTCCCCAAACAGTATCTGTAGGGTAGAGGATTAGCCCTCCTTTTTTTAAAACTGTAAGAGCAGTGTCGATTTCAGCCTTCATAATAGCGTTCTTTTTGTGTAAGAGCCAGCGATCCTTTCATCCAGCCCCCATTCAGAATGGTGCCAAGTAAATACCACTTTTTCGGTTTCAGCAAAAGTACAATGAGCAGATAAAACTTGATGAGAAGAAATTTCAGTGGACCAAAATTTTTACGCAGCACATAGAGGTACGATCTGTACGCTTCTTTATTGATCGCTTCAGATTTACCAATACTCACGCCCTGGTAGTGCAGGATGCGTGCTTGTGGTACCAACATGGTTTTAAAACCGTTCTGCTTTAATCGGTAACAGAGATCCATTTCTTCCCAGTATAGAAAGATCCTGGTATCGAAGCCACCAATGGCATCAAAGGCTTCCTTTCTGAAAAAAAGAAAGGCGCCGTTTACCCAATCTACTTCTATAGGTTCGTTATAGGCTATTTTTCGATCGGGATAGCGGTTGGGATTGATTTTTTCGAGGAAACCTCTTCCAAAAAGTAATCTTCTTATACCCTTATTATGATCGAAAGAAGGTACTAATTCCCCATGTTCGTTAAAATTTTGTGCCGTACAGACGCCTACTTCCTGATGGGAGTCCATAAAATCTTTTAAGAGACCGAGGCAGTCGTTGAGGAGCAGGGCGTCGTTGTTTAAGAACAGCAGGAAACGGGCATTGGCATGAGCTGCACCGTACATGTTCCCACCGCCAAAGCCAGTGTTGAGGTTGGATCGAACCAATGTAGATCTTGGATCGGATGGAAAATTCTGTTTTAAGTTCCGGTAATCGTCTAACTCCGAATTATTGTCGGTTACAATGATCTGGTAGCTGGTTCCCGCTGCCGTCTTTTCCATAACC
>QQUG01000048.1 GCA_008501705.1 Flavobacterium sp.
TTGGTGCATTGTTAAAAAGTCCGAATAAACAATTTTTTGACGGCTCTTTTATTAAATACGCAGAAAATCTAAGAAAAAGACACTTAAAAAAGGTTGACGATTTTGAAAATAAAAACTAAGCACAACAAAGGCTATTTTTCATTATATCTATCTACAATTAAAAACATGTTTCAATATATAGGCATCCACCTCCGCACGTGATATAAGTGGTTCTTTCTTTACTTTTTTGATAGAAGTTGAACGTATATCATCTTCAAGCAATTGCAACAGCTTCCTCTGTTCTTCTTGAGGAAGTGCTTTCGCAACACTATAGACGATATTTGCATTCATTTTGTAGTCTAATCAGGTTAAACTTTAGGAGATATTGGCAATATGACAATTCTAGAAATAAGCCTGACCGTTTTGGGGGAGCTTCGCGAGGCTTTGCTAGACTTTGTCAAGGTTTGTAAGGCTTCGAAAGAAAAAGTTGGATTTGTTAGAAAAAAGTAGGTTTGGTAACAATGAAAAGTTGCTTCATGACAAAAAAACAAAATGGAAAAGTGTTATTGTATTTTTTTTAGATGTCATAATAATGGATAGGTAAAAGCGGTAGAGGGTGCTTTACCCCCTTTACCCCCTTTAACCACCGTTCTAATTTGAGTAGTTTTTGTTTGTAATTCATATAGGTAGATGAGGAAACTACGTGTTTTTTAATATGAAGCACTTGGGAGAAGGCGTCAGATATAGATGTTCGCGATTTCTCTTCTACCTTTGTTTCAGTTGATGCGACAGCTTTTTGTGATGAATTTTCCGTATGAATTTCAGAAGATTGAAATTTAGTGAGGAGGTCTGAATTATCCTCAAAGGGGTTAAACCCCCTTTTCAGAAAATCATGAAGACTCCTACGATACATGGACAAAACCTCCATTCGGTCTGTTTTAGTCTTGTATTTATTGGCTCCACCATAGATAGGAGTTTGTCGCTCGAGTTTACCCGTCTTAGGGTTACGGAAGGAATAATATACGTACCAACGTTTGGTAAGATCCCCTCCTGCATCATAGATTTTCGGTGCTGAAAACTGTTTGGAATTTGACAAAACGTATGCGTTAGCGTATTCAAATGTAAGAAAATCTGTAAGTAAGGACATAAAAAAAAGCGATTTAGCTTGCGCTAAACCGCCTATTTACACGACTTTCGTCTTCGTAGCGAGAAGGAGACTTGAACTCCTGACCTCCGGGTTATGAATCCGACGCTCTAACCACCTGAGCTACCTCGCCATATTTGAGGCGCAAAGATAAAAACAAAATCGACCGGAAAAAATTTATAATCTAATTATTTCCATCCTTCTTTATTCAACTACTAACTCAGTCCAGACTTAGCATTGTGAGTAGGGTAGTGGAACTCATATCTTTCATTTCTGTTCGGTTCGTATCCATTTTATTGCTACTTCCTCTTTTAAAGCAGTTTCAGGGACTAACCAGTAATTCAAGCTTAGTTTCGAGCACGCGTTTCGTTTCATTATATCCTATATCAAAAATAGCATCGGTATATTTCATGTCGAAGGTGCCAAATAAACTAAGATCGGTGGGCGATATCACCAGATCACATTGTTTAAATTTCAAGATGGAATCTGCGGCCGACTTTAACTTATACGCGCGTTCAACCACATTGTATGAATGCTTTAACTTGTCGATCCCTACTTTCTTTACGGGATTTACATAAATCCCTATAATCTTATCACAAACGGGCTTGAGAGGTTCTACAGGAAAATTATTGAATACCCCTCCATCTATATAATGGGAATCGTTAATTTCCACAGGTGAGAACAGGCCGGGAAAGGAAGCCGAAGCGAGTATAGGCCTGATAAGTTCTCCCTCGTAAAAGATCTTTAGGGAGCCTTTTAAAAGGTCGGTGGCCGTTACATATAAAGTTGTTTGTAAGGCACTGAAATCATCCTCCTTTAGGTAATTCCTGAATTCATCATAAAATTTTTCCGAATCGATAAAACCGGGTTTCCTACGGGCATACCTACTTCGCTGAAAGATAGGAACAGTCTTAAAAAAATTTAGGATCTCCGAACATCCAATACCTGCAGCGTACAACCCACCTACGATGGCGCCGGCACTGGTGCCCGAAATATGCGTGGGTTTCAGATTAAATTCCTCCATCGCCTGAAGTGCTCCAATATGGGCAACACCCCTTATGCCTCCTCCAGAAAGTACGACCCCAAGATTCATTTTTAATCCAAATTTAAATACAAAAGTATGAACAAAAATTACGAAGAAATATGACTCCGGTCAAACTACACGATTCGACCTTTTTTATTTGATCGAATAAATCAAAAAACCTATCTCATACTTTTGGCAGTTTGCAATTAATATTTATATTGGGCTCCGGCTAACCAAAATCTTATGGAAGATAAAGTAAAATACGAAATGGAATTCCCGATACAGGTGTCACCATCACTGCTGTATCAGTATATCTCTACGCCCTCCGGTATGAGCGAATGGTATGCAGACAATGTGAACTCCCGGGGAGAGTATTTTACATTTATCTGGGAGGGAAGTGAGGAAAAGGCCAAACTTCTTGGTAAAAAGAGCGGCGAACGTATCAAATTCAGATGGGTAGAGGACGAAGACACCAATTATTACTTCGAGCTGCGTATCCAGGTGGATGAGATCACCAAAGATGTGTCCTTGATGGTTACAGACTTTGCCGATGATGAAGAGGAAGTGGAAGAAGGTAAAATGTTGTGGACCAACATGATCTCTAACCTTAAACATATCCTGGGTTCGACCTGATCTGCCAGCTTCAATTTTATCAGTACCTTGGTAGTAGTAACACATACCATCATTCTCACAAAAAGTTGGTTTGCTAAATATGTCTGTTAAAACATAGAGGCTAATGTAGCTTTCTATAAATTCGCAAACCATTTTCAATTTATATTACACAGCTTAAAATAGTATCTTTGTCGGCTCGAATAACGGCTCAATTTCATGATGACAAATTATAACGGTACCCTGGTCGAAGCAGATACAGCTACAATTCCGGTCAATAATCGAGGCCTGCATTTTGGCGACAGCGTTTTTGAGACGATCCGCTATGCCGGTGGGAAGCTTCTTTTTTGGGAAGACCACTATTTCCGGCTGATGTCGGCCATGCGAATACTTCGTATGGAGATCCCGATGGAATTTACGCCGGAATACATCGAGGCCGAAATCCATAACACCATAGCCGCATCGAAGGCCGTAAAAGAAACCTGCCGGGTTCGGTTTACGGTATGGCGATCCTGGGGGGGTAAATACGCGCCTCAAACTAATAATGTAGAGTTTCTAATCCAGATCGAAAAACTGGAATCTCCTTTCTATACCATTTCAGAAGAAACCTATGATATCGAACTTTTTAAAGATCATTATCTCAACTCCGGATTACTTTCTACCCTGAAGACCAATAACAGGGTGATAAACGTTTTAGGGAGTGTTTTTGCTGCTGAAAATGACTATCAGAACTGCCTGCTTCTCAATGAGAATAAAATGGTTGTGGAAGCCCTCAACGGAAATATCTTCCTGGTAAAGGGATACAAGATCAAAACGCCTCCTTTAAGTGATGGTTGTTTAAAAGGGGTTCTTCGGAAACAAATAATCGATATCATCGGCCTCCTTCCCGATTATATTCTAGAAGAAGAAACGGTTTCTCCTTTCGAACTTCAAAAAGCCGATGAGTTGTTCATTACCAACGTGATCACAGGAATACAACCGGTTACCAAATACCGAAAGAAAGTGTTTGAAAATAAAGTTGCTAAGGAACTGCTAGCCAAACTCAACGTAAAGGCCCGGCTGGGATAAATAAACTTTTAAGTAAGATCTCCCTAGTTATTACTGGGATCTTCGGGAGCGTTAGACCATATTACATAGTCGCCGCCAAATTCGAGCATCTTTTCTTTCCAGAAGTTATTATTAGATTTCCCCAGGATCTTGTTCTTGTAGATATTAGGAGTAACCACCCAACTGTTAACCTCCAGTTCGTTTTCCAGTTGCTCGCTGGACCAACCGGAATACCCTAGAAAGAAACGGATCTGTTCTTTCTTTAAAACGTCCTCCTTCAATAGATCCATGATAGCACTGAAGTCGCCTCCCCAGTAAATACCGTTGGAGATCTCCACACTTTCGGGTATAAGTTCGGGTACTTTATGGATAAAATATAGATTGTCCTGTTCTACAGGTCCACCGTTATACACTTCAAGATTAGAAGTGATCTCGGGAATAAAATCTTTGAGTTTGTACTTAAGAGGTTTATTGAGAATAAAACCCACCGAACCGCTTTCGTTATATTCCGCTAATAAGACCACCGATCGATTAAAGGAAACATCTCCTATAATGGACGGTTCTGCTACCAACAATACCCCTTTATTAGGTTTAAGTGTAGTCATGCGGTTAGTTTGTACAATTAAATCTAAGTATTAATTTGTTAAAATACAACTTCCTAACTTGTCCCGTCCGTTTTCATCAAAAAAAAACCCTGCAATTTTGCAGGGTTCCTGAAGAATTTTAGTTTCTTAAACTTAGTTCACAGAACTTGAAAGATCCGATCCTGCTTTGAACTTCACCACATTTTTAGCGGCGATCTTAATAGTTTTACCTGTTTGTGGATTTCTTCCTTCTCTTGCAGCTCTTCTTGAAACCGACCAAGATCCGAAACCAACTAGAGAAACTCTGTTTCCTTTCTTAAGTGATTTTTCTACATTTCCTAAGAAAGATTCTAATGCTTTTTTTGCAGCAGCTTTGGTGATTCCAGCATCTTCTGCCATGCCATCGATTAAATCTGATTTGTTCATAGTTATCTGTTTAAAATTAAATTGTTGGTTAAACTTTAAATTATTTGCTCTACAAATTTAGTCGGATTATCCTATCACGCAAGTAATGACGCGCGAAATCGCCGTTTTTGTTAATAAGTCAGCTCCTTTGTTAATAAAGACGAGCCATTTCTGTTAAATTTTCATGAATTCAGTAGTGATAAGGGTTTACACTACTTTCGCATCGGCCTCGAAAGTAAATCCGTTTAAGAGGTCCCCACTTTTCATTTTCCGTTTCCCGGGAAGTTGTATTTCTTTTATTTCTAAAAGTCCCTTTTCCAGCGCTACCCAAATATTTTTTTTATCATTAATGATCTTGCCCACCGTATGCTCATGTTTGGTGTCTGTCAGCGAAACTCCAAAGATCTTCGCTTTCAATTCTTCCCCACCATTTACAAGATAACACCAGGAAGCCGGGTAGGGGTCCAAACCCCTGATATGTGCCACTATTTGCTCTCCTGGTTTAGACCAGTCTATTCTGGTATTTTCGTTGTTTAACTTGGGCGCCTCCTTCAATTCTTCTGTAGTATTCTGAATTTCGGTAGTAACGTCACCCTCTGCGATCATCTTTACGGTCTCCAGTACAAGTCCGGATCCCAGATCCATAAGCTTGTCATGCAGGCTTCCCGCAGTTTCATCCCGTGCGATCGAGATTTCTTTTTTTGCAATTATGGCCCCGGTATCTATTTTCTCATCTATAAAAAAGGTGGTAACCCCGGTAGTCTTTTCTCCGTTCATAATAGCCCAGTTTATAGGCGCTGCTCCTCTGTATTGGGGCAGAAGGGAGGCATGTAAATTGAAGGTCCCGTATTTGGGCATGGCCCAGACCACTTTTGGTAACATTCGGAATGCCACCACGATCTGTAAATTTGCTTCCAATGCACCTAGTTGGGAAAGAAAGTTCTCATCCTTTAAATTTTTTGGCTGAAGTAATTTTAAGTTTTTAGACAGTGCGTACTCCTTAACAGCAGAGCCCTTTAACTTTCGTCCACGGCCCGCGGGTTTATCAGGGGCGGTGATCACCCCCACAATATTGGCACCACTTTCCACTAGTGTTTGCAATACCCCAACAGCAAAACCCGGGGTTCCCATAAATACGATTCGCAGATCTCTCATTATATTATATAATATTCATTTTTTGGGTTCAATCCTATTTTTCGCGCATCCAGTAGGGCTTTTAAAACTTTCAGGATCTTTTCTTCGTCTAAAGTAAGCCTTTCACATATCTCTCTCGAACTAAATTCGCCGGATTCCATCAATGTCAGAACTTGTTCCGCGATTATCTTTAGATCCCTTTTCGTATGTTCTATATTGTCTTTAATACAAACCGAACAAATACCACACCGCTCTGTATTCTCTTCTCCGAAGTATTGTAACAACTGCTCACTTTTACAGCTGAAGTTATTCTCTACATACTGTAACATGGCTTCAACCTGGTTTACTTTTTTTTCATTTAGCTCGTGTACTCCTACGGCCATTCTATTAATGGTCCTCTCGTCTTCCCTTGGTACCAGAAATGTGATCACAGCATCTGTATCGTACAGCTGAACTTCGGCTACACCATCGCGTTCCATTTTTTTAAGTGCGGTTACAATGGTTTCTGAAGTCTGCCCCGTCTTTGTTGCGACCAGGTCCAGGTTTACCGGGGTGGCCATTTCGAAAATTCCTCCGTATACCCGTAAAAAGGTCTTTCCTATAAGTGATACTTGTGGATCTTTCCCAAAATAAGCCAGTAATCTTTCCGAAGACACCTTAAATTTAAGAGTGGATCGCCTTCCAAATTGCCTGGATAACTGCAGAACACCCAGCCGGTCCAGGGTAGTTAGTGCATTATAGGTAAGCACAGACGCAAATGCGTAGGTCTTGCAGAATTCAGTAAAATTAAAAGCATAGGTAGAAAATTCTCCCTCCCCATAGGGAATACGAAAATAATTCATAAGACTGCGATACACCTTTTTAAGGTCTTTTTTACGAGGAAGGGAATCGATAAATTGTTTCCGAACCAGTATCTTATCGTGATCATTATAAAGTAACAGGGCTTCTGCCGGTTTCCCATCCCTGCCGGCCCGTCCGGCCTCCTGGAAATAACTCTCCAGGCTCTCCGGCAATTGCAGGTGGAACACATATCGCACTTCGGCATGATCTATCCCCATTCCAAAAGCATTGGTGGCAACCATCACAGGTACACTGCCATTCTTCCATTGTTCCAGCCGTTGCTGTCTAATTTCAGAAGAGATCCCTCCGTGATAGAAGGTTGCGGGGATCCCCAGACTTTTTAGGTGTTCACTGGTCTCGACCGCCATACTTCGGGACCGAACATAAATTATGGATGAGAATGATTGTTTCTGAAGTAGCTGCTCAATTTTATACAATTTATCTTCCACCTTCAGGGTTTTATAGGCCAGGTTCGGCCTGTAGAACGAACTTTTAAAGACCTTGGGCAGTTCCAGCTTTAATTCTGAAATGGTATCGGCCAGCACCTCTGGAGTTGCCGTGGCCGTGAGCGCTATAAAAGGTACCATGGGATGCATTTCCCTGAGTAGGGTTATATTTTTATAGGAAGGTCTGAAATCGTTACCCCACTGCGAAATACAATGTGCCTCGTCTACGGCGATCAAACTTACATCCATCTTTTGTATAGCTACCTGGACGATTTCCTGCTGAAGTCGTTCCGGAGACAAGTAAAGAAACGAATACTTCCCGTACATGGCATTGTCCAACGCAATATTCAGTTCGTCGAAGGAAAGACCTCCCGAAAGGTGCAGGGCTTTTATTCCGGCTTCCTTTAGTCTCAAGATCTGGTCGTTCATAAGGGCGACCAGCGGGGATATTACAATGCAAATTCCTCCCATGCTAAGTGCCGGTACTTGAAAACACAGGGATTTGCCTCCGCCGGTTGGCAATAAGGCTACAGTGTCGTTACCGTTTATCACCGAAGTGATTATTTCTTCCTGTAAGGGTCGAAAGGATGAATACCCAAAGTATTCCTGTAGTATCTGTAGGGGTGTTCTCAATGCAGGCCAATTAAGTGCTTCAAAATGTAATCTATTCTGGCAGACACCTCCCCAATAGGTACTTCGTGTACATTATAGTTATAATCGCTATAGCCGTTAACTAAATGCTGAAAGATCTTTTCGGCTTCAGCAAACGATTCGTACCTCTCATTGTCCTGGGTGTAAATGTCTGGCCAGGGGGGAAGCACAAAGACGGCATCGTATTTATAGCTTGTACAACTTTCCCGAAATTCGTTCGGATAGCTTGTGCCCAGGTAGTCCAGGTATGCGGTTACATCGGGCAATCCGCGATCGTAGAACAGTATCTCCTCATTTCGAGAGCTGGCTTCCTTGAATTGATCCAGCCTTCCTTCCATTAATTTTTTGCTGAACAGTAAGGGGTCTTCCAGGAACAATTGGTCTATACCTTGTTGCTGAGCCTCAAGGATGATCTGCCTGGAAATTTCATGCAGACAGGCAAATCCTTTGGCCTCCAGTTCGTTGACCAGGGTTGTTTTACCGGAACCCGGTCCGCCGGTGATCACAATTCTTTTGGTCTTCAAGCGTTACATTTTAATCTTCCTTTGGTCAAATTCCGAAGGATCAGTATGTTAGTAGTTACAATAGGAAAATAATCGTATACACGATGTATTTTCAGATTTTTGGTACAATCATTTATACAAATTACGTAAATAAATATTGATACTGAAAGCGTATCTTTGCCGTGTATATGAGCTAATAATCATATGAAAGAAAATCCCGAATCGAAAGCGTTCTACGAACGATTGAAACAGCAACTGGAAGACGATACCACCTGGCCTTCCCCTTATTTGTTCAAATTTATAGTACCCGCATCTCTGGAGAAGATCGCCGAGATCGAAGCGGTTTTCAATAATTTGGATGCGGTTTTTAATACCAGGGACTCGTCCAAAGGCAACTATACCAGTGTTTCTATAAAAGTTACTATGGATTCGCCCGATGCAGTCGTTGAAAAATATCTCGAAGTTTCTAAGGTGGAAGGTGTGATATCACTATAATTTTAGTATTTTGCACGCATAGTACTTCATTTAAGGAACTTCCCTTTTTAAAAACAACATTTTGATAGACAATTTAGAATACAATACTGAGCGGCCGAAGCTCATTATCCCCGAATATGGTCGTCATATTCAGAAAATGGTCGATTATGCCGTTTCCCTTGAAGATAGGGAAGAACGAAACAAAACTGCTAAAAGTATCATAGCAGTAATGGGTAACCTAAACCCACACCTGAGAGATGTGCCCGATTTTCAGCATAAATTATGGGATCAGCTCTTTATAATATCCGATTTCAAACTGGATGTGGATTCGCCTTATTCGGTGCCTTCCAAAGAAGAACTCAGTGAACGACCCGAACCACTGGATTACCCCCAGAACCATCCAAAATATCGTTTTTATGGAAATAACATAAAACGAATGATAGATGTGGCCTGTAGCTGGGAGGATGGTGATATGAAGGACGGTCTCGTTCTTACCATTGCTAATCACATGAAAAAATGCTTCCTCAACTGGAACAAAGATACAGTAGAGGATGACGTGATATTTCAGCACCTGTTCGAGCTTTCGAATGGGAAATTAAACTTGAAGAATAGCGAAGAAGATCTTACAAATGCTTCAGATCTTCTGAAAAGCAAAAAACGTTTTTCTTCTAGTAATAATGCTAAGAAAAGTAAAAAAGGAGGCCGAGGCGGAGGTCGTAAACGATACTAAATAGCCTTACATTAAGCATGGCAACATTTCAAATTGAAGGTGGACATAAACTAAAAGGTGAAATTCATCCACAGGGAGCAAAGAACGAAGCACTGCAAATACTTTGTGCCGTTCTCCTTACCCCAGAAACAGTACAGATAGACAATATACCCGACATCAGGGATGTGAATAAATTAATTCAGATCATTGGCAATCTGGGTGTAAAAGTTGAAAAACTAGGCAAAGGCAGTTACGCATTTACCGCAGACGAACTGGATCTCGACTATCTGGAGTCCGATTTGTTTAAACAGGAAGGTAGTTCCTTACGTGGTTCCATCATGATAGTAGGCCCCTTATTAGCTCGCTTCGGCAAAGGATATATTCCCCGGCCGGGAGGTGACAAAATTGGGAGGCGCCGTCTCGATACCCACTTCGAAGGTTTTATAAAACTTGGTGCAGATTTTCGATATAACAGGGAAGAACACTTCTACGGTGTGGATGCTCCTAACGGGCTTACAGGTACCTACATGCTCCTGGATCAAGCCTCAGTGACCGGAACAGCTAATATCGTAATGGCAGCGGTCCTAGCTAAAGGTAAAACCACCATTTACAATGCCGCCTGTGAGCCTTATTTGCAACAATTGTGTAGAATGTTAAATTCTATGGGGGCGAAGATAGAAGGTGTGGGCTCTAACCTGTTAGTAATAGAAGGAGTTGAAAGCCTGGGGGGTTGTACCCACAGGGTATTGCCGGATATGATAGAGATAGGCAGCTGGATAGGACTCGCGGCCATGACACGTAGTGAGATCACTATTAAGAATGTAAGCTGGGAAAATCTGGGATTGATCCCCGAAACTTTTAGAAAACTAGGTATCACCCTTGAAAAAGTGGGAGACGACATCCATATCCCTGAACAGGATGGCTACGAGATACAAAGTTATATAGACGGCTCTATCTTAACAGTTTCAGACGCTCCATGGCCTGGCTTTACTCCAGACCTTCTCAGCATAGTTCTCGTGGTATGTACTCAGGCGAAAGGCAGTGTACTTATTCACCAGAAGATGTTCGAAAGCAGACTCTTCTTTGTTGATAAGCTCATCGATATGGGCGCTAAGATCATTCTCTGCGATCCGCACCGTGCCACGGTGATAGGACATAATTTCGAATCTAACCTTAAGGCGACCACCATGGTATCGCCAGATATAAGAGCCGGAATATCGCTGCTTATCGCCGCACTTTCTGCTACCGGTACCAGTACCATTCAAAATATAGAGCAGATAGACAGGGGATACGAAAATATTGATGAAAGGCTACGGGCTATAGGAGCTCGCATAGAACGAATTGCATAAAAAAAGCCGCGGATCACGCGGCTTTTTTTTATATTTTCTTCTGTTTGTTTAATTCGTCCTGAAGTTTTCTCCTTAATTGTTGTTCTCGTTCCAGGCTCCGTTGCCTGTGAGTTTCAAATTCTTCTTCAGTTTCCAACAGCTTTTGTTTCGCATTACGAGTAATAGCATTACTATTTCTGAACTTCATCACGAATATGCCCAGTAATACCAGTAATAAGCCGATCACCGTCCATAAAATGGTGTTATAGGTCGCTTTACTCAATAACATCCCGAAGAGAAAAATTCCGTCTTCTTTCTCGCGGGAAGCGGCCAGATCTGCTTTTGTGGTATTTAAAGTCTCATTTAATGATGAGATCTCCTGCTTCCCATTAGAGATCTCGGCGGCCAGGGTGTCGATCTCGGCTTCCAGGGCTGCTACGCTGTCCAGTACGCTCTGTTTAAGCTGATTGATCTTAAATTTCTTGATTACTTTAAAGTCCTGGTAGCTGTTGGATTTGTCTATTACGTCTGTAAACTGGTCTTCCAGGTTGTTTTGGTTGGCTGATTCTTGTGCCGTAAGAGTAAACAAACAGCATAGGGATACAAGAAGGCCAATAAAAGTCCTTTTCATAGTGATAGTGTTAGGTTTGTGCTTGTAGAATTAGACTACAAGAGTAAAAAAAATGTAAAGAATTGCCCAATTTAATGGTCATATTACCATTTATTTAACAGCAGCTAATTCTTTGTTATAACAGAAGCTCAAGGCTCCTGAAGGACATTTTTTAACCTGGTCGATAATCGTTTTACTATCAGCTCCGTCCATATGTATCCACGGTATTACGGTTGTGCGGAAAACTTCAGATAATCCTTTGGCACAAACTTCTGCATGAATACATTTATTGGGGTCGTAGTTAACTGTAATTTCACCGTTGGTGAACTCGTTGTCGTATAATTTCATAGGGGCTAAATTTGGGGGCAAACGCAAAATTATATCGATAAATATATTAAAAAAATCGATAAAATACCGTTTTGAAGAAAAAACTTACAAAAAAATATTTTTAGCTAACTGCTTCTTTATAAGTACTTAAAGCTCTTTCTCGTGCTTCTTTATGGTCTACTATTTCCTCCGGATAGCTGTCTGTGCCATATTCTTCAACCCAGGTTTTTATATACTCCTTTTGCTTGTCAAATTTTTCTATTTGTGTGCTGGGATTAAATATTCTGAAATAAGGGGCGGCATCCACACCACTTCCACTTGCCCATTGCCAGTTACCCACATTACTGGCCTGTTCGTAATCGAGTAATTTTAGAGCGAAATAAGCTTCGCCCCAGCGCCAGTCTATCAATAAATGCTTACACAAGAAGCTCGCTACCAGCATTCGCACCCTGTTGTGCATGTATCCGGAGGTGTTTAATTGTCTCATTCCCGCATCTACAAGCGGATAACCGGTCTTTCCCTCTTTCCATTTCTCAAATTCGCTTTCGTTGTTGCGCCAGGATATTCTGTCATATTTTTTTCTGAAGGCATTATGAACTGTTTGCGGATAGTGAAATAAGATCTGCATAAAGAATTCCCGCCAGATGAGCTCCTGCCAAAAAACTTCATTCTTACTTTCAATAGCTTTGGCCATCATCCGTCTTACACTCACCGTTCCAAATCTCAGGTGTGGACCCAAATGGGATGTACCGTCCTTAGCAGGGAAGTTCCTGGTTTTCTGGTAATTATCTATCAGATGGGCTGATACGGTATAATCGGGTACTTTTATGTTCGATTTCCTGAAACCTATGTCACTCAACGATAGGTTGGGTAAACGGCTGTGCTGCATTAGTTTAGCCATCACCTTCGAAGGATCGTAGTTTTTCAATTGCTCATCTGCATTGAAATTCGACTTCCATTTTTTCATGTATGGTGTATATACCACATAGGGATCGCCATCATCCTTCACGATCTCGTCTTTTTCAAAGATCACCTGATCTTTAAACGTATGGAAACCTACATCTTTCTTCGAAAGGTATTCACCTATCTCCTTATCTCTTTCACGAGCGTAGGGTTCGTAGTCATGATTAGTGATCACGTTCTTTATATCATGCTCCTTAAGGATGGTTTTGAAGATCTCCATGGGTTCGCCGTGATAAACCGCGATGCTACTCTCATGTTCCTGAAGTTGCTCACGAATCTTCTGAACCTGTTCAAAAATAAAACTAACGCGGGCATCATCCTCGGGCAGTTC
>QQUG01000190.1 GCA_008501705.1 Flavobacterium sp.
TATCTGTATTACGCTATCTCGTTTTTGGGTATGCGTTTTACCTAATACTGCGCTTCCTTGGAGTTGAGATAGATCTCCTTGAGGCCATCCCACTCATCACAGCGATGTACCTTATTGCTTCGGTACTTCCCACCTTTATTTTCCTGGATGTGGCTATAAAAGGAGGCGTTGCGATCTGGATTTTTTCGTTCGCCGGCGTAGACGAACTTCCGGTATTTGGCGCTGCTACAGCAATGTGGATACTTAATTTCGTGATCCCGGCTCTAATAGGAACCTACTTTGTAGCCAAATTTAAACCGGTATCGGCATGATCTACGCGGGAATTATATTGATCTTTCTATACGGATCTGTACTTCTCGTCCTGGCAATAGGGAATTGGCGACTAAAGCGATCTGTTTCTGAAAGACCCCTACCCACTCAAGGTTTTTCCATTGTGGTGCCGTTTAGAAATGAGGCCGACAATCTACCCGCTTTGTTGCGATCCATTTCCGAAATTGACTACCCCAACCATAAGTTCGAACTTATCCTGGTAAACGACCAATCTGAAGATGATTCTGTGCAACTCATTTCCCAAAGTCTGGCCAATTCCCCTATCTCCTGGAAGGTGATCGAAAATGTGCGGAAAAGTAATTCGCCTAAAAAGGATGCCATCACCGCAGCCGTTGAGATCTCAGCATATCAATGGATTGCCACCACCGATGCCGACTGCCTCCTGCCTGCCAATTGGCTGCTTAGATTTAATACCCTCATCCATAAACACGGACCAAAAATGGTCTGTGGCCCCGTAGGCATTCCCGAAAGTGAAGATATGGTAAAGGCCTTTCAGAAATTTGAGACTTTAAGCTTACAGGGTGTCACTAAAGGAAGTTTTGGCTGGAAGCGGCCTTTACTGTGTAATGGTGCGAACCTGGCATTCTCGAAAGAAGTTTTTCGGGAGTTGGGAGGGTATACAGAAAACAACCATATTGCCAGTGGAGACGATCTCTTTTTAATGCACAAGATCCGTTCGCAATACGCCAATTCTGTGGTCTTCAATAATGACCCTACTTGTGTTGTAATGACCATGGCTGTAAAAAACTGGGATGAATTGATCGCTCAGCGTATTCGCTGGGCTTCCAAAACCTCGAAAGTAGGTAGTATACTCTTAACTACGATTGGAATTATAGTCACCCTGATGAATCTTTGGATGATAGCAGGCCTTTTCTATTTTATGATATGGAAATGGGATGGAGTTGCTGTCTATCTCATTATCTACATGATAAAATTTTTTATGGATCAGGTGTTTATAGAGGAGCAGGTTAAGGATGCTCCCGAAAAGGTGAACCTGGAGTTGTTTTTCTTTGCCTATCTGCTCTACCCGTTCATAACCACCTATATAGCCTTCCGAAGCCTTTTTGGTGGCTACACCTGGAAGGGACGTGAATTTAAGCGCTAATTCAATATTTTTTTTACCTTTAACCGAATCAAATCTAGCCCATATGAAACGCCTACTCCTTATTTTCGGATTTATTCTGGCCAGCTGTTCTTACGCTTTTGCACAACAGCAATACACGGTCGATGGTGAAACGTATTCTCTTAAGACCGAAGTGGATGGCACCATCGAACTTCTGTGGAATACCATAGGAGAAGACTACCGGTATTTTTTAAAAAAAGGGAATGATATCGCCGAGCTGAAAAATACCCGTAATGAAAATGGTTACAGTGAGGAGTACAAGGATGTGCTTCGTTTGTTCACCAAAGATTCGCCGGGTGATATAGACAAGACTAAACTTACTTTAGCCAGCCTTAGGAATTATTTCAGAAATTATAACAAAAGAGTGGATCCGTCTTATAACGACTCTACCGAGAGTATAGCCTTAAAGCTTAGATTGGGGCCGTTTGCCGGGATCTCGAATGCCATATTTACCGACAATCCTACCAACGCCAGTTTACTGGTGGCAGGTGCCGATCTGGAATTGATAGACGAGGTTAAATTGCGCAGACATTCGGTGGTGTTGCGATTTAAACAAACCTTCGAGACCAGTGATTATAAGTACAATGCGTCTCAATTCTCGCTTAATTACCGGTTTAAATTTGTAAAAAGCAGTACGGTTGATGTTTTTGTGAACGGAAAATTTGTGGCGTATACCTATTCCTCCCGGGATGATCTTCCCAACCAGAACTTCGGGATGCCCGGAGAGCCTGAGTTCTTCTCTAAAAGCGGAGGCGATCTTTCGGCACCGGCTACTTTCGGACTGGGTGCAGATATTGCCTTAGGCAATGGACATTTGTTTATTACTTACAATGATATTGTGGGATTGGGGGTAGATAGCAATGGAGAATTTCCAATAGATCTTACTGTAGGGTATAAGTTCGGATTATAAGGATTCGGTTTCTATCACGATCGGCAGGCTGAAAGCCGTTCTCACGGGGATGCCTTGTTTAGTGGCCGGGGCGATCAATTTTAGGGAATCGGTCATATCCAGTAAGGCTTGTTTCAGAAGCGGAAAAGTTTGTGAGGTTACACTATCCATTTCGATCTCCTTCACACTTAATTGAGCTGTTTCGGAAATATCAAATTTCAGCCAAACAGTATCATTCACTTCTCTGCTTATTGCAATCCCACTATGGGAAGTTACTCGCTTCAGTGAGTTTTTCAGTACTTCACTAAAACAATTTTGCTGCTCTTTTTTTTCTGAAATCTGTTCGCATTCCTTAAAGACGGGGTACTGGTCCACATCATTCCAATTGATCGTTTTAAGCTCTTCATCGTAAAACGTTTCCGAAGATATTTTCCTGGTTTCAAAATAGTCACAAGAAGAAACAACTATACAGAGTATTAATATGGAGAGAATTGTTCTCATTGTTTTTGAATACCCCCCGAAAGTACAAATTTTAACGAAACATGTATATGAAAAAAGGCCGGAACTATAAGAGTCCGGCCTGTATTGATCACTGTTAAAAATATTAATCCATTTCGAAGACGATAGGGAGGGCAAACTCAACATTCACTTTCTTCCCCTTGTGTTCCCCGGGAATCATTTTAGGCAGCATTTTTACCACGCGAACCGCTTCGTCTATCAATTGAGGATGTTCGGCCTTGGCGCGCACATTCTCGATCATCCCTGTATTGCTTATCGTAAAATGTACCGCAATACGTTGTTTCCCACTTATAGGAGAATCCTTGGGCACCTTAGTGTTGAAATTCTGAACCACGAATCCGGCCACTTTTTCGGTAAAGCATTTCTTGGCTGCATCGTTGGTCTGTCCTTCACAACCCGGATAGGTAGGAACCTTGTCTATGTTGGCAAAGGCCAGTTTATCCTGATCCCCGCTCTTACTGTCGAAATGCAACTCTCCTGCCCCC
>QQUG01000216.1 GCA_008501705.1 Flavobacterium sp.
GTAGGGGTTACCGGTAGGATCCCCGAAGCATTCCTAGGTTATCAGGCCTATGTCTTTAATGGTTTTAATTCTAGCGAGGCAGATGGCGAAGAGGGTGTATATGGATTTTTAAGCGGAAGCAGTGGGCTTAGAGGGGGTCGCCAAAAAGCAATTAAATCTACTGTAGATAGCCCAACGTTCTCTACCAAGCTGGATTATTATGGTGTACCCGGATTGCGTCTTGGTCTGGCGGGATATTTCGGACAAACTCAGGCGGCCGATGAGGTAGAAGATCTGGATGGTGCCAATATAGGTATAGCCATGGTTGGATTGGATGCCCGATATGCATTTCAGAATTTTACCGCGCGAGGACAATTGATCTATGCTTCCTTAAGTGATACCGAGGCTTATAATGTATTAACGGGACGCGATCTGGGGAGTGCTTTGTTGGGTTATTACGGGGAAGTAGCCTATAACCTTTTACCTATTGCAAATAAACAACGTCTGTATATTTTCGGTCGTTACGAACAATACAACACTCATGCAGATACAGCAGGTAGTTTGCAAAAGAACGATGCATACAACCGTACCGATATTACAACGGGCTTGAGTTATCACCTGGCCCCCGGTGTTGTAGTTAAAGGGGATTACCAATTTAGAGACAACGCAGTGGAAAACGGCGATGTTGACGACAGATTGAACTTTGGAATTGGCGTTTGGTTCTAATCGTGATTAATTCGCTTATACTTTACGTAGTCCGTAGTAAAATAAATACTTTTGTATTATGCTGAAAAAGATTTTTTTAATTTGTGGTTTATTGGTTTTTCTGATGGCTTTCTCGGTTCCTGAAAAAGTGATGAAGAAGGCCGAAAAAGTGATTGAAAAACAGCTGGAAACCGATGATTTCATCACCGAATTTATCACTATTCCTGAGGAATTTAATAAGCAAACTGCATCGCATTTTGGGGACGATAATTTCTTCAGAATAAAAATTGGGAATACTACAACCGGCTATGGCTACATTGGTAATGCACCCAGTAAGACTGCAACTTTCGATTATTTGGTGCTGTTCGATACTAACTTTATTATCACAAAAAGTAGTGTGCTTATCTATCGTGAAGAATACGGAGGCGAGATAGGCAGTAAGCGATGGTTGAAGCAATTTTTGGGCAAGTCTTATCAAACTCCCGAATTGAAATACCGCGAGGATATAATTCCTATTAGTGGAGCTACTATCTCGGTGAGATCAATGACTCGCGCAATGAACGATTTGCTTCAAAGCCTGGGCACCCTGCAGAAACTAAACGCGCTCTAATGCATATACACGGCCTGATACACACTTTTCCCAGATATGTGAAGCAATTCATTGCTGCATTTGTGATCGTGTTAAGTATTGGCTATTTCACCGGGATCCAGTTTGTGCGACAAACCGATTCCGATCACCCTGCCGGGATTGAGGAAAACTACCTGGGCAATGAGGAAAAGGAAGATGTATCTCTGTTTAAATTTAAGAAAGGAGAGCGCGAGATGCTCGTTATTTTGCACACACATGTGCTCTCCATTTCATTTATCTTTTTCCTTTTGGGAGGACTAATTGCCATTACATCCCTGCCTAAAAGGTTGAAAGCTTTTCTCATGATAGAACCCTTTGTTTCCATTATTCTAACTTTTGGGGGGATCTACCTCATGTGGACAGGTATGTTATGGATGAAGTGGGTAGTGATGATCTCCGGGATCTTAATGACGCTAGTATATGTGGTAGGGGCCTCGGCGGTACTGTGGCAATTGGGAAAACCCGATAATAATTGATAACTTCGAACTAAATAGATCTCCTATGAAACATTTAGTTCCCATTCTGGTCGTCTTGTTTTTACTCGCTTCTTGTAAGAGCAAACAGCCCGCGATCATTAGTACTTCTACCAATCCGTACAGCACTTCTGCAGATTATGAACCTTTGGCCAATGTAGATGGTTATTCTTCTAATAAAAAGTATGGATTATCAGGAAAGTATCCTGTGAAAGTAGGGGATAGAAGTGTGATGAATCAGAGGCGATATCTCTCGGCACTTGCCGGACCCAATGGCGAGGAATTGAGTTTTCACAGAAGGGGAAGCTGTTGTCCCTATCCCAGTGAGAACGGCTATGGTGGCTCGGCTCTGGTTGATGTATACGAAGTGGCCTACGAAGGTTTGAAAGAACCCATTTTGATCTATATAAGTTTCTACGATTTAGAAAAACTTCATATTCCAAAAGGCTTTACCAAAAGAACGCAGTAAATTACCTTAATTTACGTATATTTGCACGCAATTAAATGTTAACCACCTTCCGGTATCTTCGGAATAAAATTTAATTGCGATGACTGCACACAACAACAAAATTCTAGGAGAAGGACTTACTTACGACGACGTATTGCTGGTTCCTGCCTATTCCGAAATACTACCCAGGGAAGTTTCGATAAAAGCTAAATTTTCACGAAATATCACTCTTAACGTGCCCATAGTTTCGGCGGCGATGGATACCGTAACCGAAAGTGCTATGGCCATCGCGATGGCACGCGAAGGGGGGATAGGAGTTCTGCATAAGAACATGTCTATAAAGCGCCAGGCTCAGGAAGTGCGAAAGGTAAAAAGGGCAGAGAGTGGTATGATACAGGACCCTGTAACCCTTCAGAAAACAGCCACTGTAGGCGATGCTCAGAATACTATGCGAGAATACAGCATAGGCGGTATTCCTATTATTGATGATGAGGGAGCACTTATTGGCATAGTGACTAACAGGGATCTGCGTTTTGAAAAGAATTACCAGAGACCGCTCAGCGAGGTTATGACCTCCGAAAACCTGGTTACCGTAAGCGCCGGAACCTCACTAAAGGATGCAGAAATCATTTTACAGAAGAATAAGATCGAAAAACTACCGGTAGTAGACGACGATGGGAAATTACTGGGACTTATTACTTTTAGAGATATCACTAAACTCACACAAAAACCAATAGCAAATAAGGATGATTTCGGAAGGTTGAGAGTAGCCGCTGCTCTGGGTGTAACCGCCGATGCTGTTGAAAGAGCCGAAGCTCTCGTGAATGCACAGGTGGATGCTGTGATCATAGATACGGCACACGGACATACCAAAGGGGTGGTTGAAGTGCTGAAGAAAGTAAAGAAAAGTTTTCCCGATCTCGACGTGGTAGTGGGAAATATTGCAACTGCCGATGCAGCCAAATACCTGGTGGAAGCCGGTGCCGATGCTGTAAAGGTAGGTATAGGGCCAGGCTCAATTTGCACGACCCGTGTCGTTGCAGGTGTTGGATTTCCGCAGTTCTCTGCTGTTCTTGAGGTAGCCCAGGCCATAAAAGGAACTGGTGTGCCCGTAATAGCTGATGGTGGAATTAGGTACACAGGTGATATTCCTAAGGCTATTGCAGCTGGTGCAGATAGTGTTATGTTAGGGTCGTTACTGGCCGGAACAAAAGAATCGCCCGGTGAAACAATAATTTACGAAGGACGGAAATTCAAATCGTATCGAGGCATGGGAAGTGTGGAAGCGATGAAAGAGGGATCGAAAGACCGTTATTTCCAGGATGTGGAGGACGACATTAAAAAACTGGTTCCCGAGGGAATAGTTGGTCGGGTTCCATACAAAGGAGAACTTGTTGAAAGTATGACCCAGTTCATTGGTGGCTTGAGAGCCGGGATGGGCTATTGTGGTGCAAAGGATATTGAAACCTTAAAGGAAGAAGGTAGATTTGTAAAGATTACTGCTTCCGGGATACATGAAAGTCATCCACACGACGTAGCCATTACTAAAGAAGCTCCTAATTATTCGAGATAACCTACTTTTTTAGCTGATTCGCGTAATGAATCAGCTACATCGGCGTACGGTCTATTCCTCTTCTTTCACTTCAATCCCCATGTCCTTTAAAACAGCCAGGGTAAGATCGAAGTTATTGTCTATGTATACGAGATTGGACGTTCGTTCCATCACCTGCGTATATTTCTGAGCCTTGGCCACTTTTTCCAATGATCTGCCTATCTTTTCGTACAAGGGAGAAAGTTCTTCGTCCCTTTTTATGGTGATAAGTTTTTGGGCATTTTGCCGAAATTTGTTTATGTCGGTTTCAAAATTCAGAATGGAATCCTGCATGGTTTTGCGTTGCAGGATGGTATAGGTGGGGTCGTTAGCAGTATATTCCTGTACAAGTGCCTCATAGGCTTGCAGTTTCTTTGTAAGGTCGGTATCCAGTGTCTTCCCGTAGGTTTCCACTGCTTTCTGAACATTGACGATCTCCGGCATTTGAGAAAGAACGAAATCAATATCGATAGTACCCACCTTAGTTTGGGTGGTTTGTGCAGAAACCGTAAATGTGATTAGGAGTACTAGTATTTGTAAGATTTTCATCGAATAGCAAATTTTAGAGTTGCAATAATACTAAAGACGATCCGGTTTTCCTGAAGTTTCACTATTTTTCTTAGTTAGAGTACAATTGTCCACGTTGCGGTTTTAACCGCTCCCTCAAGTCCTGCATCCTGTGTTTTTCGGTGATCATAAAGGCGATCTGATGCATTTCAGAAATAGATTCTGTTCCACTTTTACTGTTAGGTATTTGCTCCATTTTAATGAATTCGGCAAGGTGTTTGGCGTGGTGTTTGGCTATGGCAGCCGCATCCGGACCCTTAAAATCCCAGATCAGTTTTATTAATACCATTAAGATTCGTCGTTAACAGATGTTCCGTTCTCAGCAAAATTCTTGAAATCGTTCAGATATTTTTGAGATTGTTTTTTAAACGCACCGGGCATAAGCCAGCTCATTAGCTTCATGCCAAATCCACCAAATTTAAATTCACTTTCAGAAACCCATTTGGTTTTATTTTCTTCAACGTCGTGGAAGAAATTACGCTGAATATTATGCACACCTTTGGTATCGTAATTAGCATGAAATTCGGTTGGGAAGTTATTTTTTGTGATGGTTTCTGTAAGCACCATTTCTCGTTTCCCCATTTTATATTCCAGCTTCATTCTGGCGCCTTCTTTTCCGGGGTTACCTTCCAGCATCTCGTAGTTTATTAACCCTCGCTGCCAGTACTTCATATTATCCGGGTTATCCAGCTTCCTGATGACCTCTTCCCGGGGCAGATCGATTGTTATTTCTGTAGTGTATTTCATTGCACTATATATTTAGTGAGACTTCATGCAATTTACATAAATTTTACCATAATTATTGAAGTGAAGCCCGTCTTAAAAACCTGTTAAATGGTTTGTTAATCCAACTTGTCTAACCGGGCGATTTTGTTATTTTTGCGACACTTCAGTTAATATTAAACAAAATTACGATGAAAAGATATTGCCTATTGTTTTTGATTCTGGTATTTAATCTGTCTCAGGGCTTTTCTCAGAAAAAGAACGATGTGTTACTTACCATAAATAATGATCCGGTATATGTTTCTGAATTTAAAAGAGTTTATAAAAAGAATCTCGATCTTGTAAAGGACGAGAGCCAGAAGACGGTAGATGGTTATCTGAAGCTATTTATCGATTATAAGTTGAAGATCGCTGAAGCCTATGGACAGGAATTACACAAACAAACCTCATATATCGAGGAATTTGAAAAATATGAAGAACAATTATCCCGAAATTACATTTACGAACCCAACGTAGTAGACGAGTTGGTTGTGGAGGCTTATGAGCGTAGTCTTGAAGAGATAGAAGCAAGCCATCTGCTAATAGGAGTAAATTACAATGCATCACCACAGGATACCTTAAAAGCGTATAATACGATCAAAAAATTAAGGGAGCGTGCTATAGCCGGGGAAGATTTTACCGAATTAGTAAAAAAGAATTCTACCGAACCTCGGGCCAGAGACCGTGGAGGTTATCTGGGGTATTTTACTGCTTTTGCGATGGTGTATCCTTTCGAAAATGCCGCCTTTAATACTCCTGTTGGGGAGATTTCGGAAATCGTTCGTACGCAGTTTGGGTATCATATTGTTAAAGTGACAGATCGTCGTCCAAAAAGTAAAGAGATATCGGTATCCCATATTATGGTAACCGATAAAGACGACGACTCCAGAACCTTCAAGCCCGAAGAGCGCATACAAGAGATCTATCAGCTACTTAAGCAGGGGGAAAAATTTGAAAAACTCGCAGAGCAATATTCGGACGATAAGAATTCTGCCGTTCGTGGAGGTAAGTTGAAAAAATTCAGCAGGGGATCTTTACGATCTGTGGAATTTGAGGAAAAGGCTTTCAGTCTGGAAGAGGAAGGCGAAATCACCGAACCTTTTAAATCCGACTTTGGCTGGCACATTGTAAGATTGGATAAATATCATACCGTTCCTCCATTCGAGTCGCTGAAACCTGCGCTGGAGAAAAAAGTTAAGGATGGTGATCGCTCCAAAGTGGTGATAAGTGCTATTAGTAATAAGATCAAGGATAAATTCGGTTTTACTAAGGGAGAACCATTCAAGGAGTATTTTATTTCATATTTACCCGATGAGGTATTAAAGAGAAATTACCATTACGATTCTATTCCTCCTGTTGCCGACAAGACCATTTTCACTATCGGTGAAAAGAAAGTAAAGTTTGAAGATTTTGCGCGCTATATCGAAAAGAAACAAAAGCGAATGTTGAAATATAAGGATAAGGACCCTCTGGTAGTTGGGTTGTATGAAGAATTTGAAGTAGATGTACTTAAAGATTTCTACAGAGCAAAACTAGAAGAGGAAAATGAGGAATATGCAACCACCATAGACGAATATCGCAATGGTTTGCTCATCTTCGATCTTATGGACAAGAATATTTGGCAGCGTGCCAAAGAAGATTCTCTTGGCTTACAAAAGTATTTTGAAGCTAACCGCGATCAATATAAATGGGGGGAGCGGATCGAAGCTATGATCGTTGCTGCGACTTCG
This sequence comes from Flavobacterium sp., assembly GCA_008501705.1. Lineage (GTDB taxonomy): Bacteria > Bacteroidota > Bacteroidia > Flavobacteriales > Flavobacteriaceae > Pukyongia. The sequence goes on from QQUG01000216.1 coordinate 6,884, forward strand.
GAAGAAAACGCACAGCAGGCCTTGAAAATGATCGAGGCAGGAAAGACCGAAGCCGAGATCAGGGAGGCTATGAATATGAAAGATCAGGTTAATGTGATCATCACAGCGGGAACATTCGAGGTGCACAGCAGGGAATTGCCGAAAGGATTCGAAATTAAAAAAGGTGTTTCAGAAATATACAATGAGGAAGGATCTTTCGTTGTAATAAATATCACCGAGATCATTCCACCCGGGCGTAAGGAACTGAATGAAGTGAGAGGGAAAGTACTAAATGATTACCAGAATCATCTGGAAACCGAATGGATGAATTCCCTTCATAATAAATTCAAGGTAGTGATCAATAATAAGTCATTGAAAAAGCTAAAAAAAGAATTTAAGTCTTAATGTGGAGACCAGCTGTTTTACTATTAAGTTTTTTATTGGTTCTTTCCTGTGATTTCCTAAAACCGGATTCGAACAAGATCCCCATAGCACGAGTTAACGATAGTTATCTTTATGAGGATGATATTCTATCCCTGATCTCGGAAAACATGTCGCAGGAGGATAGTACGCTAATAGTAAGCAACTATATCAACAGGTGGGCTACACAGCAACTTCTTATCGATCAGGCGCGGATCAACTTACCCGAAGAACAGCTCGAGTCTTACGAAAAACTGGTTCAGGAATACAAGAACGACCTGCTTTCCGAAGCCTATAAAAATGCTATCGTAGCCTTGCAATTGGACAGTGTGATCAACGAAGGAGAATATAGGCAGTACTACGAAGAAAACCGGGAGAACTTCAAGTTAAACGACAATTTAATGAAGCTCCGATATATTCACCTGGATGAGCAATATTCCAATCTTACACAAGCACGTAACATGTTAAGTCGTTTTAATGAGAAGGATAAAGAAGCGCTCGATTCACTTAGTATTCAATTTAAGGCGTATAATTTCGACGACTCCGTTTGGGTTAAAAAACAGTTGGTGATGCAGGCCTTACCGGTTTTGCGGACGGTAGATCCTAATGTGTTAAAAAAATCAAATTTTGCACAGATACAAGATTCATTAGGAGTATATTTGGTGAAAATTGAAGATGTGCTGGCTACCAATGATATTGCGCCATTATCGCACGTTCGGCCTACAATAAGAGAGATCATATTAAATAAGCGGAAGCTCGAACTGATCAGAAAATTAGAAAAAGATATTACAAAGGATGCGGTTAAAAACAATAAGTATGAAGTGTATAACAATCAGTAGCCTGATGTTGTTATTTCTTTCCATGGGAGGAATAAACGCACAGGTGATTGATGCTGGGGAAGAATCACTGGAAGTGAAGGCGATAGATGAGACTCCCGTTAAAGAAATGGTAAAGGACACCGTAAAACCCTTTAAGAGGATCAAGGCCGGAGGCGTAAGTGCAGTAGTTGGGGAGTATGTTATCGTAGAATTTGATATAGATTTAAGCTTCCTGGAAATGCAGCAGCAAGGAGCCTCTATTGAAGGGATCACTCGTTGCCAGATGTTGGGAAAGCTGATGGAAGATAAGTTATATGCACATCACGCTAAACAAGACAGTATACTCATACCCGATAGTCAGATCAATTCCAGGCTCGATCAGCAAATGCAATATCTGATCAGTGAACTAGGCTCGGAAGAGAAGGTGGTAGCCTATTATCGAAAAGACAATATGGCCGAACTGCGAAAGCAGCTTTTCGATGTGAACAAGCAAATTGCCCTGGCGGCGGAAATGCAGGGAAAGGTAATCGAAGATGTTGAGATCACCCCGGAGGAGATCAGGAATTTCTTCTTCTCCATCCCTGAAGATGAACGCCCAGTATTTGGAGCCGAAGTTGAGGTTGCTCAGATCGTTATTGAGCCGGAGGTTACCGAAGAAGCCAGGCAGGATGCTATCGACAGGTTGAATGAAATTAGAAACGATATCGTGGAAAACGGTTCCAGTTTTGCAACCAAAGCAGTACTGTATTCCAAGGATGAAGGAAGTGCTCGTAAAGGAGGACTAATCCCAGGAGTTCGAAGAGATGCACCCTATGCCAAGGAATTTAAGGATCAGGCTTTTTCATTATTAGAAGGTGAGGTAAGCGAACCTTTCGAAACATCCTTCGGTTTCCATATTTTATATGTTGAAAAGATCCGTGGTCAGGAAGTAGATGTACGACACATACTATTGTTCCCTGAAGTTTCACAGGAAACCATTGATAAGGCCCGCGAAAAAATTGACAAGATCCGTGAGGGTATTGTTAACGACAGTATTAGCTTTGGGGATGCAGCCAGGTTATATTCAGACCAAAAAGAGACTCGTAACAGTGGTGGCCGGTTAATGAATCCGATCACGGGAGACACCCGTTTCGATCTTACCAAAATGGACCCTACTTTAAGTGCCCAGGTGTACAACCTTGCCCAGAATGAGGTGTCTAAGGTCTTTACAGATCGTGATCGTACCGGGAAAAGTAGTTTTAAGATCCTTACAGTTACCAAACGATTTGAGGAACATGAAGCCGATTTTGTAAAGGATTATGAGAAGATCAAGGAATTGGCTTTGAAGGAAAAACAGATCAAGGCTATTCAGGAATGGCAGGAAAAGAAGATCGGTGAAACCTATATAAGCGTAAATCGGGATTATACGGATTGTGATTTTTCGAATAACTGGTTAAAACAATAAACAGTACGTATTTATGTCGGATATAGAAGCAGTAGAACAATTAGTTAAAAAACACAATGCCTTACGGCAGGAAATTAAGAAAGTAATTGTAGGACAGGACGATGTTGTAGAACAGGTGTTGCTGTCTATCTTCTCTGGAGGACATGCGCTGTTGATAGGTGTTCCGGGACTGGCCAAAACTTTATTGGTTCACACAGTAGCCGAGGCACTTGGATTAAAATTTAAGCGAATTCAATTTACCCCGGATTTGATGCCCAGTGATATCCTGGGATCTGAAATCCTGGATCAGAACAGGGAATTTAAATTCATCAAGGGCCCTATTTTCTCGAATATTATTCTGGCCGATGAGATCAACCGAACCCCACCTAAAACCCAGGCGGCTTTATTGGAAGCCATGCAGGAGCGTGTAGTTACTGTGGCCGGACATAGGTACGAGTTGGACAGCCCCTATTTTGTACTGGCAACTCAAAACCCAATAGAACAGGAAGGTACATACCCATTGCCAGAGGCACAGTTGGATCGATTCATGTTTGCGATAAATTTGGAATACCCCTCTTTTTCGGAAGAGGTGGAAGTGGTAAAGACCACTACCGGGGGGGAAACCCGATCTGTAAATTCACTTTTTTCGGGAGACGAGATCGTTCAATATCAGCAATTGATCAGGAAGATACCGGTTGCCGATAATGTGATCGAATACGCTGTTACCTTAGTGGGCAAAACCAGGCCTAAAAGTCAGGCAGCTCCGGAGATCATAAAAAATTATATCGACTGGGGAGCAGGTCCCAGAGCATCACAAAATCTAATCCTGGCCGCAAAGACTCACGCTGCCTTAAATGGTAAATTTTCACCCGATATAGAAGACGTACAAAAAGCTGCTATCGGTATTTTACGTCACAGGCTTATAAAAAACTATAAGGCCGAAGCGGAAGGTCTCACTATTGAAGAAATTATTACCAGCTTATATTAAATCGATGTCCAGGAAAAAGTTTCTAATTCCTATTGCGATCATCACCCTGGGATTCATTCCCGTTCTATTTGGGATCTTGTTTAAAATTTTGCACTGGAGTTTAGGTTCTATAACCCCCGGCTCTTTGTTAGCTGTAGGTACCATAGTGATGGCAATAGGAGTGTTTATTCTGTTCTTACTTTTAGTACTGGAGATATTGAAGAAATAAGACAGTGGTCCTTCTAGTTTGCACTGTTCTAAATTTTAGTAACTTCCCTACCGTATTTACCAAACACGCCTTATGAATATCAGTAATAAAAAGAGAAACGTCGGACTGGATGTAGCCAGGACCCTCGCGATATTACTGGTACTTTTTTCGCACACTTTATGGATAAGTGATAATTATCCGAAGGTCGTTTCTGCCGCCATGAAATTGAGCGGGACTGCTGGAGTGGAGGTGTTCTTCATCATCAGTGGATTCCTAATTGGGAAGATCGTTTGGAGGGAATTACTGCTGCCCGATTTCTCCTTCAAGAACATTAAACATTTTTTATTTCGAAGGTGGTTTAGAACTTTCCCCAACTACTATTTGTTGTTGTTTGTTAATGTCTTGGTTTGGTATTTTATATACGGCGAATTCCCCAGGCAGATATACAAATACGTCTTATACATTCAGAATTTCGCAGATACATCCCTTCCTTTCTATAGGGTATCCTGGAGTTTGGCGGTAGAGCAGTTTTCGTATATAATCGGGCCGTTTCTATTGTACGGTTTGGTTGTTTTATTTCCGAAGAAGAACAGAGATAGATTCTATCTTTGGGTCACCGTTTTTATTCTAGTTTGTTTCACACTAACGAAGGTGTATTTCTATTACACCAGGACGGTTGCCGATATCTACGAGTGGAACGAATCCATTAGAAAAGTGCTTATTTACAGACTGGATGCTGTCTACTGGGGTTTCTTGCTGCGTTATTTTTATAATAAGTATACCAAATGGGTTCATAAGCATGAACGTTTGTTGCTTTTTATTGGCTTATTCACCCTTATTTTTCTGAACATTCTACGGGTGCCACTAGGCATAACAGTAGAGCAGACCCCGGGGTTTATGATCATTTTTTATCTGGCGATACACTCGATAGCGATCTGTTGCCTTATACCTTATCTGGTTACCATGGAACTTAAGTCGGCCATAGCTGTAAGATTCTTCACTACGATCAGTCTAATTTCGTATTCGTTGTATTTATTGCATTATACGATAATATTACATAGCCTGAAGACCATTTTCCCTTCCGAAGAACTTACAGGAATATCCTTATGGTTGTATACTTTTCTCTACTGGGGGATTACGATATTGTTTTCTTATCTATTGTACAAGTATTTCGAAAAACCGGTAACCGATTTGAGGGATTCACCACGAATTTTAAAGTGGTTGGGGCGAGAAAAAATTAGAAATTCATAATATTTAGCATTAAAATATGCATAATCGTTAATATAATTCAATAGAAATTGTTTTTTTCTAAAATATATTTAATTAAAATGCTGTTTTGTTAGATATTTTTAAATTATTCTAAAATTTTGTACTTTCGCAGTTCGAATTAAAACGATGATTTTCTCGTGTGAGATAATAAAAGTTGAATGAAGTTTTAATTCTCTGATAACCAAAAAAAAAATTAAATATGGCTTTCGACATTGACATGATAAAGAAGGTTTATTCTGAACTTCCGTCGCGGGTAGACAAGGCGCGTGAAATGGTAGGTAAACCTCTTACACTTTCAGAAAAGATTTTATATGCGCATCTCTGGGACGGTTCTCCTTCCAAGGCCTTCACTAGGGGGAAGGATTATGTAGATTTTGCACCAGACAGAATTGCCTGCCAGGATGCCACAGCGCAAATGGCGTTGTTGCAGTTCATGCAAGCTGGCAAGACTAAGGTTGCTGTGCCCACTACCGTACATTGTGATCACCTGATCCAGGCAAAAGAGGGTGCTGTTGCCGATCTAAAAAGAGCCAATGATACCAGTAATGAAGTTTTCGACTTTCTGGAATCCGTTTCTAACAAGTACGGTATCGGATTTTGGAAACCGGGTGCCGGGATCATTCACCAGGTAGTATTGGAAAACTATGCTTTTCCAGGTGGAATGATGATAGGTACAGATTCGCATACGGTAAATGCCGGAGGTCTGGGTATGGTGGCCGTTGGAGTAGGAGGAGCAGATGCTGTAGATGTAATGGCCGGGATGCCTTGGGAACTTAAATTCCCAAAGCTGATCGGAGTTAAACTTACCGGAGAATTAAATGGTTGGACCGCTTCAAAGGATGTGATCCTGAAAGTAGCCGGAATCCTAACAGTAAAAGGTGGAACTGGCGCCATTGTGGAATACTTTGGTCCGGGTGCGAAGAACTTGTCGTGTACAGGGAAGGGAACCATATGTCACATGGGTGCAGAGATAGGAGCCACCACTTCCACTTTCGGCTATGATGACGCAATGGAGCGTTTTCTCAGATAGACCGATAGTTCTGAAATAGCCGATGA
>QQUG01000003.1 GCA_008501705.1 Flavobacterium sp.
CTTCATCGGCCGCAGGGGTTGGATCTGCAGGCGCCTTTGTAGCCCCCTCAGCAGGAGCGGCTGCAACCGCCTGAGGCTGTGCAGGCACAGTCATTGTCGGTACTTGCTGAATGTAATGTGTATCACCATTTCCTTCGGTTTTACCCGTACGGATCGTGATCTTAACATCATCCATTTCAAGTTTAACCTCACTGGCACCAGATTTGGCCACAAACTTGATCAGGTTTTGTATTTCTTTTAATTCCATGTTGATTGGTTTTCAGTTTTGTTAATTAGTTCGAATTATAGGCCCATTTTACATAAACTGCGCCCCACGTAAAGCCGCCTCCGAAGGAAGCGAACACTAAATTATCTCCTTTTTTCAATTTGCTTTCGTAATCCACCAAGCAGAGCGGTAAGGTGGCGGAAGTAGTATTACCATACTTCTGAATATTCACCATTACTTTCTCTTCGGGTAGATCCATTCGTTTGGCTGTTGCATCAATAATTCGCCTGTTTGCCTGATGAGGCACTAACCAATTTACGTCATTTCCTGTTAATCCGTTCCTCTTCATGATCTTTTCACTTACATCGGCCATATTGGAAACCGCAAATTTGAAAACAGTCTTTCCATCCTGGAACACAAAATGTTGTTTGTTAGCCACGGTTTTCGCACTCGGCGGAAGAATTGATCCGCCGGCATCGATCTTCAGGCTCTGGCGGCCAATTCCGTCACTCCGTAAGATCTCATCCTGTACGCCAAGGCCTTCTTCATCAGGTTCGAAAAGAACTGCGCCTCCACCGTCACCAAAAATTATACAGGTTGTTCTGTCTTCATAGTCAATTATAGACGACATCTTGTCGGCTCCAATTAGCAGCACTTTCTTATATTTCCCAGATTCGATATATCTGGCAGCAGTAGACATTCCGTATAAGAAACTGGAACAGGCTGCAACCAGGTCGAAAGAAAAAGCGTTTACGGCACCAATCTCTGTGGCTACGTAAACGCCTGTTGCTGCTACCGGCATATCCGGTGTGGCCGTCGCCATAATTACCAGATCAATGTCTTTTGGGTCGGTGTTGCTTTTTTGCAATAAATCCTGGGCTGCATTAATAGCTAAATAAGAAGTTCCTTTTCCTTCTTCCTTTAAAATACGTCTTTCTTTGATCCCTGTGCGGGTTGTGATCCATTCGTCATTTGTATCTACCATAGTTTCTAGGATCTTATTGGTAAGTACATAATCCGGAACATATCCTCCTACAGCAGTAATTGCGGCTGTGATTTTGCTCATAGCTTTAACTTAAATTCGCAAAAAGGCATAAAAACAGCCTTAAAAGATGCGAAAATTACTAAAAAATCGTCAAAAAGTGGACGTTTTTGTGTTTTTTTGAAAATATAGTAGAAATAAAAAAACTCCTGCAATTTTATGCAGGAGTCAAAATTATATTTCGAATTTACTATGCCTCGACTTCTTCAGTAGCATCGATTACTACCTGGCCTCTATAGTATAATTTCCCTTCGTGCCAATGGGCTCTATGATACAAATGTGCCTCTCCTGTAGTTGGATCTGTTGCAATTTGCGGGGTAGTTGCTTTGTAATGCGTTCTTCTTTTATCTCTTCTTGTTTTCGAGATTTTTCTTTTAGGATGTGCCATTACTCAATATTATTTATCCGTTAATAGTTTTTTTAATTCGTCCCATCTGGGATCTGTATTTTCGTTTCCCGACAGGTCCTCTTGGGATCCTTTCGGGCGTAATTCTTCAAGTTTTTCGAGTATTTCGCTTTTCAATGTACCATCACCTACTCCCGGATGAATTCTTCGGGTTGGTACGGCCAGTACGATCGATTCGTATACATATTGCTGAATATTTACTTCATGACTTCCATGAGGAAGAATTAAAAGGTCTTCATTCTCATCGTTATACTCCTGCCCAAATTTTACTACAAAATGATATTTGCCGGATATATCCTGATCGAAAGGTTCGTTGGTAATATCACAATGTACACCAACACTGCCTTTAAAATCAAGGTATATATCAAGTAAGGTCGATTTCTTATCCAGTAATACGTCGAGCTTGATATTTGCTTTTTCAAACTCGTCATACCCAAAATGCTCAAAGAACGTATTCGTAATTTCGAAATTAAACCGGTGTTCTCCTATTTTCAATCCTTTAAAAGGAATGGTATATTCTTTCAGTTCCTCCATGGTCGCACCCGTTAAACAGCTTTACCTTAATTAAAAGGCGGCTGCAAAGATATAAAATAATTTCAATAGCGATTCGATTTTACTGCTTCTTTTTGGCAAATGATCTCTTCGGAATTGGTTTTAGCGGATCTTTCGACAAGTTCAGGTATTCTTTGCGTTTTCTGTAAATTTCTATAGCCGAAAAAACTGCCTGCTTGAACGATTCGGGATTAGCATTATTTTTCCCTGCAACATCATAGGCTGTTCCGTGGTCTGGTGACGTGCGTATTTTACTTAATCCGGCAGTATAATTCACTCCATTTCCGAAGGCGAGAGTTTTAAAAGGCACCAATCCCTGATCGTGGTAGGAGGCGATCACTACATCGAAGTTCTTGTAATTGCCAGATCCGAAAAAACTATCGGCAGCATAAGGCCCGAAAACTAATTTGCCGTTATTCCTCAAATTGGTGATCGTTGGCTCCAAGATCTCATCATCTTCTGTACCGATCACCCCGTGATCTCCATTGTGTGGATTCAGTCCCAGAACTGCGATCTTTGGTTTCGAAATCGCAAAATCCTGAATAAGGGTTCTATGGATGGTGTTTATCTTTTTTTCGATTAATTCCCTTGTAATATTTTCTGAAACGTCCTTTACGGCTACATGGTCTGTTAGCAGGCCAACTCGCAGTCCGTTAGATATTAACAGCATCAGACTTTCCCCTCCCAGTTCCTTGGCCAGGTAATCTGTATGGCCCGGAAAATTAAAGGTTTCAGACTGTACATTGGATTTGTTAATGGGGGCGGTTACCAATACGTCGATCATAGAATCTTTAAGAGCGGATACTGCAGCTTCCAACGATCTAACCGCGAAGGTTCCAATATTCTTGTCCTCTTCACCAAACTTTATCTCTGGTTGTTCGTTCCAAACATTTAATACATTGATCTTTTTATGAACGAGCGAGTCCAGTGAGTCTATTCCATGTAAACTAATGTCGTCCAGCTCGAATACTTTTTTACAATAGGACATGGTTTTCACCGATGCGAAGATCACAGGTGTGCAAAACTCCAGCATGCGGTTATCCCGGAAGGTTTTCAGAACCACTTCACTGCCTATACCATTTAGGTCGCCAATGGAGATCCCCACTACTATTTTCTGATTTTTGCTCATTAAGCCTG
>QQUG01000045.1 GCA_008501705.1 Flavobacterium sp.
CCATTCTACAATTAGCTAAATATCGGATAGCAGGAAGGATCTAAGCCATCCGAAGACCTTTATACGTAAGAAAATCATGTATTTATCGGTTATTTCATCGATTAAATTTGCTTTTTATCTCAGAAAAGCGTTGATTTGACCCTAAATAGCCCCTAAATTCCTACAAATGAAACGCTTAATTCCTGCTTATGCATTATTATGTGCCACGATATTTCTTGCTTCCTGTAGTAAGGATGCGGATATCATGGAAACAGATTCCAATTTGTTAGCACATGCTGTCCTGCTAAAGGATGAGCTGCCTAATAAAACCTTCGATACCAGTAAGAATGGACTCTACCACGGTGTAGTTGCAGCCGCAAATTCTACCTCGAGGGGTAAGATTTGGATCAACCTGGCCAATAACGCCAATTATTATGCACTTATCGAGTTGGTGTCTGGTGAAGAAATGGCTTTTAAACTAAAGCCTCAATTTATGATCAAATCTACGGTACCAACAGTTTACGAATTTACAGGTGATGCCGGTTCATTTATATTCGATGTTTCTGATATCAACCATCCACAGATCCATGAGCTTGTTTTAAACAACCAAAATTATTTTTCACAGGTTGTAAAAAGCATGAGCTATAACGTGGCCAGTAGCGCAACCGCTGTATTTACCGAAACCGGAAACCCGGCTTTTACCGGTACCTGGAGCCTTATAGCCGACGGCACCGTAAGTAGCCCCAACGGAAATGGCGGTGATGGTATAACCTCGGTAATGGTAGTTTACCTGGGTGAATTTTTCGAGGATTTTGACTTCGATTCGTACAATGCCTCGGTTTGTTTAGGCAACGGAAGTTATGTACCTACACTTAATTCTTTTGGAACACCCGGCTTTACCATTAGCGATTACCAGACTACGGCCTTTGCCAATGGAATGGCAAAGTGGAATCTAAGTTACGACCCCAATACATCTACTTATATGAATTACCTGCTATGTCAGTCTGAAAGTGCCGGAACCTTTTCATGGTCCAGCATTGATGGTACGATCGTTAAGCATGGAGAGATCATCCTCGATTAAACTATCCCCAAACTAATTACTAAAACAGCCTTACAGGCTGTTTTTTTATACATTAACACCAAAGAGATAGCCTATCAATGCTGTAATACCCATAGCCAGGGTTCCCCAAAGTGTAATTCGTAAAATTGCCTTTAAGACACCAGAACCCCCGGTTTTAGCCGAGATGGTCCCTAAAACAACAAGGAAAACAATGGCGAAGCCGTACTGGAGATAGATCAGGTAATTAAAGGCACCAAAGATGGCTACTAAAACAGGTAAGATCCCGCCAGAAATAAAAGCCGCTCCGGAGGCTAATGCCGCCTGCATTGGCCGGGCTTGAGAGATCTCATTTATACCTAGTTCGTCTCTGGCATGAGCCCCCAGGGCATCATGTGCCGTTAGTTCCTTGGCAACTTGCAAGGCGAGCTCTTTCGAAAGGCCTCTGCCTACATATATCTTAGCAAGTTCTTTAAGTTCTAATTCGGGCATTTCCTCCAATTCCTTTTTTTCACGCTCTAAGTCGGATTTCTCCAGATCCGATTGCGAACTTACAGACACGTATTCACCAGCGGCCATAGACAAGGCACCGGCTACCAATCCGGCAACACCTGCAAGGATTATTGGTTCTCGAGTTGTACTGGCAGCTGTTACACCAATAACAATACTGGCTGTCGATATAATACCGTCGTTAGCACCTAATACTGCCGCCCGCAACCATCCGCTTCGGTTCACATAATGTTTTTCCAGTTGTTCCATAGATATAAATTAAAGGTGAGGATATTCCAGCATTAAAGATACCGCGAAAGTAGAGGGATAACAAAAAAACCACCCTGTAAAGAGTGGTTTTAGTTGGCTAACTTTAACTAATAACTATATAAGTCCGGTATTAAGAAATATATGGCTTTCCCGGCATCGCCATATCTGTACGCATAAAGGCGTCTTGCATTTGCTTTAGTTGAAACAGGTCCTTCCGCTGCCATTCCTGCTTCATGATCGTGTGGATGTTTCTTGCTATGTTCATGATAGAATATTTAAAAAGTTGTTGGTCTTAAAAGGCTATTTAGCGATAGCGTCTTTTAGTGTTCCAGGTAAATCCAAAACTGGTTTTTGGTTTTTCTGTTAAAGTATTCGAATCTAAAGTTCTCATGGTTGTTGTTTTTAAATGCCACATTAATATTGTTCTAGTGGCGGTTTGTTAAAATTTGATCTTATTATCTGTAACGTCTTTTAGAGTTCCAGGCAAATCCCAAACTTGATTTGGGTTTTTCGGTTAAGGTGTTAGAATCTAATGTTCTCATGTCTGTTGTTTTTAGTTGTTATTGTTCGTTTTTAAATTGATTTATTCGATCGATGTATTAAGTAGACGATGCAGAAATTAAAATGTTACAGTACTTTGTAATACATAGTACTATTTTAACTATTTTTAACATATTTTATAAAGGAAAAGAGGGGGTGGGGACCTTTATTTATAGCGTCTCAGAGTGATTTTGCTGTTTTCGCTGAAAAATAGCCAACAAAGCCAGGCCTATGATTTGCACCACCGGGATGATCAAAAAATTTATCCAGACACTTTTAATTGTGGGGATAAATATGGCAATGGTTCCAAACACCACGATAAACGCAATGGCTCCAATAACAACATCTCCATAATCCGGATCTTTTCTGGAACTATACATAATAATGAGTGGAATAAAAATAGCCGACAGGAACTTGATCAATCCTTCCGTGAAGGCCTGAGTTACCGCTATATTCACATCGGAAAGATCTACAAGCTTGGTTTTAGGCTTATCCAACTCCTCTAAAACCTCCATTAATTCTTCATTGGTGCGTACGGCTATAAGGCTGTCTCCACCACTTATGGCCTGTACTTTCTCTATGATCTCTATTTTTCGGTCGATGCGATCGTAATAATAGGAAGAACTGAAGAAACTTTCAAAAACGAAGAAGATAATACCTCCAATCAACAGCAGGCTGATGATCCATTTCAGAAACCTTCCTAAAGTTAGATTCCTGAATAACATATGCAGGCCTTTGGCCAGTTCGGAGGCAGTTTCAAGATATTTGCTCATAATATTCCAGTTTATATGCCTGAAATAATTGGGGAGCCAATGATAAAAATAAACTTATTTACTTAAATAACAGCGTCTTAGCCTGAAAAATTTACTTCAGAAAAAATACAAAAGAGTTCGGAAACCCTTTGAATATCAAAACAAAAGCATTACTTTTGCCGTCCTTTTGGCGGTTAATCAGGTACAAAAGGAAGAGAAAAACAAAACGAAAACCCTTCTGTGGGATCACCGCAACATACCTGAGAGGAACACAGAATACAAAATAGTTTCATATAGGTTCGTTAATACCATTATAGAAACTTTAATTTAGAAATGGCTGAAAAAGCAGAAGCTAAAAAAGCAACAAAAACAAAAGCCAAAGCTGCAAAAGCAGAGGCAAAACCTGAAGCCGCTACCGAAGAAGTAGTAGCAGAACAACCAAAACAGGAAGTATCGCTTAAAGAAAGCAATCCTGACAAATTCCTTAAAGATTTTAACTGGCACAACTACGAAGAGGGAATCGACCCTATCGAAGACGGGAAACTTGAAGAATTCGAGAAGCTTGTTGCAGAGAATTTCGTAGACACTTTAGATGATGAAGTAGTGGAAGGGGAAGTGATCCATATCACAGACCGCGATGCTATTATCGACATCAATGCAAAAAGTGAAGGTGTGGTATCACTTAACGAGTTCCGTTACAATCCGGATCTTAAAGTAGGTGATAAGGTGGAAGTATTGATCGATGTACGTGAAGACAGCACCGGACAGTTAATCCTATCACACAGAAAAGCAAGAACCATCAAAGCATGGGATCGCGTAAATGCAGCTCATGACGAAGGTACTATTGTAAACGGATATGTAAAATGCCGTACCAAAGGTGGTATGATCGTAGATGTATTTGGTATCGAAGCCTTCCTTCCGGGATCGCAGATCGATGTGAAGCCAATACGCGATTACGATATCTACGTTGGTAAAACAATGGAATTCAAAGTGGTGAAGATAAACCACGAATTTAAGAACGTGGTTGTATCGCACAAAGCGCTTATCGAAGCCGATATCGAAGAACAAAAGAAAGAGATCATTGCTCAGCTTGAAAAAGGACAAGTTCTCGAAGGTGTTGTTAAAAACATCACTTCTTACGGTGTATTCGTAGACCTTGGAGGTGTAGACGGACTGGTACACATTACAGATCTTTCATGGTCGCGTATCAACCACCCGAACGAGATCGTAGAGCTCGATCAGAAACTTAACGTGGTAATTCTGGATTTCGACGAAGACAAAACTCGTATTCAACTTGGTTTAAAGCAGCTTAATCCTCATCCGTGGGATGCGCTTGGTGAAGAACTTAAAGTAGGAGACAAGGTTAAAGGTAAAGTAGTGGTTATTGCAGACTACGGTGCTTTTATCGAAGTAGCTGAAGGTGTTGAAGGCCTAATCCACGTTAGTGAGATGTCATGGTCTACCCACCTGAGAAGTGCACAGGACTTTGTAAACGTAGGTGATGAAGTTGAAGCTGTTATACTTACCCTGGATAGAGAAGAACGTAAGATGAGTCTGGGTATCAAGCAATTAACGCCAGACCCATGGACCGATATTACCAAGAAGTACCCTGTTGGAAGCAAACACAAAGGGATCGTTCGTAATTTCACCAACTTTGGAGTGTTCGTAGAACTGGAAGAAGGAATCGACGGTCTTATCTATATTAGCGACCTGTCCTGGACCAAGAAAGTGAAACACCCTAGCGAGTTCACCAATATTGGAGATACGCTGGAAGTTGTAGTATTAGAACTTGATGTGGAAGGCCGTAAACTAAGCCTTGGACACAAGCAAACTACAGAGAACCCCTGGGACAAGTATGAAGACGAATTCGCCGTTGGAACAAAGCACACCGCTGCTATCGATGAGATGGTAGATAAAGGTGCGGTGATCAACTTCAACGAAGATATCACTGCTTTTGTACCAAAACGTCACCTGGAGAAAGAAGACGGTACCGACCTGAAAAAAGGTGAAGAAGCCGAATTCCAGATCATAGAGTTCAATAAGGACTTTAAAAAGGTAGTTGCATCGCATATGACCATCCATAAGGAAGAGGAAGCTAAGATCGTGAAGCAGGCCGCTAAGAATGCGGCTAAGCAAGCCGAAGAAGCTAAGCCTACCCTGGGTGATGCCAACGCGAAGCTACAGGAGATCAAAGATAAAATGGAAGGCAAGAAGAAATAAGTCAACCATTTAAGCTATATCCCAAAAGCCCTTCAGTAATGAGGGGCTTTTTATTTGGGCGTTCCCGTGTAGTGAGCTTCGCTCTACTCCACCGGCGGGCTTTCGGCCATACACGGTATCTGCCTCAATCCCTAACGCGGATAGGGTTCACACCCATATTTAAACGAATCTTCAAACCTCAATACCCAAAAGACAAATAATAACCAATAGCCAACTTTCAAAAAACAAATAATAATCAATATCCAATTACACTATTGGTTCATTGTCGGTTGAGATTTATTTGAGATTTGATAATTGACATTTGATAATTGTTTTTTGTCATATACCCCTGGGCTGTTAACCAATCTCAAAACGAATCAACGCATCAACAAATCCACGATTCATCAATAGCCAACTACACAATTGGTTCATTGGCGATTGAGATTTATTTGATATTTGAACATTGATTCATGTCATTTACCACTAGGCTGTCCGCCAACCAGCAGGTGAACCGCTATCCCTCAACGACTAAACGGATCAACAAACAAACAATTCCCGGCCCGTTGCGGTTAATTATTCAAAAACACTTACTTTTGTACTCTGAATACGATTCAGATCTACTGTATGAGCCAAAAAGTGTTACTAAACGCAACCGAAGTGCATATCGCCCTTCATCGACTGGCTTGCCAATTAATTGAAAATCACGACAACTTTCAAGACACCGTATTAGTGGGGATCCAGCCCAGGGGAGTCTTTCTGGCCGAACGCCTCAAAATAATGCTTGAGAAGGATTATAAGATCAAGAATATCCAGTTGGGATACCTGGATATAACTTTCTATCGAGACGATTTTAGAAGAGGGGATAAACCGCTGGAAGCTAACACCACCCAAATAGACTTTATCGTGGAAGACAAAAAAGTGGTATTCATAGACGATGTATTGTATACCGGACGAAGTATACGGTCGGCACTTACAGCCATTCAATCTTTTGGCAGACCTACAGAGATCGAACTATTAACTCTTATAGACCGAAGATTTAGCCGTCATTTACCCATTCAACCGGATTACCGCGGCAGACAGGTGGACGCTATCAATAAAGAAAAAGTAAAAGTGTGCTGGAAAGAACAGGATGGTGAGGATGCAGTGTATCTAATTAGTAATTAATATGAGCGAATTAAGTGTAAATCACTTATTAGGAATTAAATACATCAACGAAGATGATATTGATCTGATCTTCGAAACTGCCGATCATTTCAAGGAGGTGATCAACAGACCCATAAAAAAGGTCCCCTCATTACGCGATATAACCATTGCCAATCTATTTTTCGAAAATAGCACACGTACCCGACTTTCCTTCGAGTTGGCCGAGAAAAGGCTCTCTGCAGATGTGATAAACTTCTCCGCAGCATCATCGTCTCTCACCAAAGGGGAAACCCTTATAGATACTGTAAACAATATCCTGTCCATGAAGGTGGATATGGTGGTTATGAGACACCCTAATCCCGGTGCTGGTGTATTTCTGTCGAAACATATAGACGCCAGTATCGTGAACGCAGGAGACGGCGCACATGAACATCCTACCCAGGCCTTGCTCGACTGCTATTCGATTAGAGAAAAACTTAAGAGCGTGGCAGGAAAAAAGGTGGTGATAGTAGGGGATATCCTGCACTCAAGAGTAGCATTGAGTAATATATTCGCCTTGCAAAAGCTTGGAGCAACAGTTAAGGTGTGCGGGCCTAAAACGCTTATACCTAAATATATAGAAAAATTAGGTGTTTCTTACGAAGGAAATCTTCGTAAGGCGCTGGAGTGGTGTGATGTAGCCAATATGCTTAGGGTTCAGAATGAGCGCATGGAGATTAGTTATTTTCCAACTACTAGGGAATATACCCAGCAATATGGTGTTAATAAGGCGCTATTGGATAGTCTTGGCAAAGAAATTGTTGTCATGCACCCGGGACCAATTAATCGCGGGGTTGAAATAACCAGCGATGTGGCCGACAGTAAGCAGGCGATCATTCTCGAGCAGGTTCAGAATGGAGTAGCCATCAGGATGGCTGTATTATATCTGCTGGCATCAAAAATTCAGCATAATGAAAATTAACAATTACGAAAACTATGTAGTTCTGGCAGACGATCACGACGATCTGAAAGAATTTGCTTCATTTCTTGAGTTTCAGATCCTGAAAAAATTTAAAGGGCAGAATGTGGTGATCGATCTAACGAACTACCCGGCACTCACCCTTGAAGAACTCTTGTACTTTCTAAAAACCTCCAATAAACACAGGGCAACTAAGCAATCGTTCGTTTTGATTTCTTCAACCCTCGACCCTGATACCATCCCCACCGAACTCATTGTTGTTCCCACGGCCCAGGAAGCCGCAGATATCATAGAAATGGAAGAAATAGAAAGAGACCTGGGATTCTGATTTCAGAAATAAAAAAACCAAAATACTAACATACCAATTTACCAGCATACCAAAACCCCCGCTCCATGAACCTTACCATTCTTGGCTGTCATTCCGCTACTCCACGAACCAATGCGCATCCCACGGCACAGGTCATGGAAATGAAAGGCCATCTGTTTCTTATAGATTGTGGTGAAGGAACCCAGGTTCAGTTGCGTAAATTAAAGGTGAAATTCTCTCGTATTCGTCATATCTTCATTTCACATTTACATGGGGATCACTTTTTCGGACTCGTTGGCCTTATTTCAACCTTCAGGTTATTAGGCAGGGAAGCAGATCTGCATATCTACGGGCCCGAAGGAATAAAAGAAGCTATTGTACTTCAATTAAAGCTAGGTAACAGTTGGACCAATTACAATCTTATTTTCCATGAGTTAAACTCAAAATCCCCCGAAATGCTATTTGAAGATGAAAAGGTAAGCGTAGAAACCATCCCTTTAGATCACAGGGTATACACCAATGGTTTTCTGTTTCGGGAAAAGCCGGGGGAGCGAAAATTAAACCTGGACACAGCCGTAAAATCCCGAATAGACAATAGCTACTTCTCTAAAATAAAGCAAGGATACGATGTGGAAAACAGGGATGGGTTGTTAATTAAAAACGAGATAGTGTCACATCCTCCGGATCCACCCGTAACCTATGCCTACTGTAGTGACACCGCATATTTTCCAAACATGGTGGACCAAATTAGAGGTGTTACCGTCTTGTATCACGAATCCACCTTCCTAGAATCGCATCAACATCTGGCCGAGGCCACCAAACACAGTACTGCTAAGGAAGCTGCTGTGATCGCTAAAAAGGCCGAAGCAGGAACGCTCATCCTGGGACATTATTCAGGCCGCTATAAAGACCTGGAGGATTTCCGAAGGGAAGCCCGGGAGGTTTTCGACAATGTGGAGTTGGCCGAAGATGGTATTTCCTTCAAATTTTAACCCAGATTTAATTCTTTAAGCTTTTCACAGCTTTTCCAAAACTCGTAACTTGCGTAACAAAGTTTTTGGCATGAGAGACAACCTTCATGATTATAGGAAATCCTACGAGAAGGGTGAATTAACCCGTACCTCGGTGGATCCCAATCCTATGCAACAATTCCGCACCTGGTTTTACGATGTACAGGAGTCTGGAGGAGTGGATGAAGTAAATGCAGTGACACTTAGTACTATCGGTACCGATGGATTTCCGAAAGGCAGGGTTGTTCTTTTAAAAAAATACGATGAATACGGCTTTTACTTTTACACCAATTACAACAGCGAGAAGGGAAAATCTATTGCCAGCAACCCCAATGTAAGTTTATCGTTCTTTTGGCCAAATATGGAGCGCCAGGTGATCATCAAAGGAGTAGCCGAACGAACTTCCGAAGTGGACTCTGATAACTATTTTCATTCGCGCCCTAAGGGAAGTCAGTTAGGTGCTGTGGTTTCTGATCAGAGTGACACAATTGAAAATAGAGAACAACTTGAAGAACGGCTGGCACAACTGGAAAAAGAGTATGAGAACAAAGAAGTAGAGCGACCAAAAGACTGGGGTGGTTTTTTAGTAAGGCCGATCTCAATCGAATTCTGGCAGGGAAGACCCAACAGGCTGCACGACAGGATCCAATACCTTTTAAAAGATGCCGACTGGATTATTAACAGACTTCAACCTTAATAAAAATAGCTTAAATGAAAACACTTTACATGGCCCGTCATGCAAAATCGTCCTGGAAGTACGATCTGCCAGACCACCAGAGACCTCTTAAGAAAAGAGGTCATAATGATGCTACCCTGGTATCTGAAAAGGCAAGAGCAGAGCATAAACCACCGCAAAAGATCATTTCAAGTGATGCTAACAGGGCTCAAACAACGGCCATGTATTTTAAGAATGCGTTTGGGATTAGTGATGACCATTTCGAGCTTAATCACGATCTGTACGATTTTAGTGGGCAGAGCGTGATGGAAATTATTAAAAACCTGGACGATTCGCTGGAACGCGTGATGATCGTTGGGCATAATCACGCATTCACCTCTATAGTGAATATGCTTGGAAACGAATACATAGATAACTTACCAACCAGTGGGTTTGTTATGATTAAATTCCCGGTAGATTCCTGGAAGGATATTACTACCGGGAAGACCAAAGCAATGATTTTTCCACGACATCTAAAAGATTGATCTGCATGGCGAAATCTTCTAAAGTAGCTAGGAATTTGTATAGAAACCGTGAGCTAAGCTGGCTGCAATTTAATGCCAGGGTGCTTCAGGAAGCCGAAGACCCAACGGTTCCCCTAATAGAAAGGCTTCGTTTTATTGGGATATTTTCTAATAACCTGGACGAATTCTTCAAAGTTCGATATGCCACCATTAAACGTATTGTGGAGGCGGGTAAAGGAGGGCGCAGTGTATTGGGAGGTATTTCGGCTACCGAACTGTTGGAAGAGATTACGCAGACCGTGATAGAACAACAAGCGACCAGCCTGAGTATTTTAAACAGTATACAGAAGGAACTTCAGAAGGAGAACATCTACATCATAGACGAAACCGAACTTAGTCCGGAACAGGATAAATTTGTCCTGGATTTCTTTATTCAAAAAGTAAGTCCCTCCCTGGTTACCATCATGATCGGAGAATTGGAAGAATTCCCCAGATTAAAGGATAGTGCCGCCTATCTGGCGGTAAAAATGAAGATGTCTAAGGAAGATGTTACTTTCGAGTCTAAAATAAACTACGCCCTTATCGAAATTCCCCGGCAGATAGATCGGTTTGTGGAATTACCCACAGAAGGGGATAAGCAGTATATTATAATGCTGGATAACCTGATAAGGCGATGTCTGGGCAAGATCTTCAGCATTTTTAATTTTGAGAGTATTACAGCTCATATGATCAAGATTACCAGGGATGCCGAATTGGATATCGATAGTGACCTAAGTAGAAGTTTCCTGGAAAAGATATCCCGCAGTGTGGAAAAACGTAGTTCGGGTGATCCCGTTCGTTTCGTATACGATAAGAAAATAGACAAGGAAACCCTGGAATTTCTTATGAATAAAATGGGGATAGACAGTACTGATAGTATTATTCCAGGTGGGCGTTATCACAATAGGAGGGATTATATGAAATTCCCCAGCCTGGGCAGAAAAGACTTGCTGTACGAGGCTAAAGAACCGTTACCAATACCCGGCCTTAGCCTGGAAGGAAGTATCCTGGAAAAGATAGCTGAAAAAGATTACCTGCTTTACACCCCATATCAGTCTTTTGGCTATGTTGTAAAGTTTTTGAAAGAGGCTGCGCTGGACCCTAAAGTAAAATCGATAAAGATCACCATTTACCGTCTGGCAGAGTCCTCACAAATTGCAGGTGCTCTTATAAATGCCGCAAAGAACGGCAAAGATGTTACCGTGCAGATAGAATTACAGGCTCGTTTCGACGAAGCCGCTAATATTGGATATGCAGAAGAGATGCAAAGTGAAGGTGTTAAGCTTATTTTTGGTGTCACCGGGTTAAAGGTGCATTGTAAGGCTTGTGTTATTGAAAGACTGGAAAATAAGAAAGTCTCTCGATACTCCTTTATCAGTACGGGAAACTTCAACGAATCCACAGCTCGTGTGTATACAGATTATACCCTGTTTACTTCCAATCTTAGAATAGGGAAGGAAATAAATAAAGTTTTCGATTTCTTCCAGGTTAACTACCAGATCAAAAAATACAGGCATCTTATTGTGTCTCCTCATTACACCCGAAATGCGATCTACAATCTTATAGAGAAAGAAATCCAGAATCATGAGCAGGGATTGCCCAGCGGGATTAGATTAAAGCTCAATAGTTTATCAGATTTTAAAATGATCGACAGACTTTATGAAGCCAGCCAGGCCGGTGTAGAAATTAAACTAATCGTTCGTGGTATTTGTTGTCTCATCCCTGGGGTAGAAGGCATGAGTGAGAATATCGAGGTAATTAGTGTGGTAGATAAGTTTCTTGAGCATCCTCGATTATTTATCTTTGAAAACGGTGGAGACCCCAAAATTTATATTTCCTCAGCCGATTTTATGGGTCGTAACCTGGACAATAGGGTGGAGATCTCATGTCCCATTTATGACGAGGACATAAAAGCCGAATTGATCGAGACCTTTGAGATCTGCTGGAGCGACAATGTGAAAGCGAGGATAATCTCAGAGGATTTGGATAATGATTACCGGCGAAATGACAAACCACGGGTGCGCTCGCAATTTAAATTATACGAATATTACCAACAAAAATTGAAGTGATTTGCTGAATATAGAAAAATACGCAGCCATTGACATAGGTTCTAACGCTATTAGGCTTCTTATTGCAACCGTTATTGAAAGGGAGGGTAGTAAGACGATGTTTAAAAAAACATCACTGGTGCGGGTCCCAATTCGATTAGGCGCCGACGTTTTCCTGAACGACAATATCTCGGAAGCGAATTATGTGCGCATGGTAGACGCCATGAATGCCTATGAATTATTGATGAAAACACACAATGTAACGCGTTACCGCGCCTGTGCCACTTCGGCTATGCGGGAAGCGAGAAATGGTGTAAGTATTGCCAAAAGGATCAAGGAAGAGACCGGAATAGATATTCAGATAATTGATGGAAATGACGAAGCGGCCATAATCGCAACTACAGACCTTAGGGAGCTTATCGATGATAATAAAGTCTTTCTTTATGTGGATGTGGGTGGCGGAAGTACCGAATTCACTGTTTTCGCAAACGGAAAAGTGGTCACCTCTAAATCGTTCCAACTGGGAACAGTACGAATCTTAAATGACATGGTACGAGAAAGTATTTGGGATGATGTAAAGACCTGGATCAAAAAGACCACCAAAAAATACAACAAGATCAACTGTATAGGATCGGGGGGGAACATTAATAGCATCTATAAACTCAGTGAAAAGAAAATAGGTAAGCCGCTAAGCTATTTTTACCTGGCCGGCTTTTACGAAGAATTGAAATCCTATACCTATCACGAACGAATTTTCGAATTACAAATGAATCCCGATAGGGCCGATGTAATTATTCCTGCCACCAAGATATACCTGTCGGCGATGAAATGGAGCGGTTCCAAAAATATGTATGTTCCTAAGATCGGTCTCGCAGATGGAATTGTGAAGAGCCTTTATAATGAAAAGGTGGCGGAAGAAATAGAGATCCAGATGAGGGATAAGTAAAATCCAGATTCTCGAATAAAATTTTCAGAAAAGACTTGTTTTACGTAAGATCAGATGAGTAGTATAATTTCTAAC
>QQUG01000184.1 GCA_008501705.1 Flavobacterium sp.
AAAACCGCTAACTTTACAGCCAAAGGAGGGCGCTTGGATTATATTACACGAGATATCATTTCGCAGGATTGGATCACTTTTTTATTAATGGGATGCGTGATCTTATATGCCATAACGAAATATTTCTATCCGCAACGATTTCAGGAGTTTATTTTGCTTCCCATAACCAATAAATATTTCCTTGTTCAGGGCAAGCATAATGAAATTCAACATCCCTTTAATATTATTCTCTTCATTACCCAGATCATTTCAGTTTCATTATTCATTTACATACTTATAAAAACTGCTAATCCGGACACCATAATTGATAATAAATGGGTCTTTGTTCAAATTTGTACTGCTTATGCAGGATTTATACTTGTAAAATACTATCTGGAAAAGATCATAAGTATCGTTTTTTCGATGGAATCTTATGTGAACCAGTATTTATATGAAAAGATCACCTACAGAAATTTGCTGGCAATAGCTATTTTTCTTGGAAACCTGGTGTTTTTCTATATGTTCAACCCCAGTCTGCTCATACTGCTTGTTTTCTTCGGAATTGTATTAGTATTAAACGCTGTGAGTGTATTTTATAGCTATAAAACAAATGGAAAACTTATTTTTAGAAATTTCTTCTATTTTATTTTGTATCTTTGCGCACTTGAAATTTCACCCTATTTTATTCTTTACAAAGTATTTATAGAAGGTGGTGAACTTTAAAAGTGCAGCCTATGAAAGTGAAGACTATTTTGGTATCACAGCCGGAGCCTAAAGTTGAAAACTCACCGTATTTCGATTTGATCGAAAAACAAAAAGTGAAAATTGATTTCAGGCCTTTTATACATGTTGAAGGTGTTTCCAGTAAAGAGGTGCGCTCCCAAAAGGTCGACCTTGTAAACTATACGGCTATTATACTTACCAGTCGTAACGCCGTGGATCACTTCTTCCGTATTGCCGATGAGATGCGTTTTAAGGTTCCCGATACGATGAAATATTTCTGCCAAAGTGAAGCGGTGGCCTATTACCTTCAGAAATACGTGGTTTATCGCAAAAGAAAGATCTATGTTGGGAAACGTACATTTCAGGAATTAACGCCGCTTATCAAGAAATATAAAACAGAAAAGTTCCTGCTACCCTCCTCCGATAAACTGAAACCGGAAGTACCCACTATTTTGGATGAGCTGGCAGTAAACTGGAAGAAGGCCACTTTCTACAAAACTGTGGTAAGTGATCTGTCCGATCTGCGAAACGTGTATTACGACATCCTTGTGTTCTTTAGCCCTAGCGGGATACAGTCTCTTTTAGAGAATTTTCCAGATTTCGAACAAAACAATACGCGCATTGCTGTATTCGGTAATACAACTATCCAGGCGGCTACCGATAATGGTCTGCGTGTAGACATCAAAGCGCCAACGCCGGAAACGCCAAGTATGACCATGGCCCTTGAAAAATATATAAAAGAGGTGAATAAGAAATAACACCTATCGAGATCCACAAAAAAACGCGCTGATTTCCCAGCGCGTTTTTTTTATGACTAATCTTTAATTATTCAGAGATAGGTGCCCCTGCCATGATCTCTTCATTTGCATATTCGGCAAATTTTTCGAAGTTATCTTTAAAAGACTTGGCCAATTGCTTTGCTTTTCTGTCGTAAGCCTCCTGGTCGGCCCAGGTACCTTTTGGATTAAGAACTTCAGAAGGAACGTTAGGACATTCCTGCGGGATGTTCAGCCCGAATATAGGGTGAACCTGGTAGTTAACCCCGGCCAGCTTTCCTTCCAGGGCAGCAGTAATCATGGCCCTGGTATACTTTAGCTTCATTCGTTTTCCGGTTCCATACGGCCCCCCTGTCCAACCTGTATTCACCAACCATACATTTACACCGGCATCCTTCATTTTAGCGCTTAGCATTTCGGCATATTTTGTAGGGTGTAAAGGCATGAAAGGAGCACCGAAACAAGCAGAAAAGCTTGGTAAAGGCTCATCTATTCCTTCTTCGGTACCCGCAACCTTTGCTGTATAACCGCTAATAAAGTGGTAGGCCGCCTGTCCGGGAGTAAGTTTCGAGATCGGGGGTAGCACCCCGAAAGCATCAGCCGTTAAAAAGAAGATATTTTTAGGATTGTGTCCTATGGAAGGGACTTGGATATTATCAATATGATAGATAGGATAACTAACCCTGGTATTTTGAGTGATCGTTGTATCGGAAAAGTCTACTTTACCGTTTTCATCCATGATCACATTTTCAAGGATAGCACCAGGTTTTATGGCCCTGTAAATATCGGGTTCGTTCTCTTCGGTGAGATCGATAACCTTAGCGTAGCATCCGCCTTCAAAATTAAAGACTGAATTTTCCGCCGTCCAGCCGTGTTCATCGTCACCAATTAATTTTCGTGCGGGATCTGCAGACAAGGTTGTTTTTCCCGTGCCTGAAAGTCCGAAAAAGATCGCAGTTTCACCGTCATTACCCACATTGGCAGAACAGTGCATCGGCAAAGTGTTCTTAAATACAGGCAATTCGAAATTCAAAGCAGAGAAGATCCCTTTTTTTATCTCACCCGTATAACCGGTCCCACCAACGATGGCGATCTTGCGATTAAAGTTTAAAATAGCGAAATTATGCTGTCTTGTACCGTCCAATTCCGGGTCGGCCATAAAACCGGGAGCGTTCACTACGGTCCATTCGGGCTTAAATCCATCCAGCTCTTCCTCGTTAGGACGCAGAAACATATTAAACACAAATAAATTGCTCCATGGGTATTCATTGATCACCCTGATATTGGTTCGGTAATTAGGGTCGGCACAGGCGTAACAATCTCTTACATATACGTCTTTACCCGATAAATAAGCCGTAATTTTATTATAGAGGGCATCAAATTTATCTGGATCGAAAGGAATGTTGATATTTCCCCACCACACCCTGTCACGGGTGATGTCGTCCTTTACAATAAACCTGTCTAGTGGTGATCTTCCAGTAAATTCACCGGTGTTTACCGCCAAAGCTCCGGAATCTGCTTCCTGGCCCTGGCCTTTTCTTAAGGTTTCACTGTGAAGTTTTTCTGAAGATAATTGATACTTTACTTTCGCATCGGTGATTCCGTAATTTTCTAACGAAATCGATTTCGAAATATGATTGTGATCGATCATTATTTTGTTGTTGTTGTGGGCTACAAAAATAACAAAATCGTAACAGATAGACTGTAAGATTAAAATAATTATCCCCTGTTAATTGTTAACAATCCAAATCCCAGACGAAGCCATCCTATAATTAATAACAAGCCCCCAATTGGGGTAACAGGCCCCAGAAAAGAAAGGTCGAAGGTAAATACTGTGCGAAGCGCCAGCAAGTAGATCGATCCTGAAAAAAGAACGATTCCACCAATAAATAACCAAAATACCCATCTACGGACCCGAGCGGGAATCACCGTGGCAAATCCAATTATTAGTAAGGCAAATACATGATACATCTGATATCGCACTCCCGTTTCGAAACTCGCAAGCGCATCACCCTCAACAAGTTTCTCAAGTCCGTGGGCTCCAAAGGCCCCAATACCAATAGTTAAAGCACCTAAAAAGGAGGCTGTAACCACTATTTTTTTATCAAATTGTATCATGATAGATATTACATTTTAGTACATTCGTCCTTGAAAAACGAAGTCCCTAAAATTACGAAAAACCGTTAGATGCGAAACATATTAATTATAGGTGCCGGCCGTTCGGCAACCAGCCTGGTTCAATATTTATTGAATAAATCGCAGGATGAAGAACTTTTCCTCACCATTGGGGATATTTCTATCAATAATGCGAAGAAATTAGCAGCCGGACATCCAAATGCCGTGGCTGAGGTGTTAGACGTGCACAATGAACAAGAACGACAAAATGCGGTGCAAAACAGTGACCTGGTCATTTCCATGTTACCGGCACGTTACCATATTGAAGTAGCCCGGGATTGTTTAAAATACGGCATTCATATGGTTACTGCCTCTTATGTGAGTGACGAAATGCAAGGTCTGCATACAAAAGTGGAAGCAAAAGGTCTGGTTTTTATGAATGAGATCGGGGTAGATCCAGGCATAGATCATATGAGCGCCATGCAGGTAATAGATCGCATCAGGGATAATGGCGGGAAAATGCTAATGTTCGAATCGTTTACCGGTGGCCTGGTTGCCCCTGAAAGTGACGACAACCTGTGGAATTACAAGTTCACCTGGAACCCTAGAAATGTAGTTCTGGCGGGACAGGGAGGTGCTGCCGAATTCATACAAGAGGGTACATATAAGTATATCCCGTATCACAGACTCTTCCGAAGAACAGAATTCCTGGAGATTGAAGGGTATGGACGTTTTGAAGCCTATGCTAATAGAAATTCCCTGAAATACAGAAGTATTTACGGCCTTGAGGACATACTCACCCTTTACAGGGGAACCATCCGCAGGGTGGGTTTCAGTAAAGCCTGGAATAGCTTCGTACAACTGGGAATGACAGACGACAGTTATATTATACCCAATTCGGAGGAGCTATCTTATCGTCAGTTTGTAAATCTGTTCCTTCCATATTCGCCAACCGATTCGGTAGAACTCAAACTTCGCCACAACCTCAAGATCGACCAGGATGACCTTATGTGGGGCAAATTAGTTGAACTTGACATTTTCAATAAGGACAAAAAGATCGGCCTCAAGGACGCCACCCCTGCTCAGGCGCTTCAGAAGATATTAATGGATAAATGGACCTTGAAGGAACACGATAAGGATATGATCGTTATGTACCATAAGTTTGGGTACGAGCTGGATGGCAAAAAGAAACAAATAGATAGTAATATGGTAGTAAAAGGCGAAGACCAGACCTATACTGCCATGGCGAAAACTGTAGGGTTACCCGTGGCCATAGCGGCTCTTAAAATTCTGAACAAAGAAATTACAACTCCCGGGGTGCTACGGCCTATTGCCAAAGAAATTTACGAACCCATACTAGGGGAGCTGGAAACCTTCGGAATAAATTTTAAAGAGAACTTTACAGATTACCTCGGCTATAACCCGGATAATATTGGGGGATAAAAAAACCCGCTCGAAAGCGGGTTTGTGAAATATATCTTGTTAGTCCCTTCCTCCAAGGAAAATACTTATAAAATACAGTAAAGTAGCCAGGGATCCCAGGGCAGCTACCACATAGGTTCTGGCAGCCCATTTAAGCGCATCCTTCGCACCGGTATATTCCTGCTGGTTCACCATATTGTTATTCTGAAGCCAGGCTAATGCCCTGTTACTCGCATCGTACTCTACAGGCAAGGTGATAAACGAAAACACCGTTGTCATGGCAAACAAACCTATCCCAATTAAGAACACCCAATTCCCGAACGCGAGCCCGGAAAAGGTAAGTACAAGTCCCGCCATGATCACGAAATTTGACAGCTTACTGGCCACCCCTACCATAGGAACAATGGACGAACGCATTTGCAACCAACCATAGGCCGTGGCGTGCTGTACAGCATGGCCGCATTCATGAGCTGCTACCGCAGCAGCGGCAGCATTACGTTGCATATATACACCTTCACTTAGATTAACCGTTTTGGTTTTCGGGTTATAATGGTCTGTTAACATTCCCGGGGTAGAAACTACCTCTACGTCGTAAATACCATTATCACTCAACATCTTTTCGGCAATCTCCTTTCCGCTCATTCCATTTTGCAAATGCACTTTAGAGTACTTTCTAAATTTACTCTTTAAGCGGTTACTCACATACATGCTCACTAAAAAGATCGCACCCGCAAGTATATAATATCCCATCATAGCTTATAAATTTTTTATTGATTTAATATACAACCTTATTAGCAAAAAGTGTGCTAAATTTTAACCCACAATATTGATGATCTTCCCAGGCACAACGATCACCTTCTTAGGCGTTCTACCCTCCAGATAATGGGCTGTCCGCTCATGTGCCATTACGGCAGCCTCAATGTCATCTCTACTCATATCCAGCGGTAATTCCATCTTAAAACGCATCTTGCCATTAAAGGAAACCGGGTACTCTTTGGTACTTTCTACCAGGTAACTTTGGTCGAACTTTGGGAAGGCAGCTTTAGAAATACTTTCGCCATGCCCCAGTTTACTCCATAATTCCTCGGCAATATGAGGCGCATAAGGCGAGATTAGGATGAGCAACGGTTCTAAAATTTCCCGTGAAATACATTTCTGGGCAGTGAGTTCGTTTACGGCGATCATAAAAGTTGATACCGAAGTATTAAAACTAAAGTTCTCTATATCCTCTTCCACCTTTTTAATGGTTTTATGAAGGGTCTTCAAACTTTCTTTCGTTCCTGCTACCTCGCTCACCTTAAAACTTCCTTCAGTACCGCTGTGATACAACTTCCATAGTTTTTTCAGGAAGCTGTGAACTCCGGTGATCCCGGCCGTGCTCCATGGCTTGGCCTGTTCCAGCGGGCCCAGGAACATCTCGTACATGCGCAGGGTATCGGCACCATAACGACTACAAATGTCGTCCGGGTTAACCACGTTGTACTTGGACTTGGACATTTTCTCTACTTCACGAGTCACTTTAAATGTTCCGTCATCTTCGGTAATGAATTCAGCATTCTCAAATTCCGGGCGCCAACTTTTAAAGGCATCAATGTCTAGTTCGTTTGATAGATTTACGAGTGAAACATCGACATGAGTTCTAACCCTTCTTAATGGAATTATAGGATGAAAACCAATCTCTGCATCTTCACTAAAATTTAAGTCGTCAATTATTTCTTGAACTTTAAATTTTTCAAATAGACCTTTAATAAAATTAATTTTCGAATCCTCCTCCTTAATTTGATCTTTGTATCCTGCTGAAAAAAGTGTATCTCTAAATAATTCAACTTTTTCATTAAGATATTGCAACTTTTCCCTATCACTTTTTTTAAGAGAAGAGGGTCCCTTAGCAATATCTTTTATGGTTTTAGATGATGACCGAGGTATTCTTTTTGAATAACCACCAAATTGAAGTCCTAACTGATAAACAAAAGCACTCTCCCCCAGTATCATCCCCTGGTTGATGAGCTTTTTGGCGTGCTCTTCCACCGGCAGATGGCCTCGATCGTACATGAACTTGGTCCAGAAACGACTGTACAATAAATGCCCGGTAGCGTGCTCACTACCCCCTAGATAAAGATCTACGTTCCTCCAGTAATCTAAGGCTGCTTTGCTGGCAAACTCTTCTTCGTTATGCGGATCCATATAACGGAACATATAACAGCTGCTTCCCGCCCAGCCCGGCATAGTGTTCAACTCGAGAGGGAATACTGTTTTATGGTCGATAAGCTCATTGCTTACAACTGCGTTCTTCACTGTATCCCAAGCCCATACATCGGCGCGCCCCAAAGGTGGGTCACCGTCCTCGGTAGGCAGGTACTTTTCAACTTCGGGAAGGACCAATGGCAGATGTTCGGTCTCTATCATCTGTGGCAGTCCGTCCTTATAATAAACCGGGAAGGGTTCACCCCAATAGCGCTGTCTGGAAAATACAGCATCGCGCAGGCGATAATTCACCTTACCATATCCGGCTCCTTTTGCTTCCAGGACCTCAATAACTTTACGGGTGGCCTCTTTGTAATTGAGTCCGTTAAGGAAATCGCTGTTTGCGATCACCGTATTTTCCTTATCGGCAAATGCTTCTTCAGAAATATCCACCCCATCAAAAATATTGGGAATGGGAAGCTTGTAATAGTTGGCAAAATCGTAATCGCGCTGATCTCCACAAGGTACCGCCATCACGGCTCCTGTACCATAACCGGCAAGCACATAATCCCCGATCCAAACAGGGATCTCCTCCCCACTGAATGGATGTATGGCATAGGCTCCGGTAAATACGCCCGAGATGGTTTTCACATCGGCCATACGTTCGCGTTCACTACGTCTGGCAGTAGCTTCCACATAGGCTTCTACTTCTTCTTTTTGTGCTTCGGAAGTGATCTTAGCCACCAGATCGTGTTCCGGGGCCAGCGTCATAAAACTCACTCCAAAGATGGTGTCGGGCCGGGTAGTGAAGACCTCTATCTTATCATCATATCCTTTAAGGTTGAAGGAGACCATGGCGCCTTCAGAACGGCCTATCCAGTTTATCTGCGAATCCTTTAGCGGCTGTGGCCAGTCGATCGTATCAAGACCGTCCAGCAGGCGCTGGGCATAGGCGGTGATCCGCATACTCCACTGCATCATCTTTTTTCGTATAACGGGATAGCCTCCTCTTTCGGAGACCCCGTTCACAACCTCATCGTTGGCCAGTACGGTCCCCAGTTCGGGACACCAGTTTACTTCAGTTTCGGCCAGGTAGGTAAGTCTGTATTTAAGGAGTATTCGTTGTTTTTCTTCTGAAGCGTATGCATTCCATTCGTCTGCTGTAAACATGTCTACATCATCATCGCAAGCGGCATTTACCTGTGTATTCCCTTCCGAAGAAAAAATTGAAATAAGTTCATTTATATCTTTTGCCGTATCGGCATCCTTATCATACCAGCTCTCAAACAACTGAATAAAGATCCACTGAGTCCATTTGTAATATTTGGGATCGGAGGTGCGTACCTCCCGGCTCCAGTCGAACGAAAAACCTATCTTATCCAACTGCTTCCTGTAGCCTTTAATGGTGGTTCCGCTTTTATCAACGCCCCCTTCTATATTCACCTTGGTGGTTTCGGCGGGGTGCTGTCCGGTTTGGATGGCGTATTGCTCGGCCGGCAAACCAAAACTATCGTACCCCATGGGATGCAGTACATTAAATCCTTTATGACGCTTATACCTGGCATATACATCGCTGGCTATATAGCCCAGCGGATGCCCTACATGCAGTCCTGCACCAGAAGGATAGGGAAACATATCCAGGACATAGTACTTTGGTTTATCGCTGTTATTATCGGCTTTGAAGGTTTTATTTTCGGCCCAGAATTGCTGCCATTTGGCTTCGATATCGTTAAAATGATACTGACTCATAATTTGTTTTAGTGCGAAGGAGCAAATTTAAGATTTCTAAGCAGAAGTACGTCCGTTTCGCCTTAAAAATTAGGCTGTAAGAGGTTCCCCGAATACAGTATCCACAACATGGATAAAATAGCCGAAACATTCATGGCAATACCAAAAAGTTTCATTTGAAACACAGAATACGGCCTCCCCCTGAATAGGAACAGCAGGTCGATCACCAGCCAGGTGGAAAATACAGCCAGGAAAGCAGAAAGCACATGATCGTTAAACCAAAAATAAAGGATGTATACTTCGGAGAGAAGCAGACCGAGCATGATCAATTTGGAAGGAACTCTACCAATAAGGGTGGCGGTTGTTCTTTTGCCTCCCTGCCTGTCCGGCTCTATGTCCATGATCTCTCCCGCCAGATGCGCCTGAAAAGCAAAGAGACAGAGATAGACCAGGGTTTGCCAGGGGATCATTTCAAGCCCGTTAAGAAGCACGCTAAACAAAGCGGTAAAAACATAGCCTATCTGGATTATGATCTCGAAGGGAGGCCTTTCCTTAAGGCGGAATGGTTTGAAATTATATAATATATTAATGGCGACCATAAAGAGGAGCAATAAGAACATCTTATAGCCTGCCAGGATGGTAAAGAGGATGATAAACGGCAGTACAACCAGGGTGATCTTAAGAGGAATGCCATGCAGTTGTTCTTTCGAGAAACGTGCCCCAAAAAGAAAATTTCCCTTCCTTTTATTGAAGGCATCGGCTTTGGTATCGTTAAGGTCGTTCAGGCCGTAAACAAGATAATTTAAGGGAAAGGTTACAAATAACAGTCCGAGCCAAAATACGCTTTGTTTCCAGAACTGGGTGGCAAAACTGAAAGGAACCAGGTAGATCCAGACGGTAGGAAACCACAATCCGGGTCGGGAAATTTTTAGCTCATTGAGAAGTGAAAACCTGATGGCTCTTAAATTTATCTATCAAAAGTAAGCCTATTTATAAGATTGTTGAAACTTTCTTCGTTAGTAGGTAATTGAACTGAAATTCATTGTATTTTTACGGTCGATAAGGCATAAAGTATGGCTACAGCATTCGAAAAGTATCAAAAAAGACGTTTAATCTCTTCTTATTTCTCGGTGGTGATAAGCATCTCCCTGGTGCTATTCCTCTTGGGGATATTGGGATTACTTGTGTTGAATTCGAAACGGGTGGCAGATCATTTTAAGGAACAGGTTCCTATTGTTATTTTTCTGAAGGACACAGCCAAGGAGGTTGAAATAAACCAACTGAAACAAAGTTTACAAATGGCAGATTATACGCGCTCTGCAAACTATGTGTCCAAGGAAGAGGCCGCCGAAATTCACATGGCTGAAATTGGAGAGGATTATGTGGATTACCTGGGTGATAATCCGTTGTTGAACAACATAGATGTACGCCTGAATGCAGATTTCGTCACTCCCGAAAAAGTTGAAGAGGTCATTGCCGAACTAAAAAGCAAGCCTTTTGTAGACGACATAGGATACGACAAACCCCTTATTGAAAAGCTTACCCAAAATGTGAAACGAATTAGTTTCTGGGTACTTATAATAGCCGCTGTTTTCCTTATCATAGCCATCCTACTTATTAACAGTTCTATCCGACTTTCGGTATACGCGAAGCGTTTCACCATTAAGACCATGCAGATGGTGGGCGCAACCAAACAGTTTATTCGGCGTCCTTTTATATGGAAAAGTGTTCGATTAGGGATGTTAGGTTCTGTGCTGGCCATGGGAGGTATGGCCTTGGTTTTATATTATCTCAACAAAACCTTCCCCGAATTAGGATTAACACGAGACCGTACCCTTATCGTGTCGCTATTTGTTTTTATTTTTCTGATGGGACTTATCATCACCTGGATCAGTACATTTTTCGCTACGCAACGATTCTTAAATTTACGTACCGATGAACTGTACTATTAAGAAGATTGTTCTTTTACTTTTACTAGCATTGCTATTCTCGAGTTGTATCATTCAGAATCCAAAACCCGAAGACTGCGATGTAAAAGAAATTATAGTCGCCAAGATCTATGAAGGTGGCACCCTGGATATAGTATTTGCCGAAGAAAATGGAGATTTTTACTATATCAACCGCGGCCTGGAACAAGGCTTTACCCTCTCCGAAATGGAGGAAATAGTTTTAAATAAAAAAGTTACCTTGCACCTTGCTAAGGTGATCACGGGGACTTCCAACCATATTGCACAATTAGCCCTGGAAGAAGACGTTATCTATACAGAATTCAAATAATCATGGGAGAGAAAAAACGCAGAGAAGCAGCTAAGGTTCACAGCTTCATTTTCGAGAAAAAAAATTATAAGTTCATGCTTATTGGATTGGCATTTATAGCCCTGGGTTTCATCCTGATGGCTGGTGGCGGAAGCGACGACCCTAATGTGTTCAATCCGGAGATCTACAATTGGCGGCGAATCCGTCTGGCACCTGCTCTTATCCTCATCGGTTTTGGGTTTGAGGTGTACGCCATCCTGTCGAATCCGAACCAAGAGAAATAACCCATGAATATTTGGGACGCTATTATCCTTGGCGTTGTACAGGGTTTCACCGAATTTCTACCAGTTTCATCAAGTGGACATCTCGAACTGGGAAAGGCCATCCTGGGAGATACTTCTGTCCCGGAGGAAAGCCTTCTTTTTACCGTAGTCCTTCATTTTGCGACTGCGCTTAGCACCATCGTGGTTTTCCGCAAAGATGTGTGGGAGATCCTAATCGGCCTGCTGAAATTTAAATGGAATGAGGAAACGAGATTTTCGCTCAAGATCATTTTTTCCATGCTACCGGCTGTTTTAGTCGGAGTACTTTTTGAAGAAGAACTGGAGGCTTTCTTTGGAGGGAACATCGCATTTGTAGGTGCCATGCTCATAGTCACGGCCGTATTGTTGTACTTGGCCGACCGCGCAAAAAACACCGGTAAAAAGGTTTCAAACAGCAACGCCTTTGTTATTGGGATCGCCCAGGCAATTGCCATGCTGCCCGGGATCTCACGAAGTGGAGCAACCATCTCTACCTCGGTATTGCTGGGAAACGATAAAAGTAAGGCAGCCCGATTTTCATTCCTGATGGTGGTTCCACTTATATTCGGGAAGATCGCCAAGGATATCTGGAGTGGTGACCTTACTTCAGAGAGTGCCGATTTCACCATCCTGGGGGTGGGCTTTATAGCGGCTTTTATATGTGGTCTTTTGGCCTGTACCTGGATGATCGCCCTGGTTCGTAAAAGCAAGCTTTCTTATTTCGCTATATACTGTTTGCTTGTTGGAGTTATTGCCATAATTACAAGTTTTTACCTTACTTAATGACTGCCGAAGACTATATATCCGGCCGGGTGATCCTGGTAGATAAACCGCTTAATTGGACCTCTTTCCAGGTGGTGAACAAACTGCGATGGCTTATTAGAAAAAATTACGGGATAAAAAAGATCAAAGTAGGACATGCAGGCACCCTGGACCCACTTGCCACCGGCCTGCTGATAATCTGCACAGGAAAGTTCACCAAAAAGATCGAAGAATATCAGGGTCAGGAAAAAGAATATACGGGTACCATTACCCTGGGAGCCACCACCCCTAGTTTCGATCTTGAAACCGACTTCGACCAGGAATTCGATTTTTCACAGGTGACAGAGAAAATGGTTAAAGAGGCTGCTTTAGGCTTTACCGGAGATATAGAACAACGGCCACCGGTCTTTTCGGCTTTAAAGAAAGATGGAAAAAGACTCTATGAATACGCCAGGGAAGGTAAAGAAGTTGAGATTCCTGCGCGTAGTGTGCATATATCCGAATTTGAAATAACCGGTTTCTCTAAACCGGACATCCATTTCAGGGTAGTTTGCAGTAAAGGCACGTATATACGGACTTTGGCACATGATCTGGGTAAGGCGCTGGAATCAGGAGCACACTTGTCAGGACTAAGGCGTACCCGCATTGGAGAGTTTAAGGTATCCGACGCGCTTTCTATAGAAGATTTCGAAGCAGGG
>QQUG01000026.1 GCA_008501705.1 Flavobacterium sp.
GTTGTAGTTGTAGCAGTATTGAAAACCACGGTTCCTATTTCCAGTGCACCTCCCTGGGGGTTAGTTACAGGGGCGGCAACATTATCTGCGGTTAGGGCTACTTTTGGAAATACAAACCCTGCAGAATTGCTATTAGACAGATCCAGCATTCCCTGGGGTGTCTCGGTGCCAACACCGATTTGAGCCTGCAAAGCCGTAACTGCACATAATAGTGTAGCGAGGGCCAATATAGATTTGATCGTTAATTTCATAATAGCTATTGTTTAATACTATTTATCAAAGTTTTTTAGTCACCTAAGTATGTGAATTCAATATAACAAGGAATCTCGCTTCCTACGTATCCTCGTCCGTCTGTGACTACAAAATTTCCTCCATTCATTAATTTAGCGTCCGAATATTGATCGAATTCTAAAGAAAAAATGTAAGACTGATTTTGTACCAGATTTACATAAAATGTCTTAGTTGTTTGTACCCAGGAGTCTGCAAATTGTCTACCTCCGCTAATATGAGCGTTGTAAGTAGAAAAAGATTTAGCTTTAATGATATTTGTAGTGCCGTCAAATATGAACCTAAAATCCCCTTCGGTCATGGTGGTTTCAATATCGGTTGTGGTATTCATATTCCCACCACCGTAGGTAAGCTTTACTTCAATTCGATAAAGTCCTGAATAATTTGCCGTAAAGGTTCTAAAATCTGCAGCTCCAATTCCAGGTACGTCTTGAAATCCTATGGCAGCAGAACTTCTTAACACAGAAGTTTGTGGATACAATTCCTGTTGTCTTTTAAAGAAGTGTATTACCCATTCGGATCCATCCCAGGAGTAAATTCCCGGTTCAACATCGTTAGAACCTGTATTTGTAGTATTTGTGTTAAAGACAGTCGTTCCAACTGCGAGTGCACCTCCTGCCGGATTTACAACCGGCGCAGCTACATTGGTAGCTGTTAGTGCTACACTTGGATAAACGACCCCATACGTACTACTGTCAATATCCAGAATTCCTTTTGGAGAAGTGGTGCCAATCCCAACCTGGGCATAAGTAGTTATACCAGCCAGAAAAAGCAGAACACAAATATATATTATGGTATTATTTTTCATCGTTAGTTGTTTTTTATTCACCTATATATGTAAATTCAAC
This sequence comes from Flavobacterium sp., assembly GCA_008501705.1. Lineage (GTDB taxonomy): Bacteria > Bacteroidota > Bacteroidia > Flavobacteriales > Flavobacteriaceae > Pukyongia. The sequence continues at coordinate 1,137 of QQUG01000026.1, forward strand.
AGCGCAGGGAACATGATCGGGAATTCCCATATAGCCAAGACCAGTTCCCGAGTTTCCGTTGTTAACAAAACCCGGTGAATCCGCTTGGTCAAAGGCAAGAGTAAATGAATAATTAGTGCCTGCTACCAGGCTTACATACTCTATAAATGAATATTGCTCCCATATTGCGTAATATCTGGTTCCGGAAGGTTCCTGTGTTGCTTGTGCCTTTGCGGTTACGTAATAAATGGTCCCATCAAAGTTAAACCTGAATTGCCCCTGCTGATAAGCAACATCGCAGCCGGCAGAAGCATCGTTAATATAGCCACTTCCGTAGTTCATGCTCACTTCAATTTTATAGGTTCCGGTGTATTTTGCTGTAAAGGTTTGAGAAGTTAATCCGGGGACATTCTGCCAACCAGCGTCAGAATCCGGTTGAAAAAAGGAGGATTGTATATAATACTCCTGGTGTTTCTTATTGAATTTGTTAAACCACTCGGTTCCTGTCCATACATAGATTCCGGGATAAACATCGTTAGATCCGGTTGTGGTGGTGGTCGTATTATAGACTACCGTCCCAACGGCCAGGGCACCTCCCTGTGGATTCAATACCGGCGCTGAAACGTTAGTTCCTGTAAGAGCCACACGTGGAAGAACTATTCCATGTGTTGTACCAGAAGGATTAGCTACTTCCAGAATCCCATTGGGAGAAGTAGTATTGATCCCAACCTGGGCGACTGTGTAAGAATAAAAACCCACGGCAAAAATAAGGGCGAGGGCGTAATTTCGTAGGTTAAATTGCTTCATATCAATGACATTTAACATTTTGGGCATGACAATTATACGTAACAAAATCGACTAAAACATAAAAAAATCGATGAAATGCACAAAATATAATAAAACGTAGGAAAAATGCTACAAATCAGACATGAAATAACTGAAGTAACATATTTCGGCTCATATCATTGATTGGCTATATATGTAGTTCGTTTGATTTTTAATTTGGCACCCGTTAAGGCATTTTATCCTTTAAACGGGTGCCATTTACTTACTAGTTATGGTTGTTATTATTTACTGAATTAGGTAACATTTAGTTCTTCACACTGAGTTTATTTTGCAAGGTGTTCTGTTCTGGCTTGTATTTTTGTAATTCCCTTGCATCCAATGTTTCTGGTCCAATGGCATCCGGAGCATCCGGGAATCTCAGATCACTGTAATTAGAACTGTTCTCTGTGGATCCGATGTCATTCTTCCTATTTGCGACTATATGATATGAAAAGGATACGTTGGATGTTCCATTCTGTAGCTCCTTTACCGTGAAACTGTTAGCCGATTTATTAGTTACGTATACACCATTGCAGTCGCCTTCCAGCTGAATGAAGACCTTTAAAGGATGGTCATTGTCTACCACGATGTTGTTTGTAAATATCGGGTCGATCGAAATATTGGCAGTTCCACTTACAAGTTGTCCTGTTCCATAGTCTTCGAATAAAACCTCTGGCGCTTCGGGTGCAAACATCACTTTTTTATCACCATTTGTATCCTGGACAATGGTAGAAACCGCACCATTACCAATGATCTTATAATTGGTATTGTTATATCGCGCTCCTGCGTATGCATAAGAGGAGTTGGAACTGGAGCCTCCGCTATAGAAATATCCACCGTAGTACATATTACCACCTCCAACTAAACTGGAATTAGTATATCCCGCCAATTGAGCTCTTGGGTCACGTGCATCGGCTGTGATAGCATTCCCTGTATAATTGGTCTGATAACGCGCGGCCTCTATACTGCTTGACGAAGTAATAGGACCTTCCGTCATCGCATAAACAGCCAGATCTGTGGCGTTAGAGTTAACACCTATGTTTAGGATCTGATTGGTAGAAATTGATGTTGTGCTACCTGATACAGCCCTCAGACCCATATTAGATCTCGATGAGGATAGCTGATCTGCTACGGCCAGCACCCCGTTGGCGCCGTTCGCACCACCACCCCAGGCCTGGATCCCGCCTATAAGGAAGGAACTACCTGTATAGGTTGTATAGGTGTAAGCTCCGTGGGAGTTGGCGGCATAACCGTAAAGACCAATACCAGTTCCCGTGTTTTCACCGCGTATTCCTATCCCCGATCCCGAATCGGCTCCCCATACAGAGGCTCCGTTACTGGATGTTTCGGAAACAATACCAAATGGATGGGAAGCATCATTAACTCGTAAAACCACATTGGTATATGGCATAGATCCCATTCCTGCTGTTCCAATGTCAAGAAATCGCATTCTTTCGGTATCATTTGTTCGAAGCACAAAATCTGTAGCGTCTGTGGTTCCGATGAAATTTTGTACCGGACTGGTACCCGCATTTCCCTCCAATGACCAGTCACGACCACCGGTTCCGCCCATGGCGATCCATTCACTACCGCTCCAATAATAGAATCCTGGTAATACTTCGGTATCCCCACTACTGGCGTTTGCGGTATTATACACAAGTAATCCGGTAGCCGGCGATGTTACCGGACTAGCCACTGCTCTCGAAGTCAAGGCTACCCTGTTAATGAGGATTCCTCTATCTGTATCGCTCATCTCTAATTGTGCACTGGTATTAGGTGCTCCAGTTCCAAGTCCAACATTATCATTAGCTCCATCTACAAAAAGTGCATTACTCTTTCCAGTGGTGGCTATTCTGGTATTGATATCTGCATTGGTATCATTAATTACCAGTTGATCATTTCCGTCTTCACGTAACTCTATAAATTCCAGTCCTCCCGCTGTCAGGTTAAATCGGTCGGCTGCGCTGGTCCAAAGCCCGGTGTCTGTATCCGAGTTCCAGCTGTAAAAAGGAGCTGCGTTGGTTCCATTAGCCATTGCGTGCACTTGATCGGCATTGGGAATGCGAAACCTTTCGGTTCCATTTGTAACCAGGCCGAGCAGGTCTGCACCCGGGCTATAAAATCCTTTGTCGGGATCGCCGGACCAACCAAATAGTGGATTTCCAGCCGTACCTGCGCTGTTAGCGCGCAAATTACCACTAGCATCAATGGTAAATTGAGAGGTACCACTGGTTACAATAGAGAATTCATCCGGATTAGATCTATAAAAACCTGTATCCGTATCACCATCCCATGAAAAAGCAGGAGAGGCGCTTGTTCCATCTGTATAGGATCTTAAGCGACCATTCGATGTAATACGGAACTTCTCTGTGTTATTGGTCCTAAAACTCAGGTCCGAGTTATCTATAGTTCCCACAAAATTGGCTGCAGGACTTGTTCCGGCGTTACCGCTCTGTTTCCAATCGTTCCCTATGATAGGAATCCAGGCAGTACCACTCCAAAAGTAGAATCCGGGTATTACAGCAGTGGCACCAGATCCAGCCGTTGCAGTGTTATAAACCAAGAGGCTGGTAGTGGGAGCCGGAGTGATCGGGCTGCTGTTATTCGTGGCCGATAAGGCAACACGAGGTAGTAATATACCTTTGTTATTACTTGTTACATCCAACATGGCCCCGGTCCCGGGAGCAGTTGTATTGATTCCTACCTGGGCAGTCAGCAGGGAAGTGCTGAAAACAAAGAATAGAATTGGTAGGAATTTTCGGTGTAGTAGTGTTTTCGTCATAAGCTGGTTATAGAGGAATTTTCCTACAATTATATAGATAAAAATCGACAAAAGACAAAATAAATCGATTAAAAGCATAATAATTTAACATTTACGATTTAATTATGTTAAAATCCTGAAATGAGGAATTTGGATATTTAAGTCGTTTTGCTGAAATTTTTTTAAGCTGAAGTCGATTTTTCTACTTATTCACTAATTATCTGTACCATAATGTGTTAAAGATTGAACTATCTTCAATATTTTCGCAACCATAATAATTGAACAATTTTGGCCTACGAAAACCTTGATTTTTTCTTCAAAAAAAGCGGATCGATAAATGAAGAGATCTGCCTGGAACCTTTTTCAATATCCGGTTATTCTCTTTTCTTAAAACGAGAAGATCAAATTCACCCTGTGGTTTCGGGAAATAAATTCAGAAAATTAAAATACCTCGTTCATGATATGAAGGCTTCTCCAAAAAAAGCGATTCTTACTTTTGGTGGTGCGTTTTCAAATCATATCGCTGCCACAGCGGCCATCGGTAAGCTTATGGATATTCCTACGGTTGGCCTTATTAGGGGAGAGGAATTGGAGCAACTTAGAACTAGTAATCCTACTTTACAATACGCTTATCAATGCGGAATGCGTCTCATATATATGAATAGGAGTGATTACAGGCTAAAAGGGCAGGAAGAAGTTTTGAAAAAGTATATACCCAATCTGGATGAATATTATATTATTCCTGAAGGCGGTACTTCTTCGCTGGCGGTTAAGGGCTGTTCTGAAATACTTTCCGAAGCAGATACAAATTTCGACTATATTGCCACGGCGGTGGGAACCGGCGGTACTTTCGCCGGGATATTGAACTCTCTTCAGCCACACCAGCAAGGGCTAGGTTTTTCTGTATTAAATGGAACCTTTCAGAAAGAAATCCTTGGTAAATTCAGTAATAATACCCACTATCACCTTACAGATACCTTTAATTTTGGAGGTTATGCTAAAATAGATTCTGAATTAGTTCGTTTCATTAACAAGTTTAAAGAAATTACCCGTATTCAACTGGATCCAGTCTATACAGCGAAGATGATGTATGGGATCATGAATCTAATGCAAGAAGGATATTTCAGAAAAAATAGCCGTATTTTAGCGATTCATACCGGGGGACTTCAGGGGATTAAAGGAATGAACCTCCGATTGAAATCTAAAAACCTACCTCAAATCGAAATATAAATGCTAATCCGAACCCTCATTCTAATCGTTGCAGTTGGATTTTTAACCACGAGTTGTAAATCGAAAAAACGCATTGCCGAAACCAAGAAAAGAGATCGCACCGAAAAGGTAGTGATCGAAAAACTACCAGAGACTTCAACCGCTCCAAAGACTGTTATTAAAGAGCTCCCTGCCAATGCATCCTACGCAGAAGTTGTTGCTAATTACATCGATAATTACAATGGTATCGCAAGGGAAGAGATGCTTCAATATGGTATACCGGCCAGTATTACATTGGCACAGGGGATACTTGAAAGTGGTGCCGGCAGAGGTGAATTAACCCAAAAGGCAAACAATCACTTCGGGATAAAATGTCATAACGAATGGACTGGTGAACGGGTATATCATGACGATGACGAAAAGGGGGAGTGCTTCAGAAAATATAAAGACCCAAAATATTCGTTCAGGGATCATTCGTTGTTTCTCACACAGCGCAGCAGGTATAAGGATCTGTTCAAACACCGAAAGGATGATTATAAATCCTGGGCCCGGGGATTGAAGAAGGCTGGGTATGCCACCGACCCAAAATACCCGGATAAACTTATTTCCATCATAGAACGCTATAATCTCGCTGCATACGACGAAATGGTATTGGGTGCCGGTGCAAATCCCATAAAACCGGACGACTCTAAAATTAATACCTATACCGTGTTAAAAGGTGATACCCTCTATAGTATCGCCAGGAGATTCAATATTACGGTTGAAACGTTAAAAGAATATAATGGCCTTGAGTCTAACACTATTTCTATAGGACAGGTATTATATTTGCATCCTGTAAAGAATCAATAGTTTTTCATGAATTATAAGCGAAGTAGTGCCTTGTTTAAAGAGGCACAACAATTTATCCCGGGAGGTGTAAACTCACCTGTACGGGCCTTCAAGGCCGTTGGTGGGGATCCTATCTTTGTTGAAAGTGCCAAAGGGGCCTATTTGTACGATGCCGATGGAAATAAACTTATAGATTATATCGCGTCTTGGGGCCCGTTGATACTGGGACATGCCTACAAGCCGGTTCTAGACGCAATTATATCGAAAGCCGAAAAAGGAACTTCCTTTGGAATGCCCACCCAGATAGAAACCGAGATCGCCTCTCTGGCTGTTTCCATGGTTCCTGGCATTGATAAGATCCGTTTTGTAAATAGTGGTACTGAAGCATGCATGAGTGCTGTGCGTCTCGCTCGCGGATATACGGGTAGGGAAAAGATCATAAAATTTGCCGGTTGTTATCACGGTCATAGTGATTCCTTTTTAATTGAGGCGGGGAGTGGCGCTGTTACCTTTGGCGTCCCAAACAGCCCCGGTGTTACGGCTGGTACCGCGAAGGATACTTTGCTGGCCCCATATAATGATCTAAACAGGGTAAACGAGCTGATTTCGGAAAACAAAGGAGAAATAGCTTGTATCATCCTTGAACCTGTAGCTGGAAATATGGGATGTATTCCTCCGGCAGATGGCTTCCTGGAAGGATTGCGCCAATTGTGCAACGACAACGATATCCTCCTGGTTTTCGATGAGGTAATGACCGGATTCGGACTGGCAGCCGGCGGAGCTCAGGAATTATTTGGTGTTAAGGCCGATATAGTAACCTTTGGGAAAGTAATTGGGGGAGGACTTCCTGTTGGAGCTTTTGCCGCCAGAAATGAGATCATGGATTTTCTAGCTCCCGTGGGGCCCGTTTATCAGGCAGGGACCCTTAGCGGTAACCCTTTAGCCATGGCCGCCGGCCTTGCTATGTTAAAAAGCCTTGATCGATCTCCCGAAATATATCAGTCGCTGGCCGAAAAGACAGCTTATTTACATAAAGGATTGGACGATGTTTTAAACGAGTGTGGACTTCCATATGTAATCAACAGGCTGGGGTCTATGATTTCGGTACATTTCACCGAAGAGGCTGTTGTAGATTTTGAGACTTCCGTGAAAGGAAATAACAACACTTTCAGGAGGTTCTTTCATGGCATGCTAAGTCGCGGTATATATTTGCCGCCAAGTGCATTTGAAAGTTGGTTCTTAAATGATGCGCTAACTTATAAAGATCTGGACAAGACTATTGAGGCTTGTAATGATCTTGTAAAAACCCTATAAAAAAAACCTCCTGAGCTATCCCAGGAGGTTTATTTTCATTAACTAAGTATCTTTACATTTTCTGAAGGGTGAGCCACTTTGTATATTGGGCCTCCGTCAAAGATTTCTTTACGGCATCTTTTAATACGGCATCGAACTTATTCTTATCAGCCTGTACTTTCGGACTGGAAATATCCTTTCCGGTTACATGCTTCTGATAGTTGCTTTCATGAGCGGTATAAGCTCTAAACAACGCTCGTTGCTGATCGCCGGTTAGGTCAAGTTTAGACGAAAGGTCTGCTACCTTTGTTTTTGCAATAACCTCTGGCCTGTCCTGGTCCTGAGTTAAACCCTGAGCGGACATACTGCCCATTCCTACTAACATCATACATGAAATAGCAAGTACCGATAATAGATTTTTCATTGTTTCAATTTTAATTTTAAGGTTACTAATGTAACTATTTTACAATGAATATTCCAAGAATTGGGCCAAAATTCGCTACTACTGCCTTTTTTCGTGTTTCTTGCCTCTTCGAGCTTCCTGATGCCTCTTTCCCCCCTTTTTCTGAACAGACTTTTCCCATTTTTCAAATTGATCTTTACTAAGTATCGATTTCATAGCATCTTTGTATTCGATTTGTGCATCCAGCCTGGCCGATTGCCTTTCAAATTTCTCTTCATCGGTCATCTCCTCTCCGGGTTCTTTTACTGATTTAAGTGCTTCCCTGTTTTTAGCAGTATTTAGCTCCAGATCGAATACTTTTGCTTGTTGCTTTTCATCAAGATCCAATTCGAGGGTGAGCTTTTTGGTGTGAAGTTCGGCGAACTGCATGGGAGTGAAATCGGGCCTTTCCATTCTCGGCCCTGGTTGCCTGTCGTTATTACCTCGTGGCCCCTGTGCAAAACTCGCGAAACAGATTAATAAACTTGCAATTAAAAATACGTTTTTCATTTTCAATGATTTTAAATTATATGCACTTTGGACATCACAATTGCTAAAAGGTTTAAATAAAAAAAGCAACCGGTATACGGTTGCTTTTTTTCTGAATTAGATAATTGCTTATAATGTGTCTAAATATTCGATCAACATGGCCAAGGCTTCCTCGTGAACCACAGTTCTCCCTAGTCTGGGCATTCTGTAAATGGGTGAAGTACTTGCAAATCGAGCCTCTATCTCTCCTCTGTTTGCGTAGATCCCTGTTTCACTAAATGGAGTTTCGTACCTAAAGTCCGTATTAAAAGTGGGTGGTACGCTTCCTCCTGGTGAATGACAATGTGCGCAATTTACATCCATATATGCTCTGGCACGTTCTTCGATTGGAAGTGTGCCGTTCGCCCAGTTGGGCAAAGAGCTAACGATAGTTGGATCATCCAGTCCGAGAAGTAAGCCGTTATCGGTAAAATATTGTAATTGATTGTAACCGGCATAAATCGGGATGAAATTCAAATTACGAAGTTTCATACCGAGAGGTAGGGTGTTATTGTTATTATTATGACATTCGAAACAATCTGCATTACTCGGAATTATATAGTCTATATTCTGTGCGGTGCCATTTAGGTCTATATAGTCTATGCCTACTGTGCCACCCACATCATCCCTAAAGGCCTCGGTCATTGTATCGTTCCATACATAATTGGTTGCAATCCAACCGCCTTGCAATTTAATTAGTACACGGGTTTCCACGATCTTCTTTCCTAATGTAGGGTCTCTTTCATCTAAATAATAGAAGAATGTCTTGGCAATTACAGTGTTATTAGGAAATAAGGGCAGGAGATCGGAGTTTGCATAACGCATGGCTTGTCCAACGGGGATTCTAATCAACCGTTGTTTATGGGTGTAATCTGTAAAAAGGGTGGTTTTTACCTCATAATATTGTACTCCACTGGCCGGAACTATATCTTCCATGGCCCCCTCAAATAATCCCATTTCGGATAAGGTAGGAGTAAATTGGAGAGGTGTGCCTTCTGTTGTGGCAGAAGTTGTATTACTTGGCACAGATTCGTTGCCTTCCGCATCTATAGCGGTTATGTAAAAACTATAGAAGGTTTCTTCATTGAGATTGGCAATGGTAATAGAAGTTCCGGTATGAGCCGATACGATTAGTGTGCCATCCTGATATACATGGTAACCGGTAACCCCAACATTGTCCGTAGAGGCATCCCATCCCAATTCGATCGAATTTATAGAGATGTTGGATACCGCAAGATTTTGAGGGGCAGAGGGATTCTCATTATCAAATTGAGATGGATCGGAGTCGTCACTTCCACATCCGGCAATTATGAGAAAGATAGATAGGTACAGGGCAATTTGAATTCTTTTCATTCTTTTGAACAGATTAGATGCTAAAAATAGAAAAATACTTCTAAAACAGCCAGTTAGTTTGAGTAAAAACTATCAATGCGATGTGGTTCCCTCAATCAATGCGTGGATTGGCTCATTGGTGGTTTTATTGGTTTTACGGGATTTATAGCTTCGGAACAAATTCAAAAATATTATAAAATGAAAACAAAATTCTTATTAGTGCTCTTACCAGTGTTAGCGATAGGAGCATATTTCGCGATAAGCGAATCGAATGGCAACTACACCGAAACCGCGCGATTACTTGAGCCATCAGATGGTTGTGTGTTTATGACCGTTATGGGTGAGCAGTCTTCTGTGGATTACAATATCTACAAAAATGACGAAAACCTGATGATATCTGTTCGCGACGGACTTAGCTGGCTGGCTGACGCCCAGTTACCCAATGGTGGATATGGAGCTGGAAGCCATAGTGCTCAGAATGTGAGAGATCCTCATGCCGTGAAGGCGGATCCGGCCACCACTGCAATGGTAGCCCAGGCCTTCCTTAGAAGCGGGATCACTATTAAAAAAGGAGCCTACGCTAAAAACTTAAAGGATGCCATCGATTTTCTACTCGAAACTGTAGAAAGCGCACCAAAGACCTCAACTTTTATTACCGATGTTCGCGGCACACAGATACAGACGAAACTAGGCGAAAATATCGACGCTGTATTAACCGCACAATTACTTTCCAATCTATTGGATAGAAATCTGAAGGGAATCAACAAGCAACGAGTAGAACGCTGCCTGGATATTTGTGTGGCTAAGATTGAAGCCTCGACCGATGCCTCCGGAAGGCAAAAAGGAGCCGGGTGGGCCGGAGTACTTCAAAGTGGATTAGCTACCTCTGCCCTGGAGGCCGCACAGGCCGTAGGAGCCGATGTAGATGAGGAAGTTGTGGAACGTTCAAAAAATTATCAGAAAGGAAACTACGACGAAAGCACAGGTAATGTAAAAACAGATGACGGAGCGGGGATCATGCTATATGCGGTAAGTGGTTCAGTGAGAGGAAGTGCCAAAGATGCCCGTAAGGCCGAAGCAGCGATAAAAAAAGCAAAACGGGATGGAAAACTGGATAAGAATGCTCCGGTAAATCCAGATAATTTAAGAATTGCAGGGTATTCGGAGAGTGAAGCTGCACAATACGCAACTTCGTACAACGTATATCAGTCTGCCAAGAAAACTGCTCAAAGGGAAGATGTATTGAATGGATTTGGTAACAATGGAGGTGAGGAGTTTCTTAGCTTTCTTCAAACGGGAGAATCCTTGTTAGTGAATAAGGACAAGGATTGGAAAAATTGGTACGACGATATGAGCGGCCGTATTCTGAAGATCCAGAATAAAGACGGAAGTTGGAACGGTCATCACTGTATTACCAGTCCGGTATTTTGTACGGCAACCAGTTTGCTGTTGCTAACCGTGGAGAACGACATCGAATATTTAAGTAAAGTAGGAGAGTAGTTTTTACATTTTTTGGCTAGCTATGGTCTTGATTTATAAATAACGACCTCGCATTGATAAATGCCGACCGGATGTGTTTTTAATTGGTTGACAGCGTGCTTATCTTGAATATCTCAATTACACGCTAATTGATGTTTAGGTTGGTAGTACACCGCTCATGACTGTCGGCAGGGATGCCGGCCCCTTATGCCAAAAAGGTAAAGTTTTAACCATGAGCGGTGTTTTTATTTTAACGACACCAACTCCAAAGTAACATCATAAATAGGACGATCTTCCATCTTTGCCTTTAGCCAGGCATAAAAACTCATCACAAAGATATCTTCCAGTTTCGCGTCTTTCCATTCGAAAGATTCTTCTACTTTTTCTTTAAACTGAAGCGTGCCCACTAAAGAAGGCTCGTTGTAGTAAAGCCGAACTAATTTCAGAAAATTAATAGCTCGATCCTCCCTCATTCTCTTCAATTTTGGAACTAACTTCTTACTTATACTGTTTATGCGTGAAAGAACCAGGTCCAGCTGATCTAACTCTATAAAAACAAGCAGCTCGATAATATTCTTTTGTATCACCCATATGACACCTGCTTTTTTTTCATAAAAAATATCACTGTGATTTAGATTTTGAAGTTGCCGAAGGGCCTCTCTAAACTGCTGCTGCTGAAACAGACACATTACTAATGCCAATTGTAGTTCGGGAGAAGGGTTGGGATACTCCTTTAAAAGTGTGATGGCTTCGGAAGGGTTTCCGGTAAAGTTCAGGTTTAGTCCTTTAAGAAGTACGAGTTCCCGGGCAAATCTCCTGTAGTATTTCCTTTGCTGCTGAATCATTTCGGCCTCCATCTTCCTAATAAAATCTATCGATCTTGCAAAATCTCTGTTTCTGAAACTAATCACTGCCATGAGATATAAGATCTCGATATGATCGTATAAATGCTTTCCCGCTTGCCTTTTCTTCTTGTTTACTACCCTGGAAATTCTATTCACCTGTGGCATCACACTATGGTAATCGCTTCGCAATTGAGCTGAGGTGCTTATGATCTGCAATAACTGAAATAAGGATTTATAGGTG
>QQUG01000036.1 GCA_008501705.1 Flavobacterium sp.
CTCACTATAAAGAATATACTCAATCATACTCTTTTGCTTGGGGTGGTCACGCCTTCGGCGTGACGACCTCCACGCCCGAGGCGTGGCGCGATAACCGGGCTACGCTACACCCCGAAATGGCTATCTAAAATTCTTAGATTCACACATTATTTATCATAGATTAAAATATGTGAGATATACCCTTCATTACAATTGTTCTGAAGGGCTGTCGCGGAGAGACCGGGATTCGAACCCGGGCAACGGTTGCCCGTTGACAGATTAGCAATCTGCTCCATTACCACTCTGGCACCTCTCCAAAAATTAAAGAACTTCACCTGATTTATGTTGTTTTTAATGAAATTAATCTTCCATATACAGGCGGGTGCAAATGTAACTTTTCAATTACTTTCTCGCAAACAAAAAATTAAATTTTAGTATCGTATTATTCGATGCAACCCAGGTTCTTTATAAAATATTCTCGTGGGTAAATAGGAACCTCTATGGCCGCGTTACTTAAAACGTGCTTAAATTCAATATCGAAATTGGTATTCATGCTGGTAATTCGCATCGACTTTAACTCCGATTTCTTTAATTTGGTTATACCTTCTCTATTTATAAAGAAAGCAGCTTCCGAAGTACTGTTATCCAGCTGATCTTCATGATCTGTTTGTCTTCCACAATTTACTTCGTCTAAATATGGCAAGGATACATAGCTTCCGTCCTCAAGTAAAAATGTGATCCTACTTCTTTTATCAAAACACATAATAGGGGGCATTTCCAATGCGTTCAGGGATATCTGCATAACAAGGCTGGCCAGATCGCCTTCCCGCATCAACGAAAAATAAATGAATACACTTTGTGTTCTGGATAATTCATACTCCATCAGTTGTTCCGAAGTAAGTTTAAAATTTTCCTCTTCAGTATCTACATTGATCTTATATGAGCAGTCCTCCTGGGCAAAACCCCACATCGTAAAATTAAGAGCCAATAGGATAGTGTAAATCTTCTTCATAAATGAACTTTTTCGCAAATTAACATCATTTTTTTATCATTATTAACTGTAGTAAAAAATACAAATCGGTTTCCACCGTCTCTAATCTTCCATCTTTTTTTTAATTCTGAAACACTTTCCTGGAAATTTCGGGCTGCGACATTGGCTTTATCAAAAGTGATGCCAGCACGCATGCCCTTTTTTGTGTATGGTACTGCTTCCAGAACCTTAAATCGTCTGCCCGGAAACTCAATCAGTTCATCAGCACTGAACAAATGCGTATGCTTATGCAATTTCTCTATTCCAAAGTCCTCGGAAATAACCGAAAACCCACCACTTTTCATAATCGCGGCATTAGGCTCGTAAAGGTAATTTTTCACCCCTCCATATTCTACTTTCCCTGAACGACCGTATTCAAATTCGAATAACTGAGCTTCCTCTCCTACAAAATTTATGGTCAATATCCTGGGAGCAGGAAGACCCGGTGGCTCCAGCAACCATAAAAGCTCTTTTACCTCATTTTCTACCGCAACCACATGGATTTCAGAAACAATTTTCAATGCTTTGATCCCGATGGAAATATCCAGCATAGGGGAGGTTTTTATCAATATCCTATCGGTGCTTTTTAGTAAATCATCAAGGTGTTCTGGGATGTTGGGAAGGCAATCTTCAAGCAAAAAAACTTTCCTTTTGTCATTATCTCTTCGTGATGGGTCTACATATATGAGATTGTATTTTTTACCTGCCATGGCTTGTACACCGTCTTCAACATAAAATTTGGTGTTTTTACAACCCAGGGCCTTAAAATTGTTTTGTGCAATTAATGAAAGCTGTTCGTTGATCTCGAAATGATCCACCGTATCAAAGCTTTTCGAAAAATAAAAACTATCTACCCCAAATCCGGCGGTGATATCAGCCATGCTTTTCCCCTTGACCAAGTTTGCCTTGTACTTTGCAGTAATTTCTGAAGAGGTCTGTTCCATGTTCACTCTTGGGGGATAATATATCCCTTCAATAGGTGCCCAGCCTGGAAATTTTATTTTAGCGGTCCTGTATCCCGTGATCTGTTCGAGTAACTCCTGCACAGAGACATTTTCGAAAGGGCTCCCCGAAAAGGCCAGCCTGGTGGTATCGCCTTCAAAATTTCTAATAAAGTTTTGGACATCGGGATTTAAAATTACAGTATTCAAGGCCTTAGATTTGATACGCAAAGATACTATTTCGCGGCCGTAAGATGATAGAGTGCCACGGCAGCTGCCTGGGCGACATTGATGCTACTGTTGTCTCCATAAAGTTCGATATGATATGCCTTATCTGTTAGTTCTAAAATTTCTTCTGAAATGCCATGAGCTTCGTTCCCAAGGATCAATGCCAGTTTATCTGTACCAATCCATCGTAGATCATGTAATGGTTTGCTGTTGTCTGTTATTTCCAAAGCAGCAATAAAATATCCTTCCCTTTTAAAATGATTTACAGTCATCCTGAGATCATCACTTTGAGTATAGCTAACTTTTCGATGCGTATCCCTTGCGGTTTTTTTTAGCCTACCTGAATCGAAATCTATATCCGCTTTTCCAAATACAATCTCCCGAACCCCAAAGCCTTCAGCTATGCGAAAAATAGAACCGATATTCGCAGGACCTTTAACCCCATCGCAAATTAGAACGATAGGGAATTCTCGTTTTACAAATGGAGTGGATGAATGCGTGAGTTGCAACACAAACTAATTTTCGAAAGCATATTTTACAATATTAGCGCCCATACGCAGCGCCTTCAGTCTAACTTCCTCCGGATCGTTATGAATTTCGGGGTTTTCCCATCCATCTCCCAAATCACTTTCGTAGGTGTACAGCAGGATCAGCCTGCCTTCATGTGTAATACCAAAGGCTTGTGGTCTGCCGCTATCATGCTCATGAATTTTAGGTAATCCTTCCGGAAATTTATAGTTGTAGGTAAAAATGGGATGGTCCCCGGGTAATTCCTTTAATTCTTTCTCGGGAAATATCTTCACCAGTTCTTTTCTCAGGTACTGATCCATGCCGTAGTTATCATCAATATGCAAAAACCCCCCGCTAAGCAAGTAGTTGCGTAGATTAACAGCCTCTTCAGCCGTAAAAAACACATTTCCATGACCGGTCATATGTACAAAAGGAAAATTAAAGATATCTATACTGCCAGGTGACACAGTCTCTGTACTTGTGCTTATAGCAGTATCGATCTGCTCATTACAGAATCTTGCCAGATTGGGCAGGGCCGTGGGATTGCTATACCAATCGCCACCACCGCCGTATTTTAATACAGCAATTTGCTGTGCGAATACCTGGCCGGCACCAATAAAAAAGAGAATCAATAATAATTTAATGCGCATGCATCAAATTTACAGTTTATAAACCGCACAATTAATAATACAATCTTAAATTTTCTTGAACATTCGTCCAAACACGGTTCCCATAAATCGCTCCCAATCACTTTTGGTATTGGTCGATGATTTATCAAAGGTTTTGTCGGAATTTTCTTCGGAATCTGGTAGTATGCTCAAATCACCCCCAACAGGTTTTGTAGCTTTTGCTTTCATAGCTAAGTTATTAGGTTAAGTGAAGGGGAGGTAATACAAACGATCTGGAACGTAAAAGTACATTAAATTAAGTTGCATGCGAAAAAGTAAAGACGAAATTTTTATCTGGCCGTTAGATCTTACATCTAAATTGTTCAGGAGGAAATTTGATTTATGAATGCAACGCTATGACAGGCAACAAGGGCTGCGGTTTCGGTTCTCAATCTACTGGATCCTAAATGTATCCCGGTGTATCCCTGTTCCATAGCCCGTTCTATTTCATTTAGTGAGAAATCACCTTCCGGGCCAATTAATACGGTAACTGGTTCTTGCGGCACTACGACATCTTTTAATGAACTTTTTTCTGAATTTTCACAATGAGCGATACATTTTATTTCTTCATTCCTATCGGTTTCCAAAAATTCCCGTAGTGTAATCGCAGGATTAAGTATGGGTAGCCAGGCCTTCAGAGATTGTTTCATCGCACTTTGAAGAATCCGCTCGTAACGATCTGCCTTGATAACTTTTCGCTCGCTGTGATCGCAAATGATTGGTGTAATCTCACTTACACCTATTTCTGTTGCTTTCTCCAGAAACCATTCGTAACGATCGTTTAATTTGGTGGGCGCTACAGCGAGATGTAAACGATAGGGTAGTGGAGCAACATTTTCAGAAGAAATTATTTCAGCAACCGTTTTTTTTGGATCAACTACATTGAGAATGGCTTTAACAAGCAGTCCCTGGCCATTGGTAACATATAAAGCATCACCGGACTTATATCGTAAAACCTTGAAAATATGTCTGCTTTCATCTTTATCAAATAAAATAGAGCCGGAGGTCTGGGAAAGGCTTGCGTTATAGAATAGTTGCATCAGGATTCAGTTTTCGATTTAGCATGTGTGATCCCATATTCTATCCATTGTTGAAGTTTTTCATCGGTATCGAATCCTTTTTCAGAAACAAAAATAAATTCTTTTAAAGGTTTCCCTGTAAAATCCATGGGCTTTACATACGGCATTTTTAAGACCTCGTTCATATGTTCAGCAAGTACGCGAACCATAAGTCGGTGTTTCGTTTCTCCTGCCAACATTTTTCCCTTATACAGAAAACAGTAGCCTCCAAACATCCGCTTTTCTGTGATATGATTACCCCATGGCTTCAGGCTGGTTCGGATTCGCTCTACTATTTCTCTTCTTGTTTCGTCCATTATAACTTCATTCGTGCCTGGGATACTATATCTGGTGATGAGAACATTTGCTGTTTATACTTTAATTCTCCAACCATTGCGATCATTGCAGCATTATCGGTACAATACTCAAATTTAGGGATATAAGTGTTCCATCCATAAGATTTTTCAGCATCCTTTAAGGCTTTTCGTATCCCACTATTAGCAGAGACTCCACCACCTATCGCAATTTCTTTGATCCCTGTTTTCTTCACGGCATTCTTCAATTTATCCATAAGGTAATCTACTATAGTTGCCTGTATACTTGCACAGATATCGTTTCGGTTCTTTTCAATAAAATGGGGATCTGTCTTGGTTTCCCTTTCAATAAAATATAAAACCGAAGTTTTCAATCCACTGAAACTAAATTCTAACGGCCCTACCTTCGGTTTTGGGAATGGAAAGCGATCCGGATCACCCAGTTGAGCGTACTTATCTATCAACGGTCCGCCTGGATATGGCAATCCCAGGATCTTGGCCGATTTATCAAAAGCTTCTCCTACGGCGTCGTCTAAGGTTTCGCCAATGATATCCATCTCAAAATAGTCTGTAACTTTTACAAGTTGCGTATGACCACCACTAATGGTTAGTGCCAGAAAAGGGAAGCGGGGAGCAGCTTGTTCCTCTGTATTTATAAAATGTGCGAGAATGTGCGCTTGCATATGATTTACACCTATAAGAGGAATATTCAAGCCTAAGGCAAACGACTTAGAAAATGAAGCCCCAACCAGCAACGATCCCATGAGTCCGGGACCCTGTGTAAAAGCTATGGCGCTTACGTCTTTTTTATCGATATTTGCTTTGCGCAGTGCCTCGTGAACGACCGGTACAATATTTTGCTGATGGGCACGGGAGGCAAGTTCGGGGACAACTCCTCCGTAGGCCTCATGAATTTTCTGTGTTGCCACAACATTAGATAAAACCACGCCGTTGTTTATAACAGCGGCAGCAGTGTCATCACAGGACGATTCAATGCCAAGAATATAAATGTTATTGTCTTCCAAAATAAGGCACGTTTATTGGGAGTAAAATTAAAACTTTAAAAGCGTATCAAAAAACTCCGGAAAATAATACTTCGCACCTTCGCAATCATTGTATTGCTGCTGTTGCTCATGGTGATCATTCTATCCATTCCGGCGGTTCAAACTAAGATCGCTAAAAAGGTAACGGATAATCTCAATGAAACCTATGGTACCGATATATCTATCGAGCGAATGGGCCTTAATTGGAAAGGTGAAGTGGATATTCGTGAGGTTTATATAGCCGATCACCATCAAGATACGCTAATCTACGCTAAGCAATTGCAAACTAACATTCTCAGCCTTCCAAATATCATACAAGGAAAACTTGAATTTGGTGAAGTAGAACTAATACATTCCAAACTAAATGTAAAAACTTATCTGGATGAAGCAGATGATAACCTTTTTATTTTTACCGAAAAATTCAATACCGGTCAACCCAGCGAAGAACCCTTTTTTCTTTTAGGGAACGACGTTACATTGGTAAACAGTGACATCAGGATCTCTGATGAGAACCTGGAAACCCCCGAAATTATCAAACTGCAAAAAATTAATCTGAAAGCCAAAGATTTCGAGATCAACGGGCCGGATATAGACGCGGATATTCTTGCATTGTCGATGCTGAGCGATTTTGGACTTAAGATAGAAAATCTGTCGGCTGATTTCTCATACTCTCCTGAACAAATGCGATTTCTGGATCTAAGCCTGAATACCGGTCAATCCCTGGTACAAGGAAATGTAGAGTTGGACTATTCGAAAAATGGAATGGCCGATTTTAAAAATAATGTCGTGATCAAAGCAGAATTGGATCATTCCACAATTGCAACGAACGACCTCAATATATTTTATAATGAGTTTGGTGCCGGCCAAACTATAAATTTTAGCGGAAACCTTGAAGGCATCCTGAACGATTTTAAACTCACCAACACCGATCTCAGTACTTCTAACTCACGCATTAGAGGTAATTTTTACTTTAAGAACCTCTTTAATGGGGACGGGATCTTTACGATCACAGCCAGTGATCACCTGATCAATTCAGATTATTACGACCTGCGTAGATTGATGCCACGCCTTTTGGGTGATGTACTTCCAAATGAGTTAAAGCCTTTAGGCAGTTTCACCTTTACCGGAAATACATTTATTACCAATAGTGAGCTGAAAACCGATAGTAAACTGAACAGTAGGATTGGAAGCCTGGAAGCGGCTTTCGAAATGGGTAACACAACCGATATAGAAAACGCCTATTATAAAGGAAGAGCCAAACTCACCAAATTCAATTTAGGTAAACTGGTAGGGACTCAATCTATCGGGGACATAACGGCTAACTTGCTTTTCGACGGCCGTGGATTTACCCAGGAAACAGTAGATACCCAATTGAATGGTAGCATAACATCCTTTAATTTTGAAAACTACGCCTATAAAGATATAAAGGTGGCCGGAAATTTAAAGAACCCAATTTTCGACGGAGATCTAATAATCAACGATCCTAATCTAAAAATGGAATTTAAAGGATTGATAGATGTTTCCAAAGAATTTAATCAATATGATTTCGAAGCAGATGTAGAATATGCAGAACTCAATAAATTAAACCTTTTTAAAAGGGATAGCATCTCGGTATTCGCCGGTAGGATCATAATGGATATGGATGGCACTACCGTGAATGATGCCGAAGGAACTATAGAATTTGTACAGACATTCTATCAGAACGAAGACGACGATTTTTTCTTCGACGATTTCCTTATTACCTCCTCATTCAACGGGCCGGTACATACCATTGAGATCAACTCACCTGATATCATTACCGGACAAATAAAAGGGGAGTTTTTAATTGAGGATGTTCCGGATCTATTTAGAAATGGAGTAGGGAGTATCTACGCCAATTACATACCAAATGAAGTTACCCTAAATCAATATATAGATTACGAATTCGAAGTGTACAATAAATTGGTGGAAGTATTCGTCCCACAACTGAAATTCGGAGAGAATACTAGAGTGAAAGGATCGGTTGCTTCTAACGAGTCTGAATTTAAACTAGATTTCCGGTCACCCGAGATACTGGTATTGGATAATTATCTTGGTAAAGTAAATATACAGGTAGATAATGATAACCCACTTTACAATACCTACATATCGATCGACTCCGTGGATACGGGAAAATACAAGATTTCAGACATCAATGTGATAAACAAAACTTTACTGGATACGTTATATATAAGATCTCGCTTTAAAGGTGGGAAGAAGAAAAAAGATCTTTTCAATTTTTCCCTCTATCACACCATTAATCCCGATGGGAAATCGGTTGTAGGAGTAAAGAAATCAGACATCACCTATAAGGATAATGTTTGGTTCGTAAACAAGGATAACAACAATTTGAATAAGATCACTTTCGACGATAACTTTAAGTACATAAAAATAGACTCGCTTGTTTTAAATCACAATGACGAATTTATTCGCTTTGCAGGCTCTGTACGCGATACAACATATAAAAATCTACAACTTCAGTTTAAGAATGTTAACTTCGGAAATATAGCTCCCGATATTGATAGTCTGGACCTTCAGGGTGTAGTGAACGGCAGACTTAATTTCCTTCAGAAAGGAGGTGCCTATTACCCTAATTCAACAGTGACCGTAGATGACGTAGAAATAAATGATGTCGAATTTGGAGATCTTAGCCTGGATATTAGTGGAAATAAGGACCTAACCAAATATTCTATCAATTCAACCCTTATTAATGACAACGTTAAGTCAATATCGGCTGTAGGAACTATAGATGTGGCTACAGATAATCCGCAGATATCGATGAACGTAGATCTCGATCGATTTAACATGCATGCCTTTAGTCCTTTTGGTGGTGACGTAATAACCAATATAAGGGGCTATATGAGTGGAAGTGCCAGGGTTGTGGGTAACTATAAATCACCCGATATACTGGGAAGGCTCTTACTTGAAGAAAGTGGTTTAAAGATCCCCTATCTGAATACCGATTTCAATTTGGCTGAAAACACTCAGGTAATTGTTACCAAGAGTAAATTCGATATAGGCCGAACTACCATTACAGATACTAAATATAATACGACAGGGACCCTGGTGGGAAATGCCACACACAGAAACTTCAAGGATTGGGCACTTAACCTTAATATTGAAACAGACCGGTTACTGGTGCTTGATACACCCCCTGATGAAGAAGCTCTGTATTACGGAACGGCATTTATTAGTGGTACCGCCGATATCAAAGGTCCGGCAGAAGAACTTGTCATCGATGTGGTAGCTACAACCGAAGAAGGAACTACCTTCAAAATACCATTAAGTGACACCGAGTCTATAGGGGATAATTCGTTTATTAAATTCCTGTCACCAGAGGAAAAAGCAGCGCGTATTAGCGGTGAGACTTTTGTTTCGGAAGATGTGAAAGGGCTATCGCTTAATTTCGAACTGGATATAAACAAGAACGCCGAAGTTGAAGTGGTCGTAGACCAGGTGAATAATTCAAGGCTGAAGGGAAGAGGAGCCGGGATACTTCTGCTGGAGATCAATACCTTGGGTAAATTTAGAATGTGGGGGGATTTCCTTGTAATAGAAGGTACATACGATTTTAGGTATGGTGGTCTTGTTCAGAAAACTTTTACCGTTGAACCTGGAGGAAACATTACCTGGGATGGCAGCCCGGAGCGCGCTAATCTCGACCTTACTGCCAAATACACAACAAATGCAAATCCATCCATTCTACTCGATAACCCCTCTGTAAATAGTAAGATTCCGGTAGAAGTACTTATTGATCTTTCCGGTGAATTGATACATCCCGATATCAATTTTGAAATAGAGTTCCCCAGAGCTTCTTCTATCGTGAAAAGTGAATTGGATTATAAACTTCAGAATAAAGAACAACGCGAGAAACAGGCCTTATTTTTACTCGCGTCCAATTCGTTCGTTGGTGATAACTTACAGGGAAGTGGTGCCTTTTCAGGAACCCTGGCCGAAAGTGTTGCAGGGATCGTAAACGATATCTTCGCAGATCAGGATGGAAAATTTGCGGTGGGTCTGGATTATACACCCGGGCAAAATTCTCCTAATCAATATATCAGTGACCAGGTTGGAATCACACTTTCTACCCAGATCAACGAACGTATACTTATTAATGGGAAAGTAGGAGTACCTGTGGGGGGCGTTAACGAATCGGCCGTGGCCGGGGATATAGAGGTCCAGTGGCTGGTGAATGAAGACGGCTCATTGCGTATAAACTTTTTCAACAGGCAGGCAGATATTCAATTCATAGGGGAGGACCAGATCTTCGAACAGGGTGCAGGACTGTCTTATTCGGTAGATTTTGATACTTTCCGGGAACTGGTCAATAAATTGTTCAATAGAAAATTAACCCTCGAGTCGGAAAGTGAGCTTCCTGTCGTTCCCGATGACGATACAATCCCCATAGATTTCAATCAAACTGCAATTAAAGAGAAAGAAAATTAACGAGAGGCGATCACCGAGATCTCCACGTTCACATACTTCGGAAGGTTGGCAACTTCCACAGTTTCGCGGGCAGGCGCTGTTTCTTCCTTAAAATAAGTAGCGTACACCGTATTTATTTCAGCAAAATTTTTCATATCACTAATGAAAATAGAGGTTTTTAACACATTTTCGAAAGTCATATTCGCTGCTTCCAACACCGCTTTTAAATTTTCCATCACCAGTTCGGTTTCTTCAGAAATGGTACCGGAGAATAGCTTACCAGTGGTAGGATTTATAGCGATCTGACCGGAAGTAAACAGCATATCGCCTTTTAAAACAGCCTGGTTATAGGGCCCAATAGGTGCCGGGGCTTTGGTAGTATGTATGATCTGTTTCATTTTTCTGAATTTTTTCTGATTTTTTTAAACTTTGAATCCTTTTCCGAAGACACCTTACAGGTCTACAAGCTTCTGTCCGGCTCTCGGCGTTTATCGTATTTAATATCACTAAGCACACTGGAACGTATCCCAATAAAGAAATACCAGTTGGTATTGATACTCCCGATTGGCGTCCAGTTGAACCTCAGTTCCCAACTCTCAAGATCCCGCACAAAACGCAATTGTGTTAGAGTTACTCCTTTGTTCTTAAAGTCGTAACCGGAAGAAATTCCCACCCGCCAGCGTGGCGATAATTCGAGATTAGAACTAAACATGATGGATTGTGAACTGATCTCGTTTTGCCGCTGATTATTTGCATAGGTCATCGTATACGCCACCCTGAGATCCCAGGGCACCGAAAAATTATACCAGTCTATATTCTTTTCGCGGTCTGTTTCTTCGTCTTTGGTGATCGCAGACGCTCTGTCATTTAAGCTGGTAGCGTCACCAAACAGATCGTCTGGCCGCCCCCCGTTTCTAAAGGTCTCATCATCCAGGATATCATCATCCTTTTTATCGCTTTCAAAATCCTTACTAGAAAAGGAATAATTAAAGCTGATGTTTGCATTGGTAAGCCTAAATAAACTACCACCATTACTAATGTTGAATTCGTCTATCCTTGTATTGCTATTGTTTAGGGCGTAGGGGTCCAGACTACCGTTGAAGTTGAAATCAAGTTTCTTCACTATAGGAATGCTTCCTGTAAATCGAACCGGACTAATGGGAAGTGAATCTCCCGAGAGGTTATAAGCCGTACTGAAATTGAGGTTGTTCAACAGAACTATCTTCCGGGGTTCGGTGGCAGTGGTATCCTTATCCCTAACCTTAGCTTCCAGTGTATTGCTCAGAGAAAATCCGATGGAACTGGAAAACGTTCTTCCCGGAGCCCCGTATAAGGTATTCTGAAACCTTGAGTAAGCGACTACCTCGTCGTTCACATCGGGATCTGCAGAAGGGATGGTATAGTCCTCATAATATTGATCGAAACCGGGATTGATATTATAAGAAATAGACGGTCGCATTACATGTCGGATCGCTTTTATCTTTTTATCTTCTCCTTCGTCTTCAAAGTCGTACATCCCGTATAAGGTAGTTCCTAAACTCGTGGAGAAGTTATAGGTAAGATAACGGTCAAATCCCTGCAGGGTATCCCTAACAACAGCTCCGGCGCCCTCATCGGCAGATTGATCATAAAACTCCCGGGTAGTTTGTAAGGTCCAGGTTTCCTGTATGCCAGTACTCATGGAAGCGCTGAGATAATCGAAGATCTTAAAATTAGTACTCACAGGAATGGAATGCCTGGCGCCTATCTGGGCACCGTCGAACATTTCACTTTTAAAGAATAGTGAATCCACGGTAGAGATCCGGTTTTCGGCAGACAGGTCGTACTGGAAATTTATATTCTGAATGATCCCCTTTTTTACACCGGTTTTAGGTGCGAAGGGAAAAATACGCGATACATTGGCATTAACATTAGGAAGCGACAGATTAACCTCGTCTGTATTGGTATTTTGCTGATGTGTCCCGGCTATGGTTAAATTCACCTGGGGTTCGCCACTAAACGTTTTAGAATAAGAAACAGACGAACTCAAAGTATTTACCAAGGCACTGGCGTTATTGGTTTGATTGATAGACTGCCTGAAATATCGGCTGCTCCCTAAATTAACAGATGCTGAAAAACGAGAAGTAGGATTCGCCTTAGCGTCCTGGGTATGTGTCCAACGAATGTTATAGACCGAACTCTGACTGAAATCCGGAAAGCCTCTCTCGCTATTAATAAGATTTTCGTACCGTACACTTACATTCCCGCTAAACTTATACCGAAGGGCGTAAGAAGATTCTCCCCTCAGGCCGTAGCTACCATTGGTGTAATAGTCACCCAGCACCGTTAGATCGAGAAAATCGTTTATCGCAAAATAATACCCACCGTTCTGAAAGAAAAAACCACGGTTATTGTTATCACCAATAGTTGGCAGAATAAAGCCGGAAGTACGATCCTCTGTTAATGGAAAGAAGGCAAAGGGGAGGCCGATGGGTGTTGGTACATCGGCGATATACATATTGGTAAGCCCGGTCACCACTTTTTTCTTTGGGACAAACTTGGCCTTTCTGGTGTAAAAGTAATATTCGGGATCATCTACATTCTTGGAAGTAGTAAATTTCACATTCCGAAGAAAATAAACCGAAGCGTTTTCCTTTTTTGTCACTTCGGCAATGGTTTGTATGCCGTTTTGTTCGGTTCGGG
>QQUG01000055.1 GCA_008501705.1 Flavobacterium sp.
CTTTAAAGAGTACTTCTTCCGAACGAACCACTAAAGTTTTATAGGTGTCTTTTTCCGAAGCCATTACCAACTATTTAATGTTACAAGAAGAATACTAATTACAGCCAGGAAAATACCTAACCAGTTCTTCGACATTAATTTTTCCTTGAACAACCATATACCTACCAGGGTGGAGGTCATAACAATAGCGACATTGTTCACCGTGAAGATCCCTGAACTTTCAAGTATATCGCTGCGCAGGGCGTGTACCAGGAAATACACCGAGAAATAGTTGGGGATCCCTAAAAAGAGACCACCCAATACGTTTTTCCATTGGAAAATAAATTTCCCGCGAAAAGCCTGGAAACACAGGGTTAATACTCCAACTACTGCCGCGGCAGCAAAGATAGTGGAAGAGAAAATGGCGACCTCATTTTCGGCCACATGGGTGTCTTCCAGGTATTTTAAACTGGTATCGATTATACCACTGCCAAGAAATACTAGCAAAGGATAAATTAAATTCCGCTTATCTATTTTTAGTCCTTTCTTTGTTTTTAAGGAAGCGAAGTAAACGGCAAATAAGGCGAGGATGATACCTGTTAATTTTAAAATACCCAGGCTCTCCTTATAGTATACGAGTCCGAAAACGATAGGAATTACAAGACTCATTTTTGTGGCTACCGACACAACTGAAAGTCCGCTACGTTGGGTTGTAATTGCCATCAGGTTAAAGATCACAATAAAGAGCATACCTAGGGCAACCGTATAGAGAAACCAATCTTTTATTATGATTTCTCCCGGTATTACAACACCATCGTACGCGATAACTCCACAACTGGCTGCAACCATATAATTGACCACGATGGCATGAAAGCGGTTTATTTTAAATCTGTCGAATAGTTTAAAAGTCACAAAAATGACCGTGGAGGAAAGTATACTAAGTATAAGGTAGATCAAGAGTGGTTGTTTTTATAAAGATTAAGAAGGTCATCCTTAATTTTTTCTTCTGAAATTAATTCGGCTGTGAACTTCGGGGCGAGCACGCCATCATGAAATTTCTCCGCGCCTTGAAAAACTAGAGCTTCATCCCAAAGGTTCTCATCGATAAAAGTCTGCAAGGTCTTACTGCCGCCTTCTACGATCAGGCTTTGAATTCCCCTGTTGTAAAGGAGCTCACAAAGTTGTTCGGTTAAATAATGGTCGAAATTTATTTTTACGAAATCTATGTTTTCTTGACTGTCTTTTGTTGCTTCAGTTATCACCAGAGTAGGAACTTCGGCGTTCAGTACTGCTGCCTCTTTCGGAATTCGGAGGCTGCGGTCCAGTACGATCCGCAGAGGAGATTTTCCTTCCCAGTCCCTCACGGTTAATTTAGGATCGTCTTCCAGTACCGTTGTTGTTCCCACGAGGATAGCCATTTCCCGTGCTCTCATCCTGTGCACCAGTTGTCGTGAATAAGTATTGGTAATCCACACAGGCTTTTTTTCCTTTGAACGATTGGCAGGGGCCAGGTAACCATCATCAGACTGGGCCCATTTCAGAAAAATATAAGGTCTTTTAAACTTATGATAAGTAAAGAATCGCTTGTTGAGCGTATCGCATTCTTCTGCAAGGACTCCGGAGATCACCTCGCAACCGGCTTCCCGAAGTTTTTTAATTCCTTGTCCGCTAACTTTTGGGTTAGGATCTTTACTTCCTATCACTACAGTCTTCACACCTCTAGAGATTATTAGATCTGCACAGGGAGGCGTCTTTCCAAAGTGGCTGCAAGGTTCGAGATTGACGTAGAGCGTGGCGTCCGGCAATAGAGCAGGATCGGCAACATTAGCCAGGGCATTAACTTCGGCATGAGGACCTCCTGCCTTATAGTGCCATCCTTCCCCAATAATAATGTCGTTATGAACAATCACACAGCCTACCAGAGGGTTGGGGTAGGTAGTACCAAGCCCTTTTTTGGCCAGATCGATACAGCGCGACATAAATTTTTCCTGTAACTTCACATCGCAAAAGTACAAGTTAAAAACCATATGGAAATGCCAGTAATTCGCCCCATAGAAAAGCGGGATAATCCCCGGTTAACAGAACTTATCAGATCCATCCTGGACGATTTTGGAGTCCCTAGGGTTGGCAGTGCATATGCCGATAGTGCCCTGGATGATATGTATGGCGCCTATGAGAAAGAGAATGCCGCCTATTATGTAATAGATGATAATGGGACCATACTGGGTGGTGCCGGAATTGCGCAACTTGATAATTACGATGGCCCTGTATGCGAACTACAAAAAATGTATTTCGTGATCGAAGCAAGGGGAAGAGGATTAGGAACCGAAATGATGCGTACCTGCCTGGAGAAAGCGAAGGAATTTGGCTATAAAAAGGTATATCTGGAAACCATGCCCTATATGATCGCCGCACAGAAGTTATACGAGCGTAGTGGTTTTACGTATATTGATGGCCCGCTGGGAGATACCGGCCATTATGCCTGCCAGACCCACATGATAAAGCAGCTCTAAACTTATGCAATTAGCCGAGCTAAAGAATTATTTCGAATCCGAACTTGCCAATTACTATCCTTCGGAAGAAGCGCAATCCTTTTTTATTTTACTTTCAGAAGCCTGGTTGGACTATTCTCGCATGGACGTTTCGCTAAATGCTTCCGAAGTAATTCCTTCAGAATTAATCTCAAAATACAAGAACGCATTAGAGCGGTTACAGCTAAACGAGCCCATACAGTATATTATCGGTTCAACTGAATTTTACGGACTCCCCCTGGTTGTGAGTCCGGACACCCTCATCCCGCGACCGGAAACCGAGGAGTTAGTAAGATGGATCCTTGAATATGACAGGAAAAAAGTGAAGATACTCGATGTTGGGACCGGAAGTGGATGCATTGCCATAGCCCTGGCCAGGATGATGCCCGAGGCAGAGGTAACTGCAATGGATATTTCTGATAAGGCCCTTGAAATTGCCCGGAAAAATGCAGATCTAAACCAGGTAAAGGTAAGTTTTCTCCAGACTGATATTCTCGCTGTACATGCATTACCCGAACAATATGACCTAATTGTTTCCAATCCACCTTATGTGAGGGAACAGGAAAAAAGTTATATGCACGACAATGTACTTTTATACGAGCCAGACACGGCACTTTTTGTTAGCGAGTCTGATCCTCTCATATTTTATCGCGCGATCTGCAGGCTCGCTCTACGACATTTAAAGCAGGACGGGCTTCTGTTCTTCGAGATTAATGAGTATCTTAGTAAGGAGATGGAGTCTCTTTTAAAGGAAGAAGGATTCCAAAATATTGAAGTGGGTGTTGATTTTAGAGGCAAGGATAGATTTTTGCGTTGTACCTTATAAAAATGATGAAACTTGAAAAAATATGTGTATTCTGCGGGAGTAGTGATGGTAATGATATTACGATCACGTTAGCGGCAGAACAACTGGGTAACATCCTCGCCGAGAGAGGGATCACTTTGGTTTACGGTGCGGCTAAGATTGGAGTAATGGGCAGCATTGCTAAATCTGTGCTGGATAAGCATGGCGAGGTAATAGGGATCATCCCGGAATTCCTCAAGAAGAAAGAAGTGGTTCATCTTGGTCTCACCGAACTCATAACAACCACCAATATGCACGACCGCAAATTAAAAATGCAGGAGTTGAGCGATGGTTTTATTGCCCTGCCCGGAGGGTTGGGAACCCTGGAAGAATTATTCGAATTACTCACCTGGCTTCAGTTGGGGCTACATTCCAAACCCATAGGGCTGTTAAATGTAAATGGTTTTTATGACGACCTTTTGCAATTATTTGAAACCATGGTGCGTAAGGGCTTTGTTTCTATGGAGAATTACGAATTGCTAATCGTAGATTCGGAGGCAGACAGACTGCTGGATAAAATGGCTCAATTTAAAGCACCGGAAATACCACACTGGCTTAATACCGAAAGAGCCTGATACATCTAAAGTGATAATTTTTGATCTAAAAAACAGGACCTAACACAGTTTCGGAGAAATCTTTTTTTGTAGAAGTTTGATTTTCAATGGATAAGGAAAATGCCTTATGAATTTCAGGATTTTACCTGATTATTTTTTGTTGAATAATTGTAATTTAACGAATTATTAACATATAACAACCTATACAATGAAATTCAAAAAACTTTTACTTCTTTCCTTAATTATGGTGTTTCCGTTCATCGGAAATGCCCAAATCAGCACCGAAACTGCGCCTACCTATATTGGTACTGTATCTTCGGTAGAATACGTTACATCTATGCAGTCTCGCCCCGGAGATCTTTTACCGCCGGACGATACGCCGCGAGAGGCAAAGGATAAACGTTCCATTGCCAACCTGATCGCATCAGGTCAAGATCCTCAAACCGAGGACGATTATTTTGTTAGAAACCGGCATGAGCAGGAACAAAGTGCAACACGTGCACCTGCAAGTCTGGTGTTCGATGCCTATTCATCCAGTTCCCAGCCTACCGATCCGTCGTTAGCCATTGGACCCAATCATGTATTTGTGGTTTACAATACAGGATTCGCCATTTACGATAAAGCCGGGAATCAGCTTCAGGGACAAACAGCCCCCAATCCGGCAATTTTCCCATCAGGTGGATGTTGTGACTTAACGGTCTCCTACGATAATGCAGCCGATCGCTGGGTGCTAACCTTCTTAGGCTCGGGAGCACAGATAGCTGTTTCGGATGGGCCAAACCCATTAACGGCCGGATGGAATGTTTACACCATTTCTGCTATCAACGATTATCAGAAATTATCAGTATGGAGTGATGGTTATTATATAACCGATAACACCAGTAGTTCTAACAAGGTTTGGGCACTTGAAAGAGATGCCATGCTAACGGGAGATCCGGGAGCACAGATCCTGGGTTTTAATTTACCCGGTATTGTAACCAGCGGGTTTTTTAGTCCGCAGGTACTTAATGTAACCGATAATAATTTACCGGCAGCCGGCGGCGCCACCGTAGTCTATCTGCAGGATAATGCATGGAGCGGTGTTTCAACAGACCATATTAAATTATGGACCATCGACGTTGACTGGAATAGCCCGAGTAGCTCGACCGTTTCATCGGCCCAGCAAATTAATACCACATCATTTATTAGTGTGTTCGACAATGGAAGTTTTTCCAATCTAACACAGCCTGGTGGAGGTTCGGCCATCGATGCGTTGCAGGCAACCATCATGAACCAGGCACAATTCAGAAAGTTCGGTACACATAATTCGGCGATTTTCAATTTTGTAGTAGATACTGATGCCGGTTCTGGAGAACTGGCAGGAGTAAGATGGATGGAGTTGAGACAAAACGGTGACAATCAACCTTGGTCTCTTTACCAGGAAGGAACCTACACCGCTCCGGATGGAAGACATGCCTGGAATGCCAGTTTGGCCATGGACGGACAAGGAAATATAGGAATGGGGTATACCTCCATGTCGGGACCAACTACTTCTTCGACAGTGAGAGTAAGCTCTTATTTTACAGGAAGATTAAGTACAGATCCATTGGGTACGATGACCTCTGCTGAAGGGCTTATCGCCAACGGAAATGGAAATATCTCCGGAACCCGTTACGGAGATTACAGTAAGATCGATGTAGATCCATCTGATGATTCGTCCTTTTATTTCATTAACGAATATTACAACAGCGGAAGAAAAGGTGTGGTTGGTAAATTCCAGGTACAGGCAGGGCCACCGGACAACGAGGCGCCAACCGATCCTACGAACCTCTCAGCCAGTAACCTGTCTGCTAACGGTGCCACATTAAACTGGACTGCATCTACAGATAATGTAGGAGTATCTCAATACAATATCTCTATAGACGGAAATGTGGTTGGAACTTCTACCACGACATCCTTTAATGTTACAGGATTGTCTCCGTCCACTACGTACAATGCTTCTGTGAATGCACAGGACGCTGCTGGGAATGTATCGGGTAATGCGACCACTTCATTCACCACTCTAGGAGCTTCATACTGTAGTTCGGCTAGTACCAATACAAATGATGAGTACATTGGTAGGGTACAGCTTAATACCATAGATAATACTTCCGGGGCACAGTTTTATTCAGACTTTACCTCTATTTCCACCACCCTTAACGAAGGTGCTAATTACACCGTAACCGTTACACCGGTGTGGACAGGAACCGTGTATCCTGAAGCCTATGCCGTATGGATAGATTATAATGATGACCAGGATTTTGACGACGCAGGAGAGCTGGTATGGTCTCAGGCGGCAAACACAAACTCTCCAAATAGTGGTTCCTTTACAGTTCCAAGCGGGACTTCCGGAAATTCTGTACGGATGAGGGTTTCCATGAAATATAATGGTATTCCTACCTCTTGTGAAACATTTACTTATGGAGAGGTTGAAGATTATACTATAAACCTAGGAACCGGTGGTGGTGGTGACACTACGCCTCCAACTGCACCAACAAACCTTACTTCTTCTAATGTTACGGATACAACAGCAGACCTTACCTGGAACGCTTCAACAGATAATGTAGGAGTTACAGGTTACGAAGTATTCCTGGATGGATCCAGTATCGGTACAGTTACCACGACATCGGCAAGTGTGACGGGATTAACCTCTCAAACTACTTACGCATTCACGGTTCGCGCTTTTGATGCAGCGGGTAACAATTCGGCGTTTAGTAATACCGAAAACGTTACAACTACCGGAGGTGGTGGTGGACCAGGCGTGATCGCAGGATACTATTTTGAAACAGGTCTTGAAGGCTGGATAGATGGTGGTAGTGACTGTGTTCGTTTCAACAATGCTTCCAGAGCTTACGAAGGTAGTTATTCTATAAGGATAAGAGATAATTCTAATTCATCCAATGCAGTATCTCCCGCGTTAGACCTTAGTGGAAATTCTCAGGTTACGATCGAATTCCATACTTATTCGAGAGGAATGGAATATGGCGAGGACTTCTTCGTAGAATTCTACGACGGTTCGTCCTACCAGGTGATCGGAAATTATGCTAGAGGAATCGATTTCAACAATAATGCATTCTTTACAGACACCATCGTACTGGATGCTGCAAATTATAACTTCAACGCCAATAACCGTTTCAGATTCCGAAATGATGCCAGTGTGAATAACGACCAGATCTATTTCGACCAGGTTATCATATCTGGAGATAATGTTCGTACACCTACTCCGGGACTTATCCCGATCGAGACATCTCCGGCCAGAACCTTTGCTCAGATTGCAGGTGATAACATCAAGTTATTCCCAAATCCGGCAGATACCCAATTAAATGTCGAAATTTTACAGGGTAGCTTCGATGAGATCATGGTTTATTCGGCAACGGGTGCGTTGATCGCGAAATTAGATCCTTCTCTAAGCAGCTTTAGTCTTGATGTTTCCAGTTATTCGTCTGGAATGTATTTCATCACTTTTGTTTCTGAAGGGCTTGCTCACACCAAGCGATTCATTAAGAAATAGACCTTAGTTTAAACACCTTAAAAGGCTTCCATGTATTTGGAAGCCTTTTTTATTTTACGAAAGTTTTCTTATTCGGAAAGCGGATTCAATTTCTATATTTGTTACATGAATCCCGAACAGCAAATTGAACAACTTCGTGAAGAGCTCCGTGAACACAATTACAAGTACTACGTGCTCGATAAACCCGTAATATCAGATTTTGAATTTGATCAAAAACTGAAGTTGCTTCAGGAATTAGAAGCTGCTCATCCCCAATATTTCGATGAAAATTCTCCCACGGTACGGGTAGGCGGGCAGGTAACCAAAAATTTTGATACAGTTCAACACGAGTTTAGAATGTACTCACTGGATAATTCGTATTCGAAGGAAGATCTGTTGGATTGGGAAAAGCGAATCAGGAAGTTAGTGGATGGGGAAATAAAGTATACCTGCGAGCTCAAATACGATGGTGCGTCTATAAGTCTAACATACGAAAATGGAAAACTAGTTCGTGCTGTGACCAGAGGTGATGGTATTCAGGGAGATGATGTAACTACCAATGTAAAGACCATAAAATCGGTACCACTGCGATTACAGGGAGATTACCCCGATAAATTCGAGATACGGGGTGAGATCGTTCTTCCTTTCGAAGGATTCGAAAAAATGAACCTGGAACGGATCGATATAGGAGAAGAGCCTTATAGAAACCCCAGGAATACGGCTTCGGGAAGTTTGAAGTTACAAGATAGCGCGGAGGTAGCAAAGCGTCCACTTGAGTGTCTGTTGTACAATATAAAAGGAAATCGACTTCCTGTTTCTACCCAGCTCGAGAGCCTGGAGAAGGCCCGGCAATGGGGTTTCAAGGTGCCGGACGTAGCAAAATTATGCAGCAATATTGAGGAAGTGCTCGAATTTATAAATTACTGGGACGTTCACCGTCACGATCTGCCTTTTGAGACAGATGGGGTGGTGATTAAAGTGAACGATCTGCAGCAGCAGGAAGAACTGGGTTATACGGCCAAGGCTCCTCGTTGGGCCATGGCATATAAGTTTAAAGCCGAAGCTGCAATAACAGTCCTGAACGAAATAACCTACCAGGTAGGTCGAACCGGTGCTATAACCCCGGTTGCAAATCTGGATCCGGTAGAACTGGCCGGTACCATTGTGAAAAGAGCATCCTTACACAATGCCGATCAGATAGCGAAACTGGATATACGAGAAGGAGATACCGTTTATGTAGAAAAGGGAGGGGAGATCATCCCTAAGATCACCGCTGTCGATACCTCTAAACGAAATCCGAATAGTACACCTACCGTATATATCCGTTTTTGCCCGGAGTGCAATACACCTCTTGAGCGTAAAGAAGGTGAAGCCCAGCATTATTGTCCGAATACATCCGGATGCCCGCCACAAATCATTGGACGGATCCAGCATTTTATTTCAAGGAAGGCAATGGATATTGAAGGACTGGGTGGAGAAACGGTGGCATTACTTGTAAATAATGGCCTGATTAACAACTATGCCGATCTTTATGAGCTTACCGAGGAGCAAGTGATCCCACTGGAAAGAATGGCAGAGAAGAGTGCGGAGAATCTGGTAAAAGGTATTGAAGCCTCAAAGCAGATTCCATTTGAACGAGTGTTGTTTGCTTTGGGGATTCGCTACGTAGGAGAAACAGTTGCCAAGAAGTTGGCGCGACACTATAAATCTGTAGATGCACTTATGGAGGCTTCGGAAGAAGCGTTGGTAAATGTAGATGAGATCGGGGAGCGGATCGCACAAAGTGTTATAGGATTTTTTGCTTCAGAAGAAAATAAAAAGATCATCCAGCGGTTAAAGAATTACGGGCTGCAATTGGAGATTTCTGCAGAGAAGCTTGCCAATCAGACAGATAAATTACAGGGTAGTTCCTTTGTTGTGAGCGGCGTATTTTCCAGGGTTACTCGAACCGAGTTAAAGAAGCTTATCGAGGATAATGGAGGGAAGGTATCCGGAAGTATTTCAGGGAAAACCAGTTATGTGGTGGCCGGGGACAATATGGGGCCAAGTAAAAGGGTGAAGGCCGAGGACCTGGGAGTACCTATTATTTCTGAAGATGAATTTCTCGATATGATTTCCTAATACCAGATAGGTAATACATCTATTATAATGTATTTTTGCATAGTAAGTGATGGCATCAATGTTTGAAAAAATAAAGCGACGTACATTAAAAAAGAAAATCGATCAAAACCTCACCAACAGGGATATTTCCGGGATCAACTCCCGATTAACAACCTTGGGTTTTTTGGTAGATGAAGCTCTTATTCCAGATCTGGATGCTTTTGATGGATTTGCGTTAGACTACAAGTTACAACCTAAGGATGTGAAGGTTTTTTCGTTTCAGGAAGTGAAGAAAAAGTTACCCTCCATGCGACAGAACCAAATTAATAACAAGGATTTCGGGTGGAAGGGAGAGATCAACAACCAGAATGCAGTCGAATTTTTAGAAAAGCCATTCGATGTGCTAGTGGGATATTATAAAGGGAAACATGAATTTATGGATTTGATGGTATCCCGGAGTAAAGCAGCCTTTAAAGTTGGTTTTCCGGGTGGAGATGAGCGCTTATTTGACCTTATCATGGCGTTGGATCCAAAAAACGTTGACAATTTTAAAGAAGAACTTAAAAAATACCTTCTGGTATTAAACAAATTAACATGAACGAATTAAGAGGAACAGGAGTCGCACTCATCACTCCGTTTACCGCAGACCGATCTGTCGATATTGCCGGTTTGGAACGAGTGGTTAATTATCAGATCGAGAATGGGATCGATTATTTGGTTCTTTTGGGGACCACGGCCGAAAGTGTTACACTTACTAAAGCCGAAAAACAATTGGTGATCGATACGGTGGTAAATGCTAATGCCGGAAGATTGCCTATGGTTATTGGGATAGGAGGAAATAATACACAGGCCGTGATCGATGAGATTAAAGCACGGGACCTATCAAAATTTACGGCTATCCTGTCTGTTTCTCCCATGTATAACAAGCCTACACAAGAGGGGATCTATCAGCATTTTTCCGCTATCGCGAAGTCCACCGAAACACCTATAATTTTATACAATGTACCCGGTAGAACGGCAAGCAATATGCTGCCTGAGACTGTGGTGAGATTGGCAAACGATCATTCTAATATTGTGGCAATAAAGGAAGCGGCTAACGACATCATCCAGGCAATGAGGTTGATCGATTCAACCCCTGATGGGTTTATGGTTATCTCGGGTGATGATATGATCACTTTACCTATGGTTTTAGCCGGTGGTTCGGGAGTAATTTCGGTGATAGGGCAGGGTTTTCCGAAGCAATTTTCCGAAATGGTGAATTATGGACTCAATGGAAACGCCGGGGATGCCTATTCCATTCACTACCAGTTAATGCCTATTATAGATTATATTTTTGCCGAAGGGAATCCGGCAGGAATAAAAGCAGTTTTTAAATCGCTTGGTCTATGTGGTGATACGCTAAGACTACCATTGGTGGGTGTTAGCGATGGATTGAGATCTAAGATTAGCGCGTTTGTGAGCGGAATATCTTCCTAGCATATCATTTAAAATGTTAATTGTATCCGAATTCTTTTCGAATATCCCGGGAAGGGCAATATTTTAGCCTGATATTTAGTTTTTGTAATCAGCTTTAATTCACTATTTTTGCACGATGTTTTATAAAATCATAAGAACGAGTCTTTTAGCCCTGATCACTGCCCTGTTTTTCAATTCATGCAGTGAGTACCAGGTAGTATTGAAAAGTGACGATGCCGCCCGAAAATACGTGGTAGCAGATTCACTTTACCAGCAGGGGAAGTACAAAAAGGCTTTAAAACTTATGGAACAGATCGTTCCGGTATACCGAGGAAAGCCGCAAGCAGAAAAGTTGATGTACATGTACGCGAACACTTTTTACAAGCTTGAGGACTTCTATCTGGCCGGTTATCAATTTGAACGATTTGAGACCTCATATCCGAAGAGCGATAGCCTCGAAATTGCAGCATACAAGAGTGCAAAAAGCTATTACGAGCTTTCACCACGTTACTCACTGGACCAGAAAGATACCTACAAAGCGCTTGAGCGTCTTCAAAATTATATAGATAAATATCCCAATTCGTCTTATAGAACAGAAGCAAATGGTTTGGTTGCCGAATTGAGAGAAAAACTTGAAAAGAAAGATTTTGAGGTTGCCCAGCAATTACTCAATATCGAAGATTATAAATCGGCCATTGTCGCTTTCGATAATTTTATCACCGATCATCCCGGGGCTAAATTACGTAAAGAGGCTTTTTACGGTCGTTTTGAAGCGGCTTATAAATTAGCGATCAACAGTTTGCCGTCACTGGTAAATGAAAGGCTGTTAGCAGCTAAAGGTTTTTACACAAACTTTAATAAATACTACGAAGACAGCGAACTTATCACCGAAGCCAGGGAGATAATGGCAGATATAGAAGAACGCTTGGCCAATGTAGAAGAACCCACGAGCAAATAACAAAATTATGACAGATATTAAGAATTCAGAAGCACCGATCAACACCAAAACGATCGACAAGAATCTGATCGACGCACCAACTGAGAACATATACGAAGCAATTTCTATTATTGCCAAACGCGCGAACCAGATCAATGCAGACATAAAGAAAGAGCTCTTAGAGAAACTTGATGAGTTTGCAACTTACAATGATAGTTTGGAAGAGATCTTCGAGAACAAAGAACAGATCGAGGTATCTAAATTCTACGAAAAGTTACCAAAACCTCATGCTTTGGCAATTGAGGAGTGGCTACAGGATAAGATCTACTACCGAAACACTCGGGACGAGGAACTAGAAGGCTAAGAGCGATGTCTGTTTTAAGCGGTAAGAAAATTTTACTTGGTGTTACTGCCGGGATCGCCGCTTATAAATCTGCTTTTCTTGTCCGTCTCCTTATAAAGGAAGGCGCGGAGGTAAAAGTAGTCATGACCCCTTCGGCTAAAGATTTTGTCACCCCCTTAACCTTATCTACCTTATCTAAAAATCAGGTGTTTTCTTCCTTTACCAACGAAGAAGACGAAAATGCCCAATGGAACAACCATGTTGAGTTGGCCCTTTGGGCAGATTTATTTATTATAGCTCCGGCCACTGCCAATACGTTGTCTAAAATGGCACATGGTAGCAGTGATAATCTGTTGCTGGCGGTTTATTTATCGGCTAAGTGTCCTGTCTATTACGCCCCGGCCATGGACCTTGACATGTACAAACATCCCTCTTCAAAAGCTAATTTCGAAAAACTGGAATCTTTTGGCAACATACAAATTCAGGCGGCCCAGGGTGAACTGGCCCGTGGTATGGTGGGGCAGGGGCGAATGGCCGAACCCGAAGAAATACTGGCGTTTGTAGAAAA
>QQUG01000132.1 GCA_008501705.1 Flavobacterium sp.
AACGAAAGAACTTAAACCAAAAGAGGCTGTATTGAAATTTTCGGAGGCAGATGGAAGAAATTGTACAGACCCTTCTTTATTTAGCTGAAGGTCTCCAATACCCTGCAATGAGATCATAGAACCCTCATTAAGCTTTGTGCTCATGCGCCCTGTGAAATTTCGGATCCGCTGAAGGGCCGTTTCATAACTGCAACTATCGGCTCCGGCTATATAATTTGCCAGCAGGCCGTCGTTGGTTTGTAATTGCCTGTTAAATGAAACAGATTTGGAAGGGGGATAAAAGGTGTTGGACTTTTCATCTATCGAGGCAGAATTATAGTGCGTGAGAAATGCACCAAAACCCGGAACGATAACACATTCGTAACGGTATAACAGGTCTTTTATATAGGTTTCCAATTGCATTAAAACAAACTTATAGGTTTTTTCAGTCGAATTCAACTGATGTAGAACGATTTTATTAACAACCCAAAAAAGTAGTATTTTTGAGGGCTCCCCGATTATAAAGATCTAAATGCTTTCACAGAATGAACTGCGTTATCTGCTGGCCTTAAAGCAGATACCATACCTCGGGGAAACTTCAGTAAAAAAATTAATCCAAACAGTAGGTTCGGCCGAAGGGATATTTCGGGAGAAAAAAGAGAAATTAGAACGAATTCCGGGCATCGGAGCATACAAGCTAAAAGAATTCCATCCTAAAATCGCCTTAGATGAAGCCGAAAATGAACTTAAATTCATTTCAGAAAATAATATAGAATGCCTGTATTTTATGGATGAAGACTATCCTGCACATCTAAAACATTGTGTGGATGGCCCGGTCTTACTCTTCTTACAGGGTGAGCTAAATCTTAAAAACAAACATATTATTAGTGTAGTTGGCACCAGGATCGCCACTTCTCATGGTAAAGCTGCCTGCGAGGCCATTATTGCAGAGCTTGCTCCCATTAACCCGGTGATCGTTTCCGGATTTGCCTACGGAATTGATATTGTAGCACATAATACGGCTGTGGCACACGGACTTCAAACGATAGCCTGTCTCGCACATGGACTCGACCAAATTTATCCGAAAGTACATCAAAAATATGTGCCGGCAATACTGGAAAATGGAGGCTTGTTAACCGAGTTCCCCAGTAATGATCCCTTTGATCGTAAAAATTTCCTGAGACGAAACCGGATCATTGCCGGGATGAGCGAGGCAACCGTCGTGATAGAATCGGCTGCAAAGGGAGGGAGCCTGGTAACAGCAGACATAGCTAATTCCTATAACCGGGAAGTGTTTGCTGTTCCGGGAAGGCCGGATGACACCCTTAGCAGAGGTTGTAATAATCTAATTAAAACTCAGCAGGCACAACTTATAACCTCAGCCGCCGATCTCGTGTATTACATGGGGTGGAAGCTAGACAACAAAGTGGCTAAACCAATACAGACGGTGTTATTTCCCACGCTTT
This sequence comes from Flavobacterium sp., assembly GCA_008501705.1. Lineage (GTDB taxonomy): Bacteria > Bacteroidota > Bacteroidia > Flavobacteriales > Flavobacteriaceae > Pukyongia. The sequence continues at coordinate 1,446 of QQUG01000132.1, forward strand.
CGGAAGAAGAAGAGCTCGTATTTAATTTTCTGAAGACCTGTGAGAAGGAACTTCTGGACAGTATTGCAATTGCTTGCCAAATGCCTACCCATAAAACAGCCACCATATTGCTTAACCTGGAGTTGAAAGGCCTGGTGCAACCACTTCCCGGGAAATTATATCAAAGGATCTAATAACCTAGTTTGGTTCGAACCCTGTCCAGGACTTTATCGGCAACCACCGTTGCTTTTTTAGCGCCGGATAACAATATTTTTTCAAGCTCGTCCTGGTGGGTCATATAGTGATTGTAGGTTTCCCTGGGCTTGGCAAAACGATCAAGGATAAGTTCGTAAAGAGCTTGTTTGGCATGACCATAGCCATAACCCCCTCCTTCGTAATTTGCTCTCATCTCTTTTACTTGTTCTTCCGAAGCCAATAAACGATAAAGCGCAAACACATTACAACTGTCCGGATCCTTGGGCTCTTCCAGGGGCGTACTATCTGTCTCGATGCCCATGATCTGTTTCCGAAGCTTTTTGTCCGGAAGGAATATATTGATAATGTTGTTCCTGGATTTGCTCATTTTGCCGCCATCGGTGCCGGGAACGAGCTTGGTCTCCTCCCGAACTTTCCCTTCCGGGAGTACAAATACTTCTCCCATCTTTGCGTGAAATCTACTCGCAACGTCTCTAGTTATTTCAATATGCTGCAACTGGTCCTTTCCTACGGGAACTATCTCTGCATCGTACAACAATATATCGGCTGCCATAAGCATAGGGTAGGTGAATAATCCTGCGTTAACATCTTCCAGGCGATCGGCCTTGTCCTTGAAGGAATGGGCAAGTGTTAAGCGCTGATAAGGGAAGAAACAACTTAAATACCAGGTCAGCTCGGTTACTTGAGTGATATCACTTTGGCGGTAGAAAATAGTTTTATCTGTGTCCAGCCCAAATGCAAGCCATGCGGCAGCTGTACTTTTGGTGTTTTGTTTTAGGGTTTGCGGATCCTTGATCTGGGTGAGGGAATGCATATTGGCAATGAATAGAAAAGACTCATTGGCGGGATCGTTAGCCATTTCGATGGCTGGTATTATTGCTCCTAATATGTTCCCTAAATGAGGGGTTCCGGTACTTTGTATTCCTGTTAGAATTCTCGACATAATATTTTTGCTACCAATAAGGGAATAGGCTGTATTAATTTGAAATTTCCGCAAAGTTAAATTATTTGAGGTATTTGAATCACTCAAATCACTATTTTTGGTCTTTCATGAGATTCTTCAGAAATATTTTTCTTCTCTTATACCGCATCTGGTTTTATATTCTGGTTGCTGTTCCCATTCTTATACTATTTCCCATTTTAATCGTGAGCATTGCTTACGAGCGGTGGTATCCGTTTTTTTTCAGACTGGCGCGAATTTGGGCAAAGTGTATACTCTTGGGGATGGGGCTGTATCCTGTAGTGAAAAGGGATTTCAGAATAAAAAAGGGACAAAGCTATATGTTGGTTGCAAACCATACGTCCATGACAGACATTATGCTCATGCTTTACCTATCCAGAAATCCGTTCGTGTTTGTTGGTAAAAAGGAATTGGCCAAAATTCCATTGTTCGGCTTCTTTTATAAACGCACCTGCATCCTGGTTGACAGGGGGAGTGCTAAAAGTCGCCACGATGTATTTGTTCGGGCTCAGAAGAAACTCAATCAGGGATTAAGCGTCTGTATCTTTCCTGAAGGAGGTGTGCCCGACGACAAAAATATACTGCTGGACGAATTCAAGGACGGAGCTTTCAGGCTGGCCATTGAACATAAAATACCTCTCATTCCCATTACTTTGCACGATAATAAAAGGCGGTTTCCGTACGATATCTTTTCAGAAGGAGGCCCTGGAAAATTGCGGGTTAGGATTCATCAGGAAATTCCTACCGGGATATTAGGGCTGGAAGACAAGCGAATGTTGAGACTGCAGGTTAGGGAGATCATACTCAAGGAACTTCAGCAGCCAACAGTAAAATAAAAAAACCGCTCTATGGCGAAAGAACGGTTTTTCTAATCATTGTCTGTTTGGTAACCCAAACCTAACCAACTAAAAAACTAACCTAAAACTTAAAACTCAATCCCGTGTAAACTCCCATGTAGAAAGGATTAAAATCTACAGAAGGGTCACTGTAAGGATTAAGTTGGTACTTAAACATAGGCTCAATATTAAACTTTAACCTTTTCGAGAATTTATAGTCGAAGCCCAACCCAATATTGGTTGTAAAGCTCAATGAATTCAAATTATTTGCTTCCCCCAGAACGCTTCTGAAATCTCCGGCCTCAACCGAAACCTCACTGTCTCCAAGGAAGAGAGTACTAAACCCTCCTATCATGTGCACTCCAAATTTTGTATCTACCAGCGCATACTTCAGCTCCATAGGAACTTCATAATACCGTATACTTTGATTTATAAAGGCATCTGCACCACCTGCTTTTGGGGTGATCGTTCCAAACCCACCTTCGGGGTTGGGGCGTATAGATCCTTTATCTACAGCGGTAAGAACCTGTCCGCTCTGTCGGCCATAATTCACAGATTTAAGGGCGGCACTTACGGGCCCGTTACCTAATTCTACATCGGCTGTGCTGTAACTTAAATTTACATTATTAATCCCGGTGCGTACACTTAATTTTTCGGATATGGCGTAACTCACTCCTGCTCCATAGCTCAGGTTCACGTCACCACTCTGGGCGTTATCTGAAAAGGAGGGGTCTAGGGATGATCCGTTTCCGAAGGAACTATAGTAAACCGGCGCCACATTCGGGCTAACTTCCCAACGATTCTTAGGGTTTTCTTTACTCGCGATGGCATCCTCAACTTCTTTGTTCTCTTCTATGGCGTCAAAAATAGATTTCTTTTCTTCCTTATTGTCGTCATCCTTCTTCTCCTTGTCGGTTTCGGCCACTACCGCATCATTTGTCTTGTTATTTTTTATTTCATTTCCATCCTTAATAAGAGGATTGGTAACCGACTTTTTAATGTCGGGATCGTTTTTCGCAATTTTTTCTGAATTTACTTTAGAAATATCAGGATCGGTTATCTTGTTTGTTTCTTCTTTTTTCTTTTCTTCTGAATTCTTTTTATCCTTGATATTGGTAGCAACAGCGTCAATTTTGTTTGGATCGGCTACTACATTCTTATCGCGGATCAGAGGGTCATTTTTCTGAAGGTTCTTTTTCTTTTCTGAAGTTTTTTCCTCTTCCGCAACGGCTGTTTCAACTACGTTGTCACTGGATATGACAGCCTTCTCCGACGTATTATTACTGCGGACTTCCTGTTCATTATCCAGGGTAGTTTCTGCATCCGAGTCTTGTTCGGCAGCCACCTCGATATCAACCCCATCTTTATTGGTAATAAGTGCGTCCTTGGTATTTGTGTCGGTAGTGTTCTCTATGGGGGATTTATCTTCCTCGGTAAGTTGGGTAGTTCCATCTTCAGAATTAAAGACCGTATTCCCAATAGTAAGCAATAGGGCAAGCAGGGCAGCAACGCCACCAAGTTTCCACCATAGCGGAATCACCTTGCGGTCCTCCTTTTCCTCCTTTTTAAGCCCGGCCTTGATATTAGACCATGCTTCAGGGGGTGGAGCAGCCTCAAAGTTCTGGAAGCGTTCCTGGAAAAGCTTATCTATGTGCTTTTTTTCCTTCATTACTGCTTACTCTTGTTCTGTGTTATAGATATGTATCTTTTGTTTTAAAATCATTCGCGCTCTGGCCAGGTTAGATTTAGACGTTCCATCGCTAATTCCTAACATTTCGGCTATTTCTTTATGCGAATAACCGTCCAGCACATACAGGTTGAAAACCAGTCTATACCTGTCTGGCAATTCTTGGATGATCTTCAGAAGAAAATCCAATGGAATCGAATTATCTTCAACAACCTCATCTTCGTCTTCAAGCTGTGCTTCGTTCGTGATGTCAAAAGCGCGTTGTTTCCTGTACTTCTGTAGGGCGGTATTAACGGTGATCCGTTTTATCCAGCCTTCAAAAGAACCTTTTCCTTTAAATTGCTCTATCCTGTTAAAAATGGTAAGAAATGAATCCTGTAAATTATCCTGTGCTTCAGCATAATTAGGAGAATACTTGAGACAAATGGAGAAAAGCGTATTCGAGTACTTCTTATACAGCTCTTCCTGTGCCGTAGCATCCTGTTTCTTACATTGTATGATGAGCTCCTCTAAAGTCAAACGCAGTACCTTGATTAATAAAAGCTATACCTTACTAAACTTTAAAAGGAGGCAACCTAATTAACCAGGGTTTCTACATGGGGTAGATGCGAGCGGTTTAAAAGGGTTGCGTTGCCTTAGAAAGATTATGCCTGGACAGCTTCAATGGCTTCTTTAATTTTTTGTTCCAGTTCATCCATAAGCTCAGGATTATCTTCAAGTAGTGTTTTTACGGCATCTCTACCTTGTCCTAATTTGGTGTCGTCATAGCTAAACCATGAACCGCTTTTCTTTACGATCTCAAAGTCGACCCCGAGGTCGATGATCTCTCCTACTTTAGAGATTCCTGTGCCGTACATGATATCAAATTCGGCAGTTTTAAAGGGAGGGGCCACCTTGTTTTTAACAACCTTCACCCGGGTTTTATTCCCTCGGGCCTCGCTGTTAGAGTCTTTTATCTGAGTAGATCTGCGGATGTCCAGACGCACAGACGCATAGAATTTCAGTGCATTTCCACCTGTGGTGGTTTCTGGGTTTCCAAACATCACACCTATTTTCTCCCTCAGCTGGTTAATGAAGATAACCGTACAATTTGTCTTACTGATAGAGCCGGTTAATTTTCGTAGGGCCTGCGACATCAAACGAGCGTGTAGCCCCATTTTACTATCGCCCATTTCACCTTCTATTTCACTTTTTGGCGTTAATGCCGCCACCGAATCGATAATAATGATATCGATAGCGCCACTGCGAATCAGGTTATCCGCGATCTCCAGTGCCTGTTCTCCGTTATCGGGCTGTGAAATGATGAGGTTTTCAATATCTACGCCTAGTTTTTCGGCATAGTAGCGATCGAAGGCGTGTTCGGCATCAATAAAAGCAGCGATGCCACCTTTTTTCTGTGCTTCTGCGATCGCATGAAGGGTTAATGTGGTTTTACCGGAAGATTCCGGGCCATAGATCTCTATCACTCTTCCACGGGGATATCCGCCTACTCCCAAGGCAATATCCAATCCCAGGGATCCGGTTGGGATCACCTCAACCTCCTGAACGGCAGAGTCGCCCATTTTCATAACCGTACCCTTGCCGTAGGTTTTATCTAGTTTGTCTAAGGTTAGTTTTAATGCTTTTAATTTCGCGTCTTTTTCGTTACTCATTGTATAATTTTTTGTTTGGGAGTCAGTAGGCTAAGTTACTATTTCTTTGGGTTCGCAGCAAAAGGAAAAACAGGGCTCGATCAATTTTTGTTAACAAGAATGAAAAGCGTAATTTTACACCCTTATTACATTTAATCTTTTCACTAAAAACTACGTATAGCATGCAACTGTACAACACTTTAAGTGCAAAAGAAAGAGCGGCCTTGCTGGAAGAAGCAGGGGAAGATCGGCTTACTCTTTCTTTTTATCAATATGCCAGGATCGGTAATCCTAAACTTTTTAGAAATCACTTGTTTATCGCATGGAACGAAATGGATGTTCTGGGCCGTATCTATGTAGCCCATGAGGGTATAAACGCCCAGTTATCTGTTCCGGCTAAAAACTTCGAAACCTTTAAGAATTTCCTGGATGGAATTTATTTTCTGAAGGATGTACGTCTCAATATCGCCATTGAGCAGGATTTGAAATCTTTCCTCAAACTGAAGGTAAAGGTGCGTAAAAAGATCGTAGCCGATGGCCTTAACGACAAAACCTTCGATGTGCGAAACAAAGGTGTTCATGTGGATGCCGAAAAATTTAACAAGCTCATCGCAGATCCCGATACGGTACTGGTAGATATGCGAAATCATTACGAAAGTGAAATTGGCCATTTTGAAGGAGCCATTACTCCGGATGTTGATACCTTCAGGGATTCCCTCCCTATCATCGAAAAGGACCTTTCCGATTTTAAGGAAGACAAGAATCTGGTTATGTATTGCACCGGAGGAATCCGTTGCGAAAAGGCCAGTGCCTACTACAAGCACAAGGGATTTAAAAAAGTATATCAGCTTGAAGGCGGTATTATAGAATATGCCAGACAAGTAAAGAACAAAGGTCTGGAGAATAAATTCATTGGTAAGAACTTTGTGTTCGATCACCGCAGGGGCGAGCGAATATCCGAAGAAGTGATCGCCAATTGCCATCAATGCGGACAGCCGTGCGACACCCACGTGAATTGCGCCAACGAGGCCTGCCACCTGCTTTTTATTCAGTGTGAGGCCTGTGCGGAAAAAATGGAAAAGTGCTGTAGTGCCGAATGTATGGAAGTGATCCATCTACCCTACGAAGAACAAAAGAAGTTGAGGAGTGGGAAGCACAACAGCAATAAAATTTTTAAAAAAGGCCGTTCCGAAAAACTCAAATTTAAAAAGTAAGGCTTCCGTAGTATTTTTGGTATCTTTACAGGATTGAGTAATTGTTTAATCTACGTCCTGCTTTTGGCTTAAAGGCGGGCTTTATATATAAAATATGGGCTGTACGAGCTGCGCTACGGGTGCCAACGGACAGCCAAAAGGATGCAGGAACAATGGTACCTGCGGATCTGATGGCTGTAACAAACTAACGGTATTCGACTGGCTTTCCAATATGTCGCTTCCGGGAGATCAGAAACCATTTAATGGGGTGGAAGTACGCTTTAAGAATGGAAGAAAACACTTCTATCAAAATTCGGAGAATTTATCATTGAGCATAGGCGATGTTGTCGCCACCGAGGCCTCCCCGGGTCACGACATTGGTATTGTTACCCTAACCGGAGAACTTGTAAGAGTTCAGATGAAAAAGAAATCTGAATCCACCGATGTAGAGGCACTACCCAAGATCTACCGTAAGGCTTCCCAAAAAGACATCGATATTTGGCAAAAGTGCCGGGGGAAAGAACTTTCTGTTCAGAAACAATCCAGGGAGATCGCCATGGCACTCGGACTTAAAATGAAAATTAGCGATGTGGAGTACCAGGGAGACGGATCGAAAGCCATCTTTTATTATACCGCCGAAGAGCGCGTGGACTTTAGACAGCTGATCAAAGATTTTGCCCGAACTTTCAGCACTCGTATCGAAATGAAACAGGTTGGATTCAGGCAGGAAGCAGCGCGCTTAGGAGGTGTGGGTTCCTGCGGAAGAGAACTGTGCTGTTCTACATGGCTAACAGATTTCAGGTCGGTGAATACCTCCGCGGCACGTTACCAGCAACTTTCCTTAAACCCTCTTAAACTAGCCGGCCAGTGTGGAAAATTAAAATGCTGCCTCAATTACGAACTGGACACCTATATGGAAGCGCTGGAGGAATTTCCGAAGACAGACATAAAACTGAAAACCGAAAAAGGGACAGCCAGCTGCCAGAAAATAGATATTTTTAAACGACTTATGTGGTTCGCCTACGATAATGATGGGATGAACTGGCATCAGCTAAAAGTTGATAAGGTAAATGATATCATTGCCATTAATAAAAAAGGGAAAACCGTTGCCAGCATAGAGGAATATATCGAAGATGTTGTTGTGTCTGATAGTAAGCTGTTTAATAATGTTGTTGGGCAGGATAGCTTAACGCGTTTCGACCAGCCCAAGCGCCGCCGGAACAAACGCCGCTCTAAAAGTCGTAATCGCAATCGAAACAGAAATACAAAAAAGAATGGGTAGAGCGGTTGTATTACTTGTACTCGGGCTGATACTGGCATCCTGTTCTTCAGATATTGTAGTTTCGGAAAACAGGTCCTTACCGGGGTATTGGGATAAGGACGAAATTATCGAATTTTCTATACCTCAGCTCGATTCACTAAAGAAATACAATGTCTTTGTGAATATTAGAAACACCAATGATTATCCGTATAACAATCTTTTCCTGATCATCTCCATGGAGTTTCCCTATGGCAAAACCATCGTGGACACCCTGGAGTACAAAATGGCTTATCCTAATGGGGAATGGATGGGGGAAGGTATAGGAGACATAAAAGAAAACAAACTATGGTATAAAGAGAATGTGTCCTTTTTTGAAGATGGGAATTATAACATAACTATAACACATGCCGTTCGCAATAACGGTGAGGTTGAAGGCGTTAGGAGACTTGAAGGAATAACCGATGTGGGGTACAGTATAGAGGAAATAAAACAAGATCCATAAAATGGCAAAGGCGAAAACTACAAAGAAAAAAAAGGCGGTACAGGGAGAGCAAAAACACATTCGTACATTCTGGAAATTGTTTGGCGGAGTAGTTGTACTGATATTTCTGGTGTTTCTTCTTGCGTCCTGGGGTGTTTTTGGCAGTTTGCCGGATGAAACAAGTCTTGAAAACCCTGAGAAGAACCTGGCAACCCAGATCATTGGATCGGACGGAGTAACCCTGGGAACCTTCTACAAGCAGAACCGGACTCCTGTTAAGTATGAAAACCTGCCAGACCATCTTGTTAATTCACTTATTGCTACCGAGGATGTTCGGTTTTACGACCATTCCGGTATCGATGCCAAAGGAACCGTACGAGCATTTGTATTTCTGGGAACCAAGGGAGGTGCCAGTACCATTTCACAGCAGCTGGCAAAATTATTCTTTACCGAGCAGGTTTCCCGCAACAAAATGGAGCGGGGGATTCAGAAGATAAAAGAATGGATCATAGCCACCCGATTGGAGAGAAGGTATACCAAGGAAGAGATCATTACCATGTATTTCAATGAGTACGACTTCGGAAATCAGGCTGTTGGAATACAATCGGCTTCAAAAATATATTTCAGTAAAGAACCAATAGAATTAACCACTACCGAAGCCGCCACTCTGGTTGGGATGTTTAAAAATTCTTCCCTGTACAACCCCTTGAGAAACCCCGTTGGTGTAAAGAATAGAAGAAATGTAGTGCTGGCCCAGATGGCTAAGTATGACTATATCACTAATGAGGTAAAGGATTCGTTACAGGCATTGGATCTTAATCTTCGTTATTCTCCTCAGGGGCATAATGAGGGGATCGCTACCTATTTCAGAGAATATGCCCGCGCTTTTATGGCAGACTGGGTAGAAGAGAATCCCAAGAGTGATGGAAGCAAGTACAATATTTATACCGATGGCTTAAAGATTTATACCACCATCGATTCGAAGATGCAGCAATATGCAGAAGAGGCTATGGATATGCACATGGCGAATCTTCAGAAAGAATTCGATGCGCAGAATGAAAAGAACAAAACCGCCCCTTTCCGTGATATCACCCCGGAAGAGACCAATAAAATTTTGGATGCCGCTATTCAGCGATCCGATAGATGGAGGGTGATGAAAAAACAGGGAAAGACCGAAAAAGAGATACGGGAGAGTTTTAAGCAGGAACATAAAATGAGTATCTTTTCATGGCAGGGAGATAAAGATACGGTCATGACACCCCTGGATTCCATTCGCTATTACAAGGGGATTCTTCAGGCTTCCCTCATGTCCATGAACCCGCAAACAGGAGAAGTAAAAGCCTGGGTAGGTGGCATTGATTACAAGCATTTTAAATATGATATGGTAAAAACCGGTCAGCGACAAATTGGTTCAACTTTTAAACCTTTTGTATATGCAACGGCCATAGACCAGATGCATATGTCGCCCTGTGATACCTTACCAGACACCCCGTATACGATCCCCCAGGGGAAGTACGGACTCTTAAAACCCTGGACTCCCAAAAATTCTGGGGCTATATCCGGAGGGCATCTCACCCTTAGAGCGGCACTAGCACAATCGATCAATACCATTACGGCCCGATTAATAGACCGTGTAGGCCCCCAGCCCGTGATAGATCTGGTTGCAAAAATGGAGGTAGATACTGAGGATATTCCGGCAGTTCCATCTATTGCACTGGGTACTGCAGATGTATCCCTGTATGAGATGGTAGGCGCCTATAGTACGTTTGCCAATCAGGGCGTGTATATAAAACCAACACTAATTCAGCGAATAGAAGATAAGAATGGTACTGTGCTGTATCAGAATGTTCCTCAGACCCGGGATGTTATTAGTGACGAGACGGCCTATGTAACTGTAAGTCTTATGGAAGGGGTTACCCAGTCTGGATCAGGATCACGACTAAGGCATACCTGGAGAGGTGGCGACCCAGTTTATAAGAAGGTTGTAACCGGATATCCTTATGGTTTCAAGAATCCCATTGCCGGGAAAACCGGAACAACACAGAACAATAGTGACGGTTGGTTTATGGGAATGGTTCCAAATCTGGCTACCGGAGTATGGGTAGGAGGAGAAGATCGCGCAACTCATTTTGGTAGTACGGCCTACGGGCAGGGAGCGACAATGGCACTGCCTGTCTGGGCTATCTATATGAAAAAATGTTACGAGGACGAGTCGTTGAATATCTCCAAAGATGCATTTGCCAAACCAGAAAAGATCTCGATTGCGACCGATTGTGCAAAATGGAAAGAAGAGAACAGCGGAGGAGAGATTCCCGATGAGTTCGATCTCTAAATAAAGTCCAAAAAACACGTAATTTCTAGCTGCGGGAAGTTTTATTACCGAGCTAATTTTCGTAAATTTTCATAAAAATAATTTACATGATAAATAAGACAGTTACCAATGTCCGTGAAGCTTGTGAAGGTATAGAAGATGGGATGACATTTATGCTAGGCGGATTTGGGTTAAGCGGTATCCCGGAGAATTGTATCGCAGAGTTGGTGCGACGTGAAGTACGGGATGTCACCTGTATTTCCAACAACGCCGGGGTGGATGATTTTGGGCTCGGATTGCTCCTTCAGAAGAAACAGATAAAAAAAATGATCTCCTCTTACGTAGGCGAGAATGCCGAATTTGAACGGCAAATGCTAAGTGGGGAGCTTGAAGTAGAACTCATACCACAGGGCACGCTTGCCCAGCGTTGCCAGGCAGCCCAAAGCGGCATACCGGCCTTCTTTACCCCGGCCGGTTATGGAACAGAAGTAGGTGAAGGGAAAGAATCGCGCGAGTTCAACGGTAAGATGCATTTGATGGAATATGCTTTTAAAGCCGATTTTGGCTTTGTGAAGGCATGGAAAGGTGATACCGCCGGAAACCTGATCTTCAAGGGAACTGCCCGAAATTTTAACCCTAATATGGCCGGTGCAGCTGCGATCACTGTAGCTGAAGTTGAAGAATTAGTTCCTGCAGGAGAGCTCGACCCAAACCATATCCATATACCGGGAATATTCGTACAACGAATTTTTAAAGGAGAGCGATACGAAAAAAGAATTGAACAACGAACCGTTAGAACCAGGGAGTA
>QQUG01000213.1 GCA_008501705.1 Flavobacterium sp.
CTTACATTTTTCCGAAATTGATTTATCATTTTAAGGCGGTAGCTGTAGGTTCTTTAATGATTCTCTTTTCTTTGGTTATCACCAATGTCTGTTAATACCCTTCCGAAGAAACAAAACTCACTCAACGGATCTACCGGTACTAGCATGCCCGATTGCAACATTAATTGTAAAAGCCCCACGGTTTTAAGGGTAATACTTTTACCCCCTGCATTGGGTCCGCTAATAACTATGATCCTCTTATCCGGGGCCAGTTCGATAGTTTGGGGATAAGTTTTTACTTTTTGCTTTCGGTTTGAAACTAGCAAGAGCGGGTGGTAGGCATTTTTTAAATAAAGTCTTTTTTCTGAACCTAATAAAGGGAGCTGTCCGTCTATATCTATAGCATATCTTGCCTTTGCGTAAAAAACGTCTATGCTGGTAAGATAATCCTGGTATCCGGACAAAGTTTCCTTATATGGGCGTACAAAATTGGTTAACTCCTTCAGGATGCGTTTTACTTCTTCCTGTTCCTCATATATTAAATTGCTTAACTCATTAGCGAATTCGAGGGTTTCCTGTGGTTCGATATAGACGATACTACCTGTCTTCGATTGGCCCATAACCATGCCTTTTATCTTACGCCTGTGCATAGCCTTCACAGCCAATACGCGCCTGTTGTCTACTACTGTCTCCCTAATCTCATCCAATAGGTCTGAGGTGGAATACCTGTTAAGGGCCTTTGTAAACGAAGAGTTTATTTGTCCTTTCACCACATTTAGCGTTTTACGGATTGCAGCTAGTTCATCTGAGGCAGTATTCTTAATTTCTCCATAGCGGTCTATTACAGCAGTAATAGCTTCAGAAATACTATTGGTAAAATCAACCTCGGTAGAGAATTTATGCAAATGGGCGTAGAACTCATTATATTTTTTAAAGAAAGCAAGTAGACCTTTGGTGGTATTTGACACGGAAAGAATTCTACGGAAGGCACCAATTTCTAACGAACTGTTCTCTATGTTGAGTAGATGCAACTCATTGGCAATGGACTCGAATCCATGGTTCGGGATCCGGTTTTCATTATCAAAGGATGCAGTAAACTCCTTTACACGATGTAATTCGGGTTGAATAGATTCCGTGGCTTTATATGGTTGGATAGCCAAGACTTTATTCCGACCCGGTTCTGTGATGCAAAATTCTGAGATCTGCTGCAAAACGGAAGGATATTCTAAATCCTGCAAAGTTTTTTTATCAATTCGAACCATTCCGTTATAATGCTGTAATTTTAGCTGTTTGATAACAAAAATACGTATAATGGATGTAAAAATTGAAGAAAGCTGGAAGCAGGTCCTGGGTGATGAATTTGATAAGGACTATTTTAAAAAGCTAACCGCCTTCGTGAAGAAGGAATACACCACACACAAGTGTTTTCCTCCCGGACGTAATATTTTTTCGGCCTTCGATCATACCCCATTTAGCCAAGTAAAAGCTGTTATTTTAGGCCAGGATCCCTACCACGGCGATGGCCAGGCCAATGGTTTGTGCTTTTCGGTAGGCGAGGGGATCGCTAATCCTCCTTCTCTGGTCAATATATTCTCAGAACTGAAGAATGACCTGGGCATTAGTCCACCAGAACATGGAGATCTACAAGCCTGGGCAGAGCAAGGTGTTCTTTTACTCAATGCTACACTCACAGTACAGGCACATCAGGCGGGAAGTCATCAAAACAAAGGATGGGAACAATTTACAGATGCAGCAATAACAGCGCTTTCGGAAAGACGTGAGAATCTGGTTTTTCTACTATGGGGAGGTTATGCCAGAAAAAAGGGAGCTCGAATCGACACGTCCAGGCATTTGGTACTTACAAGCGGACATCCATCACCATTAAGCGCCAACCGTGGCTATTGGTTTGGCAACAAGCACTTCAGCAAGACAAATGCATATTTAAAACAAAAAGGGAAACAGCCAATAAATTGGCAGTTGTAATACGAAAGGAGGGAAGTAACTTATTCTTCGTCCGGAGTTTCGGGTTCAGTTGCATCATTACAACTAAACTGCAACAAAAGATAATTTGTCACTAGCAAGGCCCCCAGTATGATTAAGAAAGTAGTCATATACTTACTATTTACTCTAGTAAGATTCTTAAGTTGTGAAAGGGTTGCGTAGGTTTTTGAAAAATTATTGATCTTCTCTAGAAGTAATTGATATTAAATTATTTAGCGCTTTCAGATTACCGTAGCTAGTATCTTTTCGGGTGGAACAATTTCCTCTATCAATTCCAGGTGTTTTAATTTTTGCTGAATTTGCTCTACCTGTGCGAAACTCAGATTTTCCTGGCTCCATTCTGTAAGGGATAGCCATTCGCGGACATCTTCTATTTTCTGGTCATATCGATTGGCGATCATCTGCGCGATACCTGGTATATCTTTAAAATCTGCAGTTGTTTTATTAATGATCTCCAGGATCTTTTGAATAGCTTCAGTTTCATTTTCCAGGACGTCGTTACGTACAGCGATCACAAAACAAGGCCATGGAGTGGGGCATTCCCCAACGCTTCTGAAGGGTCCGTTGTCAACATAAGGCTTAGTGGTAAACTTTTCCCACATAAAATAATCGCCATCTCCCTTGGGGATGGCTTCTAAAGCACCTTCAAGATTTCGTATCACTTCAAATTTTAGATCGTTAAAGGGGTCCCAACCCTGGTTCTCTGCATTCACAAAGGCCATTAAATGAGATCCCGATCCGTACCTACTTATAGCCGCGGTTTTTCCTTTTAGATCTGAAACATTTTGGTAGCTGCTTTCTTTTGCAACATGAATTCCCCAAATTAAAGGAGAGGCAACAAATACCTGAACGATAGAGCAGTCGTTACCATTGCAAATATCCCTGATAATTCCTTCGGTAAGGATCACAGCCATATCGATCTCTTTTTCACGTAGCGCAGTGGCCATAGCTCCGGTTCCACCAAAGAAATCTTTCCAACGAAGGTTGATCCCTTCTTTGGTATACGATTTGTCCCGTAGGGTTAAATACCAGGGAAGGTTAAAATGTTCCGGCACACCACCAATTAGGAATTTTTTCATTGAACCAATATTTCTAATGTCTTTTTTATTAATTTATCTATAGCCGTTTTTGGATCCTTACTAAAATTTCCGTTTGCCCTGTTAGCAAGGATCACGTTAAGCGAAAGTGCTTTATGCCCCAGCAATCTGGACATGCCATAAATAGCGGCAGTTTCCATTTCCAGGTTGGTTATCTGTCTTCCATTAAATAT
>QQUG01000127.1 GCA_008501705.1 Flavobacterium sp.
TTTATACTTGTTTGTTATCGCATTTTTGTTCGATATAAAAATTTAAAAGGAAAAAGACTCCGGGGTCTGTATATCTTGAAGTCTGAAACCAATAAGAAGAAAATGGAACTCTTCGGAAATATCTTTACGCATTATAAATACACAACTACAGATATTCGCTTTCAGGAGGAAGGTAAACTTAGCAAGGTTTCTTCTGAAACATCCAATTTTGAAGCAGTATTTCAAGGTTCAAACGAGGAGGCACTCTTACCGCCGGGCTCACCATTCTCCAATTGGAAGGAAGCCCGTAGATATGCGGGTCCGTTGCCTTTCACATTTACATACAATTCAGAAAAAAAAGAAATACTCATCATCGAAGGAGTTCGTAAAAACTGGAAACCACAACCTTTAGAGGTTAAGGATTATCGATTCAAATTTATCGAGGACCTAAAATTAAAGGAGGTGGTTCTGGCTAATGCCTTTCAGATCGTGGATGTACCCTATTACTGGAAAAAAGGAATCAAAGAACAATGGAAAGGATGAGAAAACCATACCAGGGCGTTTGGAATATCATCCGGTTCAACCGGCATTTTTATATTTTTTATGTAATAGTAATAGTTCTGCTTTTCTTCACAATCCGTTCACTTTGGGGAGGATCTTTGGCCGCATGGGTGTGTGTTCTAATCTCTTTACCGGTTGGCATATCACTATTCATCTCTCACTGGATTTACGACCGTTCCAACCTCTACCAACTCCCTTGGCTCGATACACTTGGAATAAAACCCGGGGATACCTTAGTTAATATCAATGCTGGGTTCGACGAGACTAGTAACATCATTAAGAACAAATACTCCGGGATACACCTAGAAGTTTTCGATTTCTACAATGAAAGCAGGCATACCGAACCATCCATTAGTAGAGCGCGCAAGGCTTACCCACCGTATCCCGGCACCAGGATCATCTCAACATCTAAAATTCCGTTGGGTGATCATGTGGCCGACTTCGTTTTTTTAATTTTAAGTGCCCATGAGATCAGGAAAGAGCATGAGCGACTCGAATTTTTCAAGGAAGTACACAGGGTGATAAAGCCCGAGGGCAGCATTGTAGTGGTGGAACACTTAAGAGACAGTGCAAATTTTTTGGCTTATACTATAGGTACTTTTCACTTTTTCAGCAAAAATAACTGGATGTTAGTCTTTAAGAAGGCCGGATTTAAAATTGAAAATGTGATGAAGACCACAGCTTTTATATCAACCTTTATTTTAAAGAATAATGGAACTACAGCTTAAGATTATCGGGACATTACTAATGTTGCTGGCGCTCATTCATATTCCCTTTCCGCGGTATTTTAAGTGGAAGGATGAATTGAAAGGCCTCAGTCTCATGAATAATCAGATGATGCGAGTTCACACCTTTTTCATCGCGCTTACAGTATTTCTTATGGGCTTACTGTGTTTTACATCCGCCTCTGAACTTGTCCATACCAGCTTAGGTAGAAAGATTTCTCTGGGGATCGGGATCTTCTGGACAATTCGATTATTCATACAACTGTTTGTTTATTCCTCGAAATTATGGTGGGGCAAAGTGTTCGAAACTGCCATGCATCTTATTTTTACCTTGCTATGGGTTTATCTCAGTTTTGTTTTTCTGAAGGTATATTTTATGCCTGCCGTTTAATTATTGATGCTGTCCAGTACGGCTTCGATCAATTCTTCTGAAACACTTCCGGCCGAAAGGCTATCCTTTCCTTTAAATTCGTTGAGGTCTATCTCGATCCTGTTGGGCCAGATATCTTCGTCTGAAAGATTTTCGGAAGCCTTCCAGGTATCACCCAATTGTTCGAGTATAGACGTTTCCCATTGGGAAGGGTGCTTGGCGTCGATCCAGACCACGTCGCGATATTCGGTGTCTACCAGGGCGAGATCGGGAGTGGCCGAGCCATCAAATTTTTTACTGTCATCTCGTTTTGCGGCGATCGTACAGAATACGAACATTCGCTTTCTTCCGCCTATCTCTTTTACAAAAGGCCTGAATTCGACGGGTTTGTTAACGTTCCAATCGTATTCTTTACGAGACTCGATCACTTTTAACGGCATGGCTGAGACCCCGGCTAAACCTTCTTTTTTAGCGGCGTGATTGTAGTAATATAATTTATCTGTTCCATCTGCGGGTATCATAACACTGAAGGAAAGGCTGGTTCGTTCTTCTCCTACCGGTTCTAGTCCAAACCAATGGTAGAGTCCGCTGTAGGCGTCGGCACCCATGCCATCGAAGTTGAAATCGGTTACAAAGGGTTGCATATTTTCATCGTCCTTAAGATTGGGGATCTTCACTGCAGTTTCCATATTCCAGGGAAGAGGATCTGTAAAACCACCTAAGAACTGCAGCGACTGAGCCTGGAGCCGGGATATTTTTTCAGCCAGGGTGTTTTGTTTGGTGAGGAAGGGATAATTTTTAATTTCATCCGGTGGGATATAGGTTCCTTTTCCAATAGTGATTCGTTCCAGGTAATCCATTGTGTCGTGTTCTCCGGGATCGATGATCATAACACCGCCGTAAGAGGGATATGGAAAGAAAAATCCTTTCCATTTAATTAAGCTCACAACCTGTACCCACTTTCCGTCGTCATTTTTCATATAAAAAACCTCGCTGGGTTCCATGGTGAACAGTTGGAAAATATTGAATCGCTGCACTACGGCATTATAGGTATTCCTGCTAAAAGCGAGCGATTCGCCTATTGAGAAGATCACCGGTACGCGGTTCTCGCCGGAGAATCTGGGAAAAGGAGATGTGCTTTCCACCACAAAGATCTCCTCGGTATTGTCGCTAATTCGTTGCCAGGTATATTCTTTGGAGGGCTGTACCGCCATGGTCCATTGGTTGCTACTGTCAACGCGCACCAATTGCGGAGGTGAAACCTCCTGGGTCTCTCCAATAGACTCGTAGGCCATGGTTACAATATTATTGTATGGCTGGATACGTTCATTTCGGGTTAAAGGAAGTTCGTGGATCTCTACTTTATCCAGATTTTTGAAGACGTTATAAGTTTGCATATAGGCGTACAACTGCATCTTGGATCCGAAAAACCAAAGGGTGACAAAGAAGGCTAAGAGCCCCAGCATTATGAGTAATCGTCTTCCAGCACTGGGTGCACTTCTAAATTTAGTGAACGTAAAGCCCAGGAACAGCCCACAGGTTAGAATTATAAAAATATATTTTCTAACGAACAACAGGGCCGGCTGGGAGTCATCCCGGAGGAAGAACA
>QQUG01000201.1 GCA_008501705.1 Flavobacterium sp.
AATAGTAACTTTGTGTTTCAAACGGGGCAACCCACCAATTTTCCAATTGGTCAGTTTGAATTCCAGGGGCTGGTGATCCCATACTACGGACTTCGGAATTCCACTCGCCTACCAAATTATCATAGACTGGATATAGCGGCTACCCTAACACCCCGAAAGAATAAAGGCCGTAACTGGCAATCGGAATGGGTTTTCAGCATTTATAATGTATACAACAGAATGAATTCGGCCTCGATCAATTTCAGGCAAAATCAGGATACAGGTGTCAACGAGGCTGTAAGGACTTCTATCTTTGGTATAGTTCCCTCTGTGACCTATAATTTCAAGTTTTAGCAAAAGATGATCTATCATGAAAAAATATTATAAAGGCATATTCACAATACTAGCATTGCTGGTCTTTATGGCTTCCTGCCAGGAGGTGATAGAGGTGGACGTACCCACTGAAGAACCCAGGTTAATTATCGATGCCCTGGTGCGCGTAGATACAAACGAAGCATTTACTAAGGTGACGGTAAAGGTAAGCGAGACAAGCTCTTTCTTCGAGTCTATACCCGCTGCCAACCTGCAACAGATCTCACTCACCAATCTTGACCTCCCGGGAGGTGGGATCGATCCTCCGGTATTAAATGAGGAAATACCGGGATCGGGTATTTACAGCAGAGTATTCGATACCGATTTCCTAACACAGGGAAGCCTTTTTATGCAAATAGATTTTGAAGATAAATATTATGTAGCCACCGCTAGGTTTGTTCCTACGGTACCCATAGACAATTTGGTACAAGGAGACGGAATTCTATTCGATGAAGATGATACCGAAGTGATCGTGACGTTTACAGATTCTGATGAGCGCGATGATTTTTACCTTTTCGATTTTGACTTCGGAAATTACCTGGTGACAGAAGACGAATTCTACCAGGGGCAGCAGTTTGCTTTCTCATACTTTTACGATGAAGCCTTAGCTGTGGGAGATACATTGAATATATCTATTATGGGAGTGGATGAGGATTTTTATACCTATATGGACCAACTTATCCTTCAGAGCGAAGAAGATTTTGGCCCCTTTGAAACTCCGGCGCTTACCGTTAGAGGAAATTTTATCAATGCCACCAATATTGATAATAATAACAATTTCGACAATCTCAACGACATCAATAATTTTGCGCTGGGTTACTTTGCCATAGTACAGGAATATAAGGAATCGTTGGTAATTGAAGAATAAGAAATTATAATTGGGATAACAGCTCCACGGTACGTTTGCTTATCAAGCTTGCCGCGTGGGAGTAACTGTAACCCTCCGGCTGATCTGGCCTGTAAATTTCATCGGCAGCAAACATCCCCAGTTTGCGGACTTCATCCTTATTTAGATTCAGCTTTCCACAAACCGCCATAACAGGGATATTATGCAGCCTGGCTTCATTGGCTACTCCCGATACTAATTTACCATATGCTGTTTGTGAATCGATACATCCTTCACCGGTAAGTATGAGATCAATGCCCTCGGAATCCACTAATTCATTGAATTTGGCAAGCTTCAGTAAAAAAGAGACCCCACTAATATATTCGGCATTGAGAAAGGCCTTTAGGCCATAGGCTGTTCCGCCCGCTGCACCAGAGCCCGGCACATCCGAATGATCCATACCATAGGTCGATCTAATCACCTCGCTTATGTTTTGTAATCCGGCATCCAATAGCTTGATCTCTGCTGTCGATGCTCCCTTTTGTTTGGCGTAGGTGAACGCAGCTCCTTCAGGGCCATAGAGCGGATTTAGAACATCATTTATAGCATAGAACTTGAGGTCTTCTGGTAGTGAAACCGGTTTTTCAATTGCTGAAACTTCACCTAACATGTTTCCGCAGGGATCAAGGAGATCACCCGATTCATCACTGAATTTAAATCCCAGTGCAGATACGATACCTGTGGCAGCATCGTTGGTTGCGCTGCCTCCTATCCCCAGGTAAATGGTTTTCATCCCTCTTCTTATCGCATCGGCTATTTGCACACCCGTACCTTTGGTTGATGTAAACAGAGGGTTCCGGTCTTCTGGTTTTAATAATTCAAGCCCGGAAGCCTTTGCCAATTCTATATAAGCTACATTGTTGTCCCGATCGATCAGATAACTTGCTTCCAGTGGCCTTCCTAAGGGATCAACTGTTTTACAAACTATAACTTCTGCGTTCGGGAGATACTGACGTACCGATTCCAGAAAACCTTCTCCCCCGTCGGAAGCAGTGATATGAAAGATATTTGCATCCGGATGTTCAGCTAGTACCCCTCGTCGCATAGCTGAGGCTACTTCCGAAGAAGAAAGTGAATCCTTAAAGGCATCGGGTATCAATAAAACGTTCAAAGCCATTTACGAAAAGATCTGAGGTACGAAATAGCTAAAGATGAGAATAGCGACAAAGAAGGCTACAAGAATGTATACCTCTTTTGAGAAGATATCACTCTTCTTCACTTCAAACTTTATCACATCTGCAGTTTTTACTTTCACATTTTTGGTCATGGCACTCACCAGGTAGGCTACTATTAGAGAAATAAGCACACCTGTGAAATTGAGCCATATCCAGAATATTTTAATACCTATGTCGTAATTGAAGATCTCCTGGATGGTATTGGAGAATATCAAATTGATTAAAACAGCTACTATGATTCCTGTGTTCATCCCAACGTGGTTTACACGTTTGGAGAATATTGCCAGTATGAAAGTAACCAGAACCGGACCGTAGAATACAGAACCGATGGCATTAATAATTTCTATCACCGTGCTTTTACTCCCTCCAAACAAGAACGAGAACGCAATACACACGACCCCCCAAAAAACAACTGCTAATTTCGAGATTCGCATATATCTGGCTGCTTCAAGATTCTTTTTTCCTCTGTTAAAAAAATCTTCAACACTTACTGCCGATAACGAATTAACTGTAGAGCTCAAGGACGACATAGCCGCAGACATTATCGCAACCATAAGCAAACCTATCATTCCATGAGGCAAGTATTTTGTTATAAATACAGGAATCATCAGGTCGGCCTTATAGCCAGTAGAGGCGAAATCCTGAGGGAAGTGTTTTTGGGTGGTACTGGCGATTTCGGCCATAAAATCGGGGCTTAATGTTACTAAAGCTCCGATAAAAAGCCCCATGATACAGTAGATCAACACTACAG
>QQUG01000148.1 GCA_008501705.1 Flavobacterium sp.
GAGGAAAAGGAAATAACAGGGGTGGTACGGGAAGCCTTTGGGACATTATCGTACTCAGCAATGCAGGCAGAACCGGAGGGAACTGGAGCAGTGGATCGGGCAGCAGCTGGGGCGGCGGCGGTAGTTTTGGTGGTGGATTTGGCGGTGGCGGCTTTGGCGGTGGCGGAGCCAGTGGGAGTTGGTGAGTTGGTGAGTTGGTGGTTGTCGGTTGTGGGTTTTTGGGGATTGACAGTTGGAATTTATTTGAGATTTGAAACTTGATCTTTGTTTTTTGCCCCTTCATTTCAAAAGAACTTCTCACATCTAACCTCTAACTACTAGCTACTAACTACCAACCTAATTATACAGATCCTTACACTTGCAACGTGGTCTTGGCCATAGGAATTCGAAATTCAGCATTAATTCATGCGAACCAAAAGTGGCCGTATTGAGCCCGGACGTAACATAATCGTAGGCATAACCCACATTCACTCCTTTCGCGATCCTGAAATTCACCAATGCACCAAACGAATCTTTCAATCGGTAGGATCCTCCAAGCCATAAATTCTGATTGATCAGGAACATGGCCGAAAAATCGAAGGATACAGGAGCCCCGTTGGTGTACTTCACAATAAACGCGGGCTTAAAGATAAGATGCGGATTCACATCCATTACATAGCCTCCATTTACGTAGTAGGCAATTCGTTCGAGGGAGAAATATTCGGAGCTTCCACTGTATGTAAGCAAACGCGGAGCCGAGACACCCAGGTAGAATGACTCGCCCCTGAAGTAGATACCTACCCCTACATTGGGGTCCCATTTAAAATCGGCACCCATTAGGAACGGGTCGTTGGCATAATTAGGATCGTTCAACAATTCTTCATCAATACTGTATTTTCTAAAACCGGCCTTCACACCGAAAGTAAGTTTGTATTCGTCGTAATGATCCAGGTTGAGCTTGTACGAAATATCCGAATATACATAGGTGGTTCTTTCAAATCCCAGTTTATCATTGATCACAGACAGGCCTACACCTACATTGGACCCGGGGATTCCGCTGTGAGCAGAAAGGGTTTGAGTAACCGGTGCACCGTCTACTCCCATCCACTGATTTCTATTCAGCAGATTTACCACCAAAACCTCCTTAGAACCGGCATAAGCCGGATTGATAGAAATGGTATTATACATATACTGAGAGAACTGAGGTGTCTGCTGGGCACAAGTACTCTCTAGCACAAATATGGCCAGTAAGCAAAGCAATATGTTTTTAACCTCTCTCATTTATTCTGTTCCTAGTAAAATGAAACCTTGAATAGGGTCGAAACCGCTGTTATTCAATGTAACCAGGTAATAGTAAGTTCCGGTTGGCAACAGGGTTGCATCACCAAAGGCTCCCGATGGGGCAACTCCGTACCAATCGTTATTGTAATTATCGTCTTTAAAAACCCTTGCTCCCCATCTGTTGAATATCTCCACACTAACAGAAATATCGCATGGTTCGTTACTGTTGGGATTCAGAGTATAGGTAACTTCGAAGAAATCGTTTATTCCATCGTTATTGGCAGAAACTAATTTTGATATTTCAATGTCTTCTTTAGACTGAATACAGGGGAAATTTATGCAAGACTCATTAATGGATAACACGATATTGGTAGACCATTCACAATCGTTCTCCGAATATGTATATCTGAAATCATATTCTCCCAGTTCGAATCCGGAGGGATCGAATACCGTTCCATCTAGTTGATCCAGGTATTCACTTTCCCAGGTACCATTTAGATTTGCAGTGTTCTCGATAAGACTCTCCAGGTTCACCGGATCGTCCTCCGGGCAAATACTTAGGGCTACCGTATCGGCTTCCAGTGACGGCCTAACCATAACCAATTGTGTATAATCGCTACGGTTATCACATTCGTCTGTCACAAACCAGGTTCGGATAATATTATAATCCAGTTCGTTCAGATCGATGATCTCCTCATCATACTCCACCAGCAAGTTGGTAGAGCAATTATCTGTAAATGTAAGGTCCGGTACATCCGGCATTTCGTCGCAACCCACAGTTATCTCTGGCTCCAGGGAAGAACCTAACTGGGGAGGGGTTTCATCACGCACAGTGATTTGCTGCTCCACGATTATACGGTTACCACAAATGTCGCTTACACTATAGCTTCTAGTAATTATTTCAGGGCACAAGCCATTGTCTGAAATATCTTCAACAAAGGCCACAATAGGTACCGAACAATTATCGGTAGCGTCGGTTACCACGTTAATATCCGGAATAGGAATATCTCCATAACATTCCACATTTATTGCCGGCGGGTTGCTGGCAGTAGGTGGTATATCATCCCGTACTATAATTTGTTGGGTTACTTGAATAGAATTTCCACAGCTATCGGTTACGCTGTAGATCCTTGATATGGTCTCGGGACAGGTCTGGTTATCGGAAATATCAGAAACAAAGGCTACAACAGGAGTTGAGCAGTTATCGGCTTCGTCTGTTACCACCGTAGGATCCGGAGCTGGCACATCAGCGATACAAGACACTTGTAGGGGTGCCGGATTACTTGCGGTTGGCAAAATATCATCTTGAACCTGGATCAATTGGGTAACATTTATTGAATTCCCACAGGCATCGGTTACGCTGTAAATTCTAGAAATGGTTTCTGGACAAGTTTGATTATCCGATGATTCTGAAACGAAAGCAACTACAGGGGTGGCGCAGTTATCCGCTTCGTCAGTTACCACGGCGGGATCTGGTGCAGGCACATCTGTAATACAAGAAACCTGTATGGTAGCAGGGTTACTTGCCGTTGGTAAAATATCATCCTGAACAACGATCTGTTGGGTAACATTGATCGAATTTCCACAGGCGTCGGTCACGCTATAAGTTCGGGTTATGGTCTCCGGGCAGGATTGATTATCTGACACGTCACTAACAAACGCCACCACCGGGGTTGAGCAGTTGTCGGCCTCATCGGTTACCACGGCAGGATCCGGGGTCGGGATGTCGGTTACACATTGTACATTGATAGCGGGTGGATTACTGGCTGTTGGGTCTTCATTATCGGCTATGGTGATCACTTGTACATAATCGGCAATGGTCACGCCGCAGGCATCTGTAAAATTCCAGGTGTTGGTGTAAGTTCCGGTACTAGGGCAACCTCCGGGAACAAAGGGTCCCGATGTTTTATTCAATGTAAACGTACATTTATCCGGTACAGGTTCGAGACTTTGGGCTTGACTCAATCCTGATGTATCATCGCAATCTAAGGTTACATCCAGAGCACCTGCCGCCGTTAGCCAGTTTACGATCGGCTGATTGATATTTACTGTATAAGGTAAGGCCGTACAGGAAGTGGGATCTGAAGTACTAATGGATGTGATCAAGTTGGGATTCTGAGCACCCGAATAGGTAGCTGTAAATTGTAAGTCGAATGACAGGGTACAATCTGTTTCGAGAAAATAACACTCGTCATTTACCTGAAGTTCCATATCGATCGAAATGGGTGGATCTCCCACGTCCAGAAATCCGTTGGCAACAGTAAAAACCAAATCTCCGGTAGGCGGATTGTATGTATAGGTTACTCCGTTGGGTAAATTGGTGATAGGTAACAAGGTAGCCTGAGGGGGAATTACCGTACTTAAAGTGGTATTTATCGCATCGTCATTTCCCGTGTTCTCGAAAGTAAAACTAAAGCCCAGGGTATCGCCCGGGTTCGCAGGATTGGCACCTGATGTTTGAGTAATGACCAGGGGATCCAGGCTGGGACTGTACACTTCAACTGCGAGTCCGAGAAGATAAATTCCGTAGACCTCATTCTGTGAAGAAATTCGTACGGTAGCATTGGTTTGATTATTCGTTATAATTGAATTTCCCGTATTATCCAGATCGAATACCGAAGCATCGAATCCCAGCGTATTGGTACTTGCCGGGCTTCGGTCTACATAGTTTCCATTCCCAACGGTGATCCTACTGTTGAAGAAGTTATTTGCAGTTCGTTGCGGAGCGGTTAGATCTACAAAATTATTGGTTGCATCCAGTATTCTCAAGCGGTCACCGCTTAGGCCACGGTCACCTTCCAGGGCTCCAAATAGTAATTTAGCGTTTACGTTTCCAACAGGGGTGGTCTGGAAACCACTAAAATTAATATCAATGTTGTTGATAATATTGGTAACATGAGCATAGCCATCATTTAAAGTAATGTTCTTTGCAGGAAGTCCGGGGCTTTCATATACAAATACGATCTGCCAGCCCCCGGTTGTACCCACCATGGGGTCGTGGGCTACAGAACCTTCTGCCGCTTCTACATTTGCGACGGTATAAGTTCCAAATTTATTGGGTAATGCCAGTACCTGTGAAGTAATGTCTTTCATACAGATATAGGGGTCATTACTGAAATGCGTTGTGCGGCCACGGAATATCACATCATCTGCAGTGATCGTTGAATAGGTTGTTTCCCCGGGCAGCATGAGTTTTACGTCGTCGAAGTTCCAGTTTGGCTGATTATCGCTTCCGTTAGGCTGCTCTACATCGACGGCTGCCCAGTAAAGGAATGCCCTGAAAATCGTAACACAGGCACCATTGGAAGTAGGGTTGATGAAATTTGCCTGACTGGAATTAAAAGTGGTTGGATCGTTGTCAATATCTACATAGACATTATTCTGAAAATCGTGATTGTTACCCGGGCCGTTGTAGTTTCCGGTAGCGGTTCTGGAGATCACATTGTTTGCGATGATGGTAAAATCGCCGTTAAGGGTTTCGCTATATCGTACAGCAAACGGTTCCTGTATCTGCGCTTGTATTGCGAAGAAGCTAGTGAATAGGGATAATACTAAGTAGGTCGTTTTCCTGTTCATGTAGGTTTGTTTACAACATGATCAAACTAAATTATTCTATAAGTGTGAGGTTCTTAAAGACTAACTGTCTTTGGATAAAACGTGATCGCTAATGCGAAACAAATTGCTAAAAGGAGAAATATATAAGCAGTTATAAATCAGGGGCTTTACATTTCTCTCATACAATTATACAAGAAAACATCGTTAAAATGCATATTATTTCGATTAAATGCATCTAAATTTAACTTTTTAGCTGGTTTTTTAACAAATAGTACGTTTAATCCTACAAAAAAGTGCCTCAAAACACCTTCGTTAGAATATCAGTGTCTAATTTTTTTACTGAGATTAATTAATCTGTTGACATTTTTATACGTGGGCAGGTGACACGAAATTCTATATCAGAAAATCTAATGTTAGAAAATAAAATAAGCAGAAATCGAGTCAAATGTGGGGGATTTGCATCGCAATGATTAATAAAAAAGGAAAGTAACGTGAATTGATAAAAGTAGTCTAAAATCAGGCATTACGCAAAAATGAAATTGTTAATTATTTCTTATAGTTATCTTTAATTCAAATCGTTAGATGATCAATAATCTAAAGATCGAAAATCTAACCAATTGTTTTGCTGGTAATGGGATAGATGAACGGTCTAATAGTTTCCAATCAAGCCTAACTTCAGAAAAAATTAGTGTATGCACTTTTAATGAAGATTAATTTATTCATCACAATTTAACTTAAAGCTGCCACAGTTAAAATTTTGCTCTCGCATTTAAATAATTAACAGTTTGTTTTTTGCTGAACTAAATACGTACGTATACAGGCGAACGATCAATCATTTTTAGTTGATATAGGCTATACCATACAGACGGTTTGAGATGGCTTCAGAAATAAAAAAAGTCAAAAAAAAGGCCTCCGGAGAGGCCTCATAACCAATTAATTATAAACTAATCATCTTTAATCACAATCTTATCTAAACTAACCGGATTTGCTTTGTCGCAACGGTTTTTCATACGAAGTGGATGAAAGGTAAACCAAACCTTCTGCCCATTCGCCTTATGATCTTCCGGCAGATCGATAGGGTCGAACATGGTGTTTGGATCCGAGACCAACTGGATCACATACGGGCAGTCACCCTCTACCTCTGAATACAAGATAGTGCCAAGCACATATCCTTCAGCCTTCATTTTCTGATCTGGTTGAGACTCCACATTCACCACATTTTCAAAATCCATCTTAGGCTCCTTGGTAGAATTACAAAAGAAAAACAAAAAGCAGGTGAAACCCAGTACTATAGTTTTAATTAATTTCATCACATTATATCTTTTTGGACTCTATGCATAGAGCCCTTGTTTATATCTATCGTACAATGATCTTGGAGTTAACTTTCGTCTTCGCATTTCCAAGTTCAACAATATAGACACCCGAAGCTTTAGTAGACATATCGATATTGGTACGGTAATATGAAGGTGTTGATTTCTCAATTTGCTCATATATTACCCGGTTACCCAAGGCATCGTAAACAGATAATCTTAAAATGTCTCTGGTTGTAGTATTGAACAGGGTGATCTCAAAATTTTCCTGATCGGTTGAGGTCACTATCAATTCAGACGTATCCAGGTCTAATTCATCAGCCGACAATGAAGATGAAATTTTAAAAGAAGCTATCCTGGTCTTTCTGGGCTCACCCGAATATTCTCCCGTAAACCAGAACACCAGATCATTGTTTGGATCGCGGCTAAGTTGAGAATAGTCTCCATATCTGGAATTTGAGGTCACAGAGGATGTACCAGCCACTATAAGTTCTTCGGCCACCGTCATTGTACCCAGTGGATCTGAAGCCAGTCTACCTGTATAATATAAGGAGGGAAAGGTTGTAGCACCGGTCTTGGTGTAGCCCATACCTATATTTCCTTCCTGGTCCATAGCCATTCCGGATAAGAAAACGCTTTCACCTCCGGCATCCTGATAAGTACCTTCCTGATATAAAGACCAGGGATCTGAAGGAGTTGGTCTTCTTAATTCTATCCAACGAATTCCACTGATCTGAGTTCCATCGGTAATTTCTACCGGAAAATTTAATAGTAGTGATTCGTGCGTACCGAAGTCGTAACGATGTGTTTGGAAATAAATGGCAAATACGATCGGGTCTATTCGCTGTGCGGTTCCGGGTTGTTCAAGGACTGCAAACGGGTCTCCTCCCGTTCCGTCAAGGAACGAATCGAAAGCAGAGACCATGATCTCCTGGGGCGCAGATACTACTGCTCCACCGGGATTGTTCCAATCTATAGTAAGATCCCATACTTTAATGTGGTCGTTCGCCACTCCGGCCCATGCATCATCCTGAAACCAAACGATGGGAGCAGGTCCTGCTGCAATTCCCGCACCTTCCGAGTGAACAGGTTGTGGCGCCTGGAAACCTCCGCTACCTATATAACCTGGTAGGGTTAAGGTTGCAATTTCGGCCGTGGGATCTCCATCGATCATTTTCTGACGGTTAAACGCATAAAAACGCCCGGATTCTATAGGGTTAAAATTCCCGGTCACAATGTAGCTGTTTCCATAAATACTATAATGTGGATAGTCGTTTTCGGGCACATCATAACTATATACAGAATATGATCCCGTTGGGTCGGAAGTTGTAGAAACTGCTATTTTAAATTGATTACTTCCCGGTAACTGAAATTGTGAAATGAACCATCGATCGGCTTCCCTGTCGTAAAGAACGATAGGATCTCCGGAGATCACGCCACCGAGAGGATCATTTATATCTTTCGGGAATCCTGTTGCCTGGACACCGGTCTTGTCCCATACGCTCCATAAAACGTTTGTCATCTGCACTACGTGATTTGGACCTACTGCGGCAGTTGGATCCGGCGGACTGATATCGACATTGATACCATCGAAGTTTACGATGGGTGGATTACCAAGTCGAGTGGCCGGTGTAGTTTGTGCTAATGGGTCTGTGGTAGTGGGACTTTCACCAACAGAATGATTAAATTCCTGTTTCTTCAGCGCCTTTTTACTTAAGCCGTTTCTGGGAACTTCGCGTTTCTGAACGGTTCTCGGATCAACTTGGGGATATGAGGACATAGGTGCTGTTACAAAAAAACCATCTGGCGATCTCACCTCGATCACCTCACTCGTTTCTATTTCCTGGCATTGTGCCCAAAAAGCAACAAAACCAAATCCTATTAAGGACAAGTAATTCTTTAATTTCATAGTAAGTAATTTATATTTAATACGTATTGATAATTAGTTGAACAAATATTAATAATCAATAGTCTTGTATTGAAATTATATACTACTCACTTACTACGCAGCTAGTATTTTTAACGTTGATACAGAGGTTCACGACTTGAGATCTCTAAGAAAGTTAGAGAGTTTAATTAGGAATTAACTGCTTTATGAAGAAAGTCGACCAGTGATTCTCCATTCTTTTCAAGCTCGAGCTTTCTAACAAGGCGATATCGTATACTCTCTATGGAACGAACAGATCGATTTAGAAAAACCGCAATTTCTTTGTTCTTGAAATCTAAAAACAAATAGTAGCATACCAAGGTTTCAAGTTCTGTTAGCTGAGGGCTTTGTTCACGGAGATTTATAAAGAATTCTGCGTTACTATCATTTACAATCTCAAGATGTTTTTCGTTACTGAGTAAGGTTGAAGACTTTAAATTGAGATCGCTATATAATTCCCTTATCATGTTTCTTTGCTTTTCTACATCATTAGTAAGGGAAATCTTTTTCATTTGCTTTTTATGATCCTTGATAAGATCTTCCAAACCCTGAACTTTAGCGCTCAGCCTTTCCTGGTTTCTATTTAAATAAGAGGTTTTGTTCAACTGAGAGAATAATCCTTTAAGCTTATTGAGTAATCGGGCATAAGTAAGACTAAATATTACAATTAGAACAATTAAGACGGCACCTATAGAAAATGCTAAAAGGAGATTGCGCTGTTTTCTAGCTTTCTCTGTTTTTAATTCTTCTTCAGTTTTTAACAAATTTTCGTGAATCTCAAAACTTGCTGAAATATTATCTTCCAACAACGATCTTTCAAAGCTTCGTAAAGAATCCCTGAAGATATTTGACATTTCAATATTCCCCATATGCTCGTAAGTATTAGCATATAATGTATAATATTCCTTTTCTGAAACAAGTTCCATATAAGCTTTCCCCCTGGACGCCTCAGCCAGATACGCTAAGGATAATTCGAAATTATCATTTTCTACTGCAAGGTGACTGTTGCAAATGTTAAGATCAACTTCGTACGATCTGTAATTATATTCTTCGATGGTTGGGTTGCTTTGTAAAGATTTGAAGATTCGAAAGTATTTTTCACTATTAGGAGTGTCGCCAAGATGGATATAGTTAGATGTTAACATAAAAAGTGCGAACATATAGTAATAAGCATCGTCTTCTACATCTTTATAGCGATCCAGATTTGCCAGCAATAATCTATTACTTTCCTCATACCTGTGATCCTGAAAGGCCATATAAGCCGGCATTTGCTCAACTTCTACCAATCCGTTCTCATTATTTGCCAAGGAGAAATAATTCCTTGCATGATCTAAGAATTTAAATGCTGTCGAATCTTTTTTTACTGAATAGGTATTTGAGAACAAATCTAAACTTGCCTGTCCGGCAACATCGTAGTTCCTCTCCAAATCACCGTATTTCACAGCCTGAATAAAGCTGTTAAATAGTTTAGCCTGTTCTCCGGATTTGTGATACAACATCCCCTTTAAAAAGTAATAGTCTGCCAATCGACCTTCGATCGATCGTCCGGGAGGAGTTGGAATTGAATCTAAAAACTTGAGAGCCAATTCAGAATTAGAATGCACATAAACTTTTGCCGAATCTATAAAATGAAAGTACTCGACCTTATTCTGAGCCAGATTGGTCGTACCACTAATGATAAACGCGACCCAAACTAAATTTCGAATTATATTATTGAATAGGTTAGTACTAAAATTCATGGTAACTCCCTGTAATCGAATAAACCTAAAAAATAATATAAAAGTTATAAATGGAGGTGAAATTAATGTGAATTTTTTATTTCTTCCTGATGTAGATCGTAACTGGCACCCCGGTAAAATCGAAGTGTTCCCTTAGTTTATTCTCAAGAAATCTCTTGTAGGGTTCTTTCACATACTGCGGAAGATTTGCAAAGAAGGCAAAACAGGGATGTGGAGTTGGCAACTGAGTACAAAATTTAATCTTTACATATTTCCCTTTGAGAGCCGGAGGAGGTGTGGTTTGTATAATGGGTAACATGATGTCGTTCAGTTGAGAGGTTTTTATTCGCCGACTCCTGTTCTTATATACCTCGACCGCAGTCTCGATGGCTTTGAAGATCCGCTGTTTAGTTAATACTGAAATAAAAACAATAGGGACATCGGTAAAGGGCTCGCATTGTTTGCGAATATAAGCCTCAAAATCTTTGGTTGTTTGATTGTCCTTTCCTTCTACAAGATCCCACTTATTCACCAGGATCACTACTCCCTTATTGTTTCGTTCTGCCAGCCAGAATATATTTTGCACCTGCCCATCGAAGCCTCGGGTAGCATCGAACACAAGCATGACCACATCGCAGTGTTCTATAGCACGTACCGACCTCATTACTGAGTAGAATTCGAGGTCTTCCTTTACTTTACTTTTCTTACGTATCCCCGCGGTATCAACCAGGTTGAATTCAAATCCAAACCTATTGTATTTTGTATCTATACTATCGCGTGTGGTACCAGCGATATCGGTTACTACAAATCGTTCTACACCAATCAGAGCATTAATGAAAGACGACTTTCCTGCATTGGGTCTTCCCACCACGGCAAACCTGGGCAGATGGTCCTCATCACGAGTCTCGTTCTCAGGCAGAACCTTTACCAGGTCGTCCAGCAGATCTCCACTACCACTCCCATTGATCCCGGAAATAGGGTAATATTTTTCAAATCCCAGGGAATAGAATTCGACCGCATCGTGTAACCTGTTCGCACTATCCACTTTGTTCACTGCCAGGAATACAGGTTTCTTGCTTTTCCGAAGTAACTGAGCCACTTCTTCATCCATCCCGGTAACTCCACTTTCAACATCCACCATGAAAATGATAGCATCGGCCTCATCGATCGCCAACTCTACCTGCTTATCGATCTCGGCTTCGAAAATATCGTCGCTACCCACTACATAACCCCCGGTGTCGATTAAGGAGAACTCCTTACCGTTCCAGTCGCTCTTCCCATAATGACGGTCGCGCGTCACCCCGCTGATCGCATCCACGATAGCCTCGCGGCGTTGTATCAACCTGTTAAAAAAGGTCGATTTACCTACATTGGGCCGTCCTACAATGGCTACAATACTCATACCTGGTGAATTTAGCTGCAAAAATAGTGCTTTTTAAAGGAAGGCTGACCTTTGTCAGCTTTAGTTTCTTTAAATTTATTTAGATTGAAAGTTTTATCCTAAATATTTATGTCGTTAACTAATGAGGTAGTGCTGCGGCCCCGATTCAAGATAGAACTGGACCGTTCTAACGAAGATGCCCTGGCGGCATTTGAAAAAGTAAAAGGCAGCGCCAGGGATTTTGTGATCACCAGGGTGGATGATCATGTATTTCTAAAGATCCCAAAAGAAAAACAGCACTATTGGTCACCTCAACTAGACCTGGAGATCGTATCATATGAAGTAGGAAGATCGCAGTTACACGGGGTATTCGGGCCAAAACCTGCTGTTTGGACGATGTTTATGTTTCTACATTTTGTAGTGGTAACCCTATTTATAGGCTTTGGTATATGGGGGTACACCAGGGCTTCTCTCGAGGAGCCCTATGCGGTGCAGATCTTGCTTATGGGACTAATGATCCTGGCCTGGTTCACTTTGTATTTTGCCGGTAGGATGGGCAAAGCCGCCGGAAAGGATGAGATGCATTTATTGTATAATTTTATGAAGGAGACCTTGGAGATCTGAGGCGTTGGAAAATCTATTCAAAATTCAAAAAGCAAAATTCAATTAAATCACAAAAATCGAAGATCAAATCTCAAATAAATTTCAATAACCAAATAAACGAATCAATACATCAACAAATTCACATCTAACTACTAACATTACAAAGACACTTCGACAGGCTCAGTGTCCAAACCCGACCAGACAACCGACAATTCACAACCGAAAACCGAGAACCGAAAACCGACAATACGTTGATTTGTGTATTTGTGTAGTCGAAGTATATTCCGCGGACTAATTACCAAAAAACAAGTGTCAAATCTCAAATAAATTTCAAAATTCAATCAGTCAAAATTAAAATTTGGTAATTCTACTAACCACTAACACCTACCCCTGATTATACCCAAATCTTCTCAACTGTCTTTTGTCGCTCCTCCAATTCTTATTGACCTTCACATAGGTTTCCAGTTGAATTTGTTTTCCGAAGAAAGCTTCCAGATCCTTACGTGCCTCTACGCCTACCCTTTTTAAAGCAGCACCCTTATGACCGATAATGATCCCTTTTTGGGTTTCTCGCTCCACCATGATAACAGAG